>NZ_AZUQ01000001.1:964205-1285606 GCF_000527155.1 Haloglycomyces albus DSM 45210 | reverse complement strand
AAGCGCGAGTTCAGTAGAGCGATCGCGATGAGCAGGAAGCTGACGAACACCAGCGCCACCGCGACCAAGCCGTCGCTGAAGGCGTTGATCATGCGGATCATCTGATAGGTGACGGCCTGACCGTTCTTCGGCAGACTGTCGTCTCCCTCGTAGGCGGCCTGAAACTCCGAGATCTGCGAGACGTCGTCGAGCCGGTACTCGACGATGATTTCGGGAGTACCTCCCCCCGCTTCGCTCAAGGTGTGGAAGTCGTCGTCGGAGACGACGAACCGGGTCGCCGCCGACAGGGACGAGGCCATCTGTGAGTCGCGGACGAAACCTTCGACCGTCAGTTCCTCGATTCCCGAGTCCGTCCGTATCCGCAGCACGTCGCCGGTCTGGAGGTCAAAGGTTTCCTGATAGGTTACCGGGACATAGACCTCGCCTTCCGACGGGCGGGGAATATCGCCCGACTCGTCGAGCAGGAAGTCGAAATCCCAGTTCTGCGTGACGAAGAGATTGTCAATCAGGCTTTCCGACATGTCCCCCGACTCGTCGGTGGACGGGCGCTCCCACGCGATGGCCGCACTGTCGATGCCGATCATGTCCTCGATCAGCCACGAGTCGATCTCCGGGTGCTCGTCGGCGAAACGCTCCAAGGCCGCGGGGTCGTAGTCGCCCTTGTGCATCTGCAGGTAATGCGGTGGTTCGGCCTCATCGAACAGCTGGTTGACCGATCCGATCAAGCGTTCCATCACCATCGATCCGGTGGCCATGAGGAAGGCGCTGAGGATCAGGATCACCATGAGCGACAGGTTGACGCCCTTGTTTTTAATGAGGTCGTTAAATATGTAGCGAAAGTATAGAGAATCCCTATTTCTCACTGGAAGCTCCAAACTCCTGGAATCTGCAAGGACATCCACGTCAGAACGAGGTGGTAAACGACGTCCAGGACGATGGCACTCACCTCAACCCAGTCGATCCGTCCCTCTTCCCTCCGCTTTCTCATGATCTCTTGAGTATGGGTCCACAGTCCACTCAGACCGTAAATATAGAGTGTCACCAGCACTCCTACCCAGAAGTTCCCTTCGAACCAAATGGCCAGCACACCCATGACACCCAGACCGAACTGAGCGAAGCCGTACTTGATTTGGAACGGGCTGGTCGCCCAGCCCAACTGCGCCGCCGACTTCTTCGGGTAGAGCACGTTCATGATGAACCCGATGACGGCGACCAAACCGTGGGTCACCACGAACTGGTGCAGGAGCATGACCTCCATGACCTCAGAGAAGTCGGCCGAAAAGCCCCCTATGGCCAGCTGTCCGGTGGCCGTCAGCACTCCCATGCCGATAATAGCCAGAATCCACATTTGCTCTACCCCTTTGTTTCCGCTGCCTGCCGCAGCAGATTGTTCTCAATTTTCTGTATACTTTTCACGCGCGGTATCACGAATCCGATTCCGATCAACAGGATGCCGATGACGATGAACATCAGGCCGATTCCACGCGACTGACCGACTCCGACGAGAAGACCCACACTGTCGGCCAAGGCGCCGTCGGGCACCAGCAGCGGATTGAACACGTAGTCCGCCATGAGTCCGGAGACGGCGTAGGCGGCGATATAGCCCAGTTGCGAGATCAGGCCCATCAGGCCCCACACTTTGCCTTGCGTCTCGTTGGGAATCGACCCTCGAGCCAGCACCTCGATACTGGTGTTCAACGGCGGCAACGCCATGAAGAAGATAAACGCGAATACCCCGATGAGAAGAACGTTGACCGTCGCCCCCATGAGGATGACGGTGACTCCACTGCCGGCCAGGCCGATCGCGATGTACTTCAGATGCCGGTCTCCCATGTTGAAGATCCCGATCGCCAGGCTCGCCACGACCATCCCCACGGCCGCGACCGAACGGATGACACCGAGAACCTCCTCATTCGACAGGTCCATCAGCATGGGAGTCAAGAGAGTCTGGAGGAAACCCATACAGAAGGTCACGAAGGTGACCAGCAGCATGAGCATGGTGATCCCGCGATGGATCGCCAGGAATCGCACCCCGAACCGGAAGTCCTCCCAGAATCCCTGTTGCGAGACGGTCGGTTCGGTTTTGACCGTCCGCCAGACCAACACCATGCACAGCACCGTCACCGCCATCGTCGCCACATCAATAGTCAGGACGAGTGTGATGTCGTAGCGGCTCATGAGGATTCCCGCCAGCGCGGGCGAGACCAGGTACTGCGACGCCGTAGCGAACTGCACCAGGCCGCCGGCCCGCGCATATTGGTCGGGAGTCAGGAGGTCGGTGATCGTGGCTCGGTAGGCGGGGTCCATTACGGAGGTGAAGACCGAACTGAACGCCACGCACAGGCAGATGATGACCACATTGCCCGTTCCGTTGTGCAGCAGCACCAGCAGAGCGACGAGACCGACGGCCGAGAGCGTGTCGCCCAGAATCATCAACAGGCGCCGGTCGAAGCGGTCGGCCAGCACGCCCCCGAAGGGGGCCAGCAGCACCCCCGGTAGGAAGGCGGCCATGGTGACCGCCGCTACCGAGGTGCTGTGGCCCGTCTCCTGGTAGACGTGCACCGCCAAACCGAAGGCCGTCAGACCATTGCCGATCCGGGCCACCAGCTGTGCCACCCAGATGAACATGAAGGCGCGGAAGTTGCGCCGCGTCTCCATGTCCGTCTTCGTCCCTTCGGGAGGGTTCTGCGTTGAAGTCACCGGTTCCACGCCGCGACGTTCTCCAGCTCGTTGAGGATCGGAATCACCGTCTCGACGGAGTGCATCACGAACATGTGGCCCTCATCGTCGAGCACATGGGGCCGAATCGGGTCCACGATGTATTCCTGCCACTCGGCGAGCGCCGTGGGAGGAGTCTGCGTGTCCCGACCGCCCAGAATCAGCTCGGTGCGGACGTCCAGCTTGACCGGTTCGAGCCGCTGAGCGTCTTCCAGCACGCGATAGTCGGCGCGGAAGGCCGGTTCGAACAGCTCGATGAGCGTGCGGTCCTCGGCCACCTCGGGTGGTATGGCGCCGAAGGCCAACAGGCGTCGCAGTAGCTCCCGTTCCGGCAGGGCCGCGTATCCCGCGATGTCGAGCCATTTGGGCGCTCGCGCCGCCGAGATCACCAGATCGGTGGGCCTGCGATGTTCGAACGACGGATGTCCCGTCATCGCCAGCATCACATGGTAGGCCAGAATGCCGCCCATGCTGTGCCCGAAGAACACCGCGCCCGGTTTCAACACGTCGCGCAGTTCGGTGAGGTAGCGGTCGACCAGCATGCTCAGGCGCTGGCAGGGAGGTTCGGTGGACGGGCCGTGCCCGGGCGGGTTGACCGTCCACACGTCCCAGTCGCCGCCCATTTCCTTGATCAGGCGGTTGTAGGACGCTCCGAATCCTCCCAGGAACGGGAACATGACGATCTGGCGACCGGTGGTCGAAGGATTCAGGTTCCACAGGGTCGTCGCGTTCACTCCGACTCCCCTTGACCGGTGGTGGCGAGTTGTGAGGAATCGGCGTCGTCGGCGGCCGTCTCCCGGCTCTTGTCGCCGACGCCGGGCACGACCGCGCCCATGCGAATGGTGTAGGCGTTCTCGAGGTAGTCGGGGAAGACGTAGGGAGCGTCCAGCTCTTCTCCTCCGGCCTGGCGCTTGAGGAAGGCGTACAGCACGATGGCCAGAACGGTGAACACGGCCAGCTGCACGAACTGAGTCTTCACCGCGAAGTAGTACAGGTTCATGGCGCTACCGGACGCCGAGGCCCAGAAGGGGAGAAGGAAGAACAGGATGTTCCCCTTCATCTTGCTGAGCAGGTAGCTCATGGCTGTGCAGAGCACGCACAGCTGTGCGGCGTACAGTGGCCAAGCGATGGCCAGATCGAATGAGGCGAACACATTGCCCGGAGCGACGAATATCGCCAGACTCGTTCCGGTAAATATTCCGGAGAGGACGTGCTTTCCGGTGATGCGGTGCATGAAGGGCAAGACGAAGCCGAACCATCCGATCGCGATGGCCACCATGCCGACCTCGGCGTAGAAGAGCTCCAGGAAGGTCAGGATCATTTCCACCGGGCTTTCCGGCTCCGGCGGTACGTCGATGCCCACGAGCATGCAGAGGTAGCGAATGGCGAAGATGTAGCCGAACATGAGTGCGAGAAGCGCGGGAATCCAGGGAAGATCCTTCTTGCGCGGAATCAACGTCCGGAAGAAGTTCCCGATTCCGCGGAAACGATCGTAGCGGTAGAAAACGATCAAGGCCGCGATCGCCGGGCTGTGCAGAATCAGGATCACGATGGGATTGATCCGTTTCAACTCACCAAAAGTCGCGACGGCGAAGTCATAGGCGGACAGGTAGAACAGTGTCAGCGCCCAGACCGATCCGATGGTCAGCGCGAAGAATAGAACAAGCAACCGGGTGTAAGGCCGGGCGGGACGCTTCGTGACAGAAGTCGTTTTAGGCAAGGATGTCATGATTCTTTCCGGGTTTAGAAGATTTCGTCGATGGACTGCTTGGCTTCACCAAGCGCTTTTCGGGCGTGAACCTGGAAGTACTCGAGGTCCACGTCGGACAGTTGGACGTTGGGGTAGATGCGGGAGATGCTCGATATGAGCACGCCGTGCCGCTGCAGCGCCATGGCGACGATGATGTCTTTGCTCATGAGCTCGAAGTCGTATTGCCCCGGGTGCTCCAGCGGTTGTTCGCAGCAGTGGAAGGACGACACTCCGGGAGGTCCCTGCACAACCAGCGGAAGCCCCGCTTCGGCGGCCTCATCGCGCAGAATCGTCTGCAGTTTCTCTCCCCGGCGGTGCATGTTCGTCACGGCCGCTTCGTTACCGCGCGACAGGATCTCGAAGGTGGCCCTCACCGCCGCGCTGCCGAGGGGGTAGCCGTTGTAGGTCCCGGCATGGATGACCTTTTTGGACTCGATCAGTTCCATGATCTCGCGTTTACCGGTCAGAGCCGACACGGGAACTCCGCCTCCGCCGATCGCCTTTCCGAAGGTCGTCAGGTCGGGAGTGACCCCCAGGCTCTTCTGGGCACCGCCGACTCCCATGCGCATACCGGTGATCATCTCGTCAAAGATCAGCACCACGCCGTATTCGGTACACAGCTCGCGCAGCCGCTCCAGATAGCCGGGGCGCGGTTCGATGGACCCACCGTTGACGCACACCGGTTCGGTGACCACGCAGGCCAGTTCCTCGCCGCGTTCCCGGAAGAACGACTCCACGACGTCGATGTCGTTCCAGGGCAGCATGTACGACTGGTCGGCCATCACATCGGTGGCGCGTCCGGCGGTTCCCTTGTAGTCGCCCTTGAAATCGATGGGGACGGGATTGCCACGGTCGACCGTCCGTCCACCCATGATGTTGTCGGCGTTACCGTGGTAGTGGTTTTCGAACCGCAGGAAGCGGTTGCGTCCGGTGTGAGCGCGCGCCAGACGCAGAGCCGTCTGGAGAATCTCGGTTCCGGACAGTCCGAATCGGATCATCTCCGCCGACGGGATGTGGCGGTGCATCAGTTCGAGCGGTTCGGCGTCGAAGTCGGTGTGACTGACACAGAGCGCTCGACTCATGGCCTCCTGGAGTGCCTCAATGTATTCCTCATGCCCGTGCCCGAGGATCATGGCTCCGAAACGGGCGTACAGGTCGAGGTATTCGTTTCCGTCCATGTCAGTGAGACGGCTGCCGTGCCCGTCGGTGAAGTGCAGAGGCACCTCCTCCCAGGGCATGTTGAAGTTGTAGTGGACTCCGCCGGGCAGGATTTCCTTCAGGCGTTCGTGATACCGCAGGTTGGCGGTTTGAGGTTCGTGAGTCACGAGGTTCCTCCTCTGTATCGGGTGGGGAAACGCCGCTGACGGCGCGGATCGGGAGGCTTATTCGAATTGATCGGCGAGGTATTCGCTGATGTCGGAGACGGTTTTGAATTCGAAGAGCGCCACGGGATTGATGTCCATGTTCAGCTCCTTACGCAGACGGTTGATGATCTTCAGAGCCTGCACGGAGGAGACGCCGAGTTTCATGAAACTGGCATGCTCGTCGATCTCACCGGGCGACATCGACAATTCGGTGGCGATCTCCTTGGTGAGCACGTCTTTGATGTGTTCTTCGGTCATGTCGTACCTTTCAGTTCGTCAGCCAATGCTGGCGTCGGGCAAAGGGATAAGGGGTGAGGCTGAGGATCGTCCCGGTTCCGTTCGGGAAGAAGGGTTCCCAGTCGACTGGTGCACCGTGGAGGAACAGTTCGGCGGCGATGTCGTGCCGCGTCCATCGCGGGTCGATCACCACCGTTCCGTCGGTGGGCGCGGTGTCGTTGCAGGAGACGGCCAGCTGGTTGGACTTCGGTGTCTCCTCGCTGACGCGGACCTTGCACGACAGCATGTCGCGCAGAATCTCTTCGTGCGCACTCGCTTCCGGACCCGGACGGAGCAGAACGCGGCGTACGGTCTTCTCCTCCGCGCTGAAACGAAGGCCCGAGAGTCGTGTCGCGGCGCTGTCGATCCGGGCCGTAGCGCGCCATCCGTAACCGGGCCGGAACCGGGCCAGAGTCATCGCCAGGTTGTAGGGGTCGACGGACCGCGTCTTCAGGTAGTCGCCGAGGTCGTCGATCATTCGACGCAACGCCTCCGGCGTTTTGGCCGAGAAACACAGGAGAGGCTCGGGCAGGTGGGTACCCGTGCGCTCGCCGTCGCCCTCTTCGATGACGAAGTGCACGTTGGTGCCGCCCAACCCGAGGGAGGTGACCGCGCCGACCCGCGGTTGGTCGTCCACTCGCGGCCACGGACGCGCCTCGGTGACCACGTCGAACGGGGTCTTTTCGATCTCCAGAAGCGGGTTGATCGTCTCCATGTGCAGGCTCGGGGCCATCTGTCCGCGTTCCAGACTCAATAGGAGTTTGGCGAGTCCCGCGCCTCCGGCGGCGGCGAGCAGGTGCCCGATATTCGACTTCACCGCTCCCAGGCCGACCTTGACGTCACCGAAGTCCTCCTGCCGGTACACCTGCGACAGGGCGTTGACTTCGATGGGGTCGCCGATGCGTGTTCCGGTTCCGTGCGTTTCGACGTAGCGGATACGGGTGTGGTCGACACCGGAGGAGTAGGAATCGCGGATGACCTCGGCTTGACCGCGCGGGTTGGGGGCCATGATGTTGAGCGAGGAACCGTCGTTGTTGATCGCGTCGGCCAGAATCCGCCCGTAGATCTTGCGATTGCGCTGCCGGGCGATGTCCTCGCGCTCCAGCACGCACACCACCGCGCCTTCGCCGAGGAGAGTACCGTCGGCCTCCTCGTCGAACACCCGGGTGTGCGAGTGAGCGGTGGTGATGCCGCCGCAGTCGCACAGCAGGGAACTGTAGGCGGCGCTAAGGAGGTTGGCCCCGGCGACGACGGAACCCTCGCAGTCCTGGTGGCGAATGGAATCGGCCGCCTGGGACAGGGCGGTGAGGAAGGACGAGCAGGCGGTGTCGACCGACATGACCGGACCGGTGAGATTGTACTGATGGGACAGACGAGCCGCCAGCGCGCTGTTCATACTGTTCATGATGGTGCGGGGATGGAGGTCGCCGATACCGTTGTCCTCCATGTAGCGGCATACCTTGGGAAAGTACGAATTTGTGCACAGCGCGCTGAAGACGGAGTAGCGCCGGGCGTCGTTTCGGCCCGCCTCCAATAGCCCCGCGTCGCATACGGCGTCGTAGGCCAGCTCCATCACCATGCGGTGCTGTGGATCCATGAACCGCGCTTCCTCGTCGTCGATTCCAAAGAACTCCGCGTCGAACAGGTCGATGCCCTCGACCTCGCCGATCGTGTCGTGCCAGTCCGGGGTACGGGTCAAGCGGCGGCGCTCCTCGCTCACCGGTCGAGTGCGGTCAATGCCGTCGATGAGCAGATCCCAGAATTCGTCCTGGGTGGACGCTCCCGGCAATCGCAGGGACAGACCGGTAATCACAATGGACGGGTCGGTCATGGTCATTCTCCTTTCGATTCCCGCGTCGGCTCTCCGGCGATCCACTCCAGGTGTAGGGATCGGTCGTCGTGCCAGACGTTGAGCTGGGCGGTCGCCAGGGCGGGCCCATCGGCCGTATGACGCGGCACTTCGGATTCGGCCAGGTAGCCCTGGAAGTTGAACAGCACCAGGTCAAGTCGTCCCCGGTCGTTCCAGTAGACCGAGTCCAGGCCCTGGGCCGACGCGTCGAGGTCCGGACGGGCCGCCAGCGAGTGCAGGTAATGGAGGCCCTTGTCCCGAGCGGCGGCCAATCGTTCGGCCACCGCCGGTTGATCGTGGCGGCCGTGAAGGAGCACGGGAACCACGTCCAGGAACTCGCCGACGCAGTCGAGATAGCTCTCTCCGGCCCAGCGACGGCAGTCGGCGACGACACCGATGGCGACCTGAGCACGACCCGTCGTCTCGGCCAATTGGGAGTGCACCGCGCTCAAGGCCTGTTCCAGGGGGTTCTCTCCGCGCAGCGGAACGCTGACTCGTTCGGACGGCAGGACGTCGCCTGGTTCGGTCACCGCCTTGGTGACGGCGGCGTTGGAGGCGAGCCACCCGGCATAGTCGAACGCCGTCGTCTCGGCGCTCCAGTCGGGGCCCGCGTCGAGTGTGGCCAGGAATCGGCTGTACGGCTGCGCGGCGGGGAGCTGTTCGCCTCGGACCAGGCGCGGCAGTTCGCCACGCAGTAGTCCCGCGCTGAAGCCGTCGAACACGCCGTGATGGAACGCCCAGATCAATCGCACGGTCTCGTCGGACTCCCGTACCATCACGCAGCGCCACAGTAGACCGTCGCTAAAGGTCCCCTCCTGCAAGGCGAGCGCCACGGAGTCGGTGAAGTCGCGGACCTGTTCGCGATCGAGACCACGGAGGTCCTGCACGGTGAACAGCGCCGATAGACCGTCCATCGCCGTCGGCGGGAGGACGTCGAATTCCTCCCCGGCGCCGCGGGTGCGGAGGGCCTCGTGACGCATCGCCAACGCCGCCACGGCCTCCTTCACTTCCGCGTCGGTGACGCCGGTGACGGTCTGGATGAATCCGCCGGACTCGGTGCCGCCGTTGCGGTGTAGTCGGGCAACGGCTCCCATGTCGAAGTGGTAGGCGGCTGTTTCGGTGGCGAAGGCGGCGGCGACGCGGTGTCCGTCCTGGGCCGCCCAGTCGACCATACGGTGTAGTTGTGCCTCGGAGAGGGATTGGCGGTCGCCTGTGTCGGGCGCGGACTCGCTTGGGGCGGTGGGCCGTAGGATCTCTGACAACGTCTCGGCGGTCGGATGGCGGTACACGTCGCCGACTTCCAGTTCCCATCCCGTTTCGCGCAGACGGCGGACGATCGCGATCGCTTGGAGTGACTGGGCTCCGGCGTGGAAGATGTCGTCGGTGGCCGTCATGGTCGGTAGAGACAGTATCTCGCGGAAGACGGTGAGGATCTCGGAGTCGGAGTCGGCGTCGCCGGCCGGTTCCGCTTGTGGTTGTTCGACGTCCTTGCTCAAGGCCGCCAGTGCTCGGCGGTCGACCTTCCCGTGTGAGGTGATGGGCAGTACGTCCATCCACTTCAGACGGTTGGGCACCATGTAGTGCGGGAGTTTCGCTAGGAGCGCTTCGCGCAGTTCGGCCTCCGTGGGTGCACTGCGACCGGTGTAGAAGGCGGTGAGAACGCTGTCGTTGCGTTCGGTCGTGTGAATGACGATGGCGTCGACGACTCCGTCACGATCGCGCAGAACCAGTTCGATCTCGGACGGTTCGATCCGGTATCCGGCGTGTTTGACCTGGCGGTCGGTGCGGTCGACGTAGATGAGACGGTCGGCGTCGTCAAGGAAGACACGGTCTCCGGTGCGGTAGACGCGCCGGTCGATATCGCCGAGGGAGTCGGTGAACTTTTCGGCGGTGAGTTCGGGGCGTTCGTGGTAGCCGAGGGCGATCCCCTGCCCTGCCACGCATAGTTCACCGACGACGCCGCGCGGTACTTCCGTCCCGTCGGGGTGCACGATGTAGAGGTCGCGGTGGGCGCCGGGGTGTCCGATGGGTATGCGGACCGGGTCCGGGGCCTCGTCGATGCGGTAGTAGGTGGTGAGAATGGAGACTTCGGTGGGGCCGTAGGCGTTGTAGAGTTTTCCGGGCCCCATCACCTCGAAGGCCGCTTGCGCCGCCCACGGCTGCATGGCCTCTCCGCCTACGTACAGCGCGGAGACGCCGGCGAGTGCGGCGGGATTTTCGGCCATGAGGAGGTGGAAGACGGCGGTGATGAGCAGTCCCTTGTCGATGCGTTCCTCGCGCAGGAATTCGGTCAACAGCCGCATGTCCATGTTGTGCTCGTGGCGTCCCATGGCGAGGGTGGCACCGTTGAGGAAGGCACTGTAGACGTCGTACAGGGAGCCGTCGAAGGTGTAGGCGGTGAGGTGCATGACGCGGTCGCCGGGGCGGCAGTCGATGTAGCCGCTGTCGACGGTCGTGCTCAGCACGCCTCCGTGCGTCAACAGGGTGCCTTTGGGCTCGCCGGTGGATCCGGACGTGTAGATCATGACCGTGGGGCTGTCGGCGGTGAGACCGGTCGGTGCCTGGTAGGGACCGGACAGGTCTTCGGGACGGTAGGCGGTGACTCCCTCGGGCCAGGCGTGTGCTGCGGTGTCGTTGCAGAGCACGACGGGCGCGCCACTGTCCCGCAGGGTCATGGTGACCCGTTCGGCGGGGGTGTCGGCGTGTAGGGGTATTTCCACCGCGCCGCATTTCATGAGGGCCAGGCGGGTGAAGACCTGTCCCGGGTCTCTGTCGAGGAGGCAGAGGACGTAGTCGCCCACGCCGACTCCGGCGGCTTGGAGTCCACCGGCCATGGTGTCGGTGATGCGGTCGACGTCGGCGTAGCGCCATTCTCGTTGTTGCCAGCGGAACGCGGGACGGTCGGCGTGCCGGTGGAACGATGCGCGGATCCGGTCGAGCAGGGACTCGGTGAACACCGGCCGGGGTGGAGCCGTCAGCGCCGCGCGACGGCGGCGGTATTCCGCGTCGGATTCGCAGCGCAGTGAGGTGATGGCCTGGTCGGCATGCGCCGTCATCGCGCCGACCAGTTGGTTCAGCTGCTCGGCGAGACGGGCGATTGTGGCGGGGTGGAACAGCTCGGTGCGGTATTCGATGTCGATGGAGAAGTCGTCGTCGCGCTCGGCGACGTTGACGACCATGGTGTACTTGCTTTTCATCTGCCCGGGCGGCATGGCCTCGAGCCGTACGCCGTCGATGTCCAGCTCGTCGGTTCCCGTTCGTACGTAGTTGAACACCACGTCGAACAGGGCGTTGCCGTCTTCACCGGGCCGCAGGCCCAACTCGGACAGGACGGTTTCGAAGGGAGCGTTCTGGTGTTTGACGAGCTCCAGCGTCGCGTCGCGCGAATCCGCCACCGCCTGGGTCACGGTTCGTTCTGAGGCGTCGGTGACCTTCAGCGGCAAGGTGTTGACGAACATGCCGATGATGCCGTCGGTTCCGGGAAGGGAACGTCCCGACAGCGCGGTGCCGAGCACGAATTCCCGTTGTCCGCTGTACAGACCGAGGATTCTGGTGACTGCGGTCAGAAAGACCATGTACGGCGTGGCTCCGCATTGCCGTGCGAGTTCGGCGACGGTCGCCTTGTCGGTGGCGCAGACGAAGGTGTGGGCGTCTCCGTCGAACGACTCGGCTCCCGAGGGCGTGGTGTCCAGGGGCAGTTCGAGTGTCGGGGCGTCGTCGGCCAGCATGTCGGTGAAGTAGGAGATGTAGTAGTCCAGTTGGCCGGCGTTCTCCCGCTCTTCCAATTGTCGGACGTAGTCGGCGTAGCGTAGAGGCGCTGCCGACAATTCCTTGCCTTGCAGGGCATCGGCGATGTCCTCGGCGAGAATTCCCAGCGAATGCTGATCGCCGATGATGTGATGCATGTCGATGAGCAGGTAGTGGTGCTCGGCGTCGACCGACAACACCTCCACGCGCAGCAGGGGTGCGGTGGCGAGGTCGAAGGGCTCCGGTTCGGCCTCGAGGCGCTCCCGCGCTTCGGCTTCGGTGGTCGCCACGACGGAGACGACGTCGGGCACGTCCTCCTGGACGCGTTGGACCAGTTCGCCGTCCTCGAGGTGGAAGGAGGTGCGCAGTTGGTCGTGTTTGGCCACGACGGCGCGGAATACCTCGCGAAGGTGTTCGGCGTCGAGTCGACCGGTGACGCGGTAGGCGACGGCGAGGTTGTAGGCGGTGGTGTCGTTCTGCAGCGCGCAGACGGCGTACATCCGTTTCTGGGCCGGCGAGGTCGCCGATACGGCTGTGTCGGACTCCGATTCAGGCGAAACGGCATCGGCCGAGTCGTGCGGTTCGGGTGCCTCCTGTCCGGCCAGGAAGTCCCGGATCGCGCCATAGCGTGCATCGGCGAAGACGTCTCCGACGCCGAGCGATAGTCCGGTGCGTTTCTCGACCAGCGAGCACAGGTGGACCGCCGCCAGCGAATCGCCACCGGAGGTGAGGAAGTCGTCGTCGATTCCCGGTTCGCTTCCCAATACCTCCTTCCAGGCGTCCCGCAGGGCCTCGTCTCCCGCCGCCGAGTCCACGGTGGATTTTTCGGTCGTGGCACCGAGGTCGCTCCAACGGATGTCGGAGACCAGCCGCCGCCGCTCGAAGGCGTATCCGGGCAATGGGATACGTTTCCCGTTCGCGCAGAAGCGCTTCCTCTCGATGTTTTCTCCGTGGACCCATTGGGAGGCGAGTACTCGCCGGAGTGTCGAGGTATCGAGTGGCCCGTCCAGTACCGTCGGCGTCGCTGCCGAGCTCTCCCCGCGTCCCGCGGGAACGCGACCGGATTTAAGTGCGTTCATGGCTTCCCCGGAGCCGATGTCGCCCCGCGCGTAGGCCGTCGCGATCCGTAGTAGTCGTCCTGCCCCGGATTCGGCGTGGAGGCAGCGTGGCCCGGCGATGCGGATGAGCGCCACGCGCGTCACGAACTGCGCGATACGGTCGATGGCCAATTCACTCGAGGGCTCCTGGAACACCGCTGTGCGCAACGCGATACGCAGTCGGTCGTCGAAGACGCGCAGTTCCCGCTCGACCGCGTCACGGAAGTCCGTTCCCAGAGGCCCGGTATCGGCACCGAGTTCACTCGATACCTGTAGTCGCACACTATCGGAGGCGGCGATCGCTATCGGGGGATCGGACGGTTCGATCCACTCCAGCGGTCGTCCCGGCACGGCTCGTGCCACGGCGCGTGACGCGAATTCGGCGCGACCGCGCGCCAGCGTATGCGACACGTCCCGTAGGGACGGACCGGTACGGCAGAAGTCGTCCAGGGACGTCTGCATCCGACGCCGGGAGTCGTCGGTCCGCGCCGACACCGGGTAGAGGCACTCGCCCGTCTCCGACTCGTCGGTTCCGTCCTCGCGCGGCGGTGCGGCCTCCAGTATCAGGTGCGCGTTGGTGCCGCCGATGCCGAAGGAACTCACCGCCGCCAGGCGGACTCCACCCTCGGGTGCTGACCTGTCGGTGGGCACGTACAGCGACCCCGAAGTGTCGATGGCGTCGTTGAGAGAGGTGAAGTTCGCCAGTGGTGGGACGTCGCCGCGATGGAGAACCCCGACGGCGCCGAGGAACCCGGCCACACCCGCCGCCGCGTCCAGGTGTCCGACATTGGCCTTCACCGCGCCGAGAGCGCAGGGGCCGCCCTTGCCGTACACGTCCGAGAGTGCTTCGTACTCGATGGGATCGCCGAGTTTGGTACCGGTGCCGTGGGTTTCCACATAACCGACGTCGTCGGCGTTGACGCCCGCGTCGTCCAACGCAGAGCGGATGACCTTCTTCTGTCCGCGCACGCTCGGAGCGGTATAGCCCACTTTGCTGCTGCCGTCGTTGTTCGTCGCGCTTCCCGCGACGACGGCATAGACGTGGTCGCCGTCTTCGACGGCCCGGTCGAGCGGTTTCAATACGACGATCCCGCAGCCTTGGCCGGGAACGGTACCGTCGGCGTCCTGCGAGAACGGGCGGCACACTCCGTCCCGACTGAAGATCATGCCGTCGTTCCAGGCGTAGCCTTCCTTCCTGGGGAAGTTGAGGGCCACCCCTCCGGCGAGCGCCATGTCGGCCTCGCCCTGACGCAGGGACCGCACCGCTTCGTGTATCGCCACCAGCGAGGTGGAACAGGCCGTCTGCACGGTGGCGGCGGGTCCGGTCAGGTTCAATTTGTAGGCGATCTTGGTGGCGAGGAAGTCCTTCTCGTTCATCGTCATCGCTTCGAACGCGCCCATGGGGTCGTCCTTGCGGTCGAGGAATCCCGCCATCCAGGCGAAGTTGGTTCCACTGCCGACGAAGAGTCCGATGTCCCCGGGGTATTGGCCGGGCACGTGCCCGGCGTCTTCCAGGGCGTGCCAGGCCGTCTCGTGGAGGAGCCGCATTTGCGGGTCCATGGTTTCGGCCTCTTTGGTGGAGTATTGGAAGAACTCGGCGTCGAAGGTGTCGGCGGCGACGTATCCGCGAGCGTTGACATAGCCCGGGTCGGCGACGGTCTCCGCGTCGATCCCCGCTTCCCGAAGGTCGTCGCGGCTGAAGCGAGAGACGCCCACGGCCCCGTTCCATCGGGATTCCCAGTGTTCGGCCACGTCGGCCGCTCCCGGAAGCACACCGGAAACGCCGACCACGGCGATCTTTTGTTCCGCGCCGGTCGGTTCGGGATCGTCCCAGCTGTCGAATCCGGAGAGCGCGTCCACGGTGATCTCACCTTCCTGGTCCTGGTCGGGTGTAGTGCCCGGCTGTCCCAGGGCCCCGGCCAGACTGTGTGGGGTGGGGTTTTCGAAGAGCGTCACAAGCGGCACCTCCATCGCCAGCGTTTCGTCGAGGCGGTTGTTCACGAGCATGAGTTTGTAGGAGTTTCCGCCGACGTCGAAGAAGTTGTCGGTAGCGTCGACCGGGTGGCCGAGCACCGCTTCCCAGGCGGAGAGGATGGTCTGCAGGACGTCCCCGGCGGCACGCGCGGGAGGACGTGCGTCGGCCGCCGGGGACGCCTCGACTGTCGCGACGGTGTTCTGAAGGGCCCGACGGTCGACCTTTCCGTTGGGCAGCTTCGGGATCTCCGCCACGCGCGTCATGCGGGTGGGTGTCATATAGCGTGGTAGCGCGCGGTCGATCTCGGTCTCGATCGCCGTCGTGTGATCGGCGGCGTCGGCGGAGCTGTAGTACAGGACGAGGTCGGTGTCGTCGACCGTCGCCACCGCGTAGGACACTCCGTCGGCGCGCATCGCGGTCTTTTCGATCTCGCCGAGTTCGATACGGTTGCCGTTGAATTTGACCTGATGGTCCAGGCGTCCTTTGAGGGCGATCTCGCCGTTGGGCAGGCGCACTCCCACATCGCCCGTGCGGTAGACGCGCAGGTGAGGCAGTTCGGCGATGGTCGTGAAGGCCCGCTCGGTCTCGTCGGGATTGTTCGTGTAGCCCACCGCGAGACCTTCTCCGGCAATGCACAGTTCACCAGGAACACCGTCGGGCCGGATCATGCCGTTGTCGTCGACGATCAGCACCGCCGCTCCCGATACCGCGCTTCCGATCGTGATCTCGTCGTCGGTGGTGAATTCCTTGATCGTCGCCGTCACGGTCGTTTCGGTGGGGCCGTACATGTTGAACACGCGGGCGTCCGTCTCGGCGCGCAATAGCTCCAGAAGGTTGGGCGCGAAGTGTTCCCCTCCGCAGACGACCATTCGCAGGGCGGGCAGTTGGGCACGGAACCGGCGATTGCCGCACAGGGCGGCCATCTTCGACACGGGAAGTTGAATGTGCGTGACCTCGTGGGCGGCGATGCGACCGGCGATCGCGGCCGCGTCCTTCTGTTCGTCGACGGGACACATGTGCACGCGTGCGCCTGACGCCAGTGGGATCAGGCTTTCGAAGGTGAAGATGTCGAACGTCGGGTCGGCCAAGGCGATGATGGTGTCGCCGGAGGCGAACAGTTCCCGTTCGGAGTGGTCGCGCCACAGGTTGACGACACCGCGCTGTTTGACCGCGATGCCCTTGGGTTGTCCGGTCGACCCGGAGGTGTAGACGAGGTAGATCGGATCGTCGGCACCGACCGCCGGACCCTCGAACCGTTCGGCTTCGGCGTCTCGGCATGCCTCAATATCGAATACCGTGGCTATTTTTGTGGTGACGTCCAGGCCGTCCGGAGCGAAGGCGAACCTGGGCCGCACGTCGGCGATGATGCGTTCGTGTCGGTCCGCCGGTTGAGTCGGATCGAGGGGCACATACGCGCCTCCCGCCTTCAAGATCGCCAACTGGGCGATCACGAGATTGACATCCCGCACAGCGAACAGCGCGACGGCCTCTCCTACCTCAAGACCGCCGTCTCGCAGCCGGGCCGCCCAGGCGTTGGCGAGCCCGTCGAGCCGGGCGCGGGTGTAGGTCTCGCCGTCGACGTCCACCACGGCCACCTCATCCGGACCGTCGGTCGCGGCAGAGGCGATGACCTCGTGGACGGGGGTGAATTCCCGACTGCTCGTCCGTGCTTCGATCGCCCGCAGCTCGGCGTCGGAACGCAGAGAAACGCGCGACAACGGTTGCGACTCGTCGGCACACGCCCGGTGGAGCAGAGTCTCGAAGTATCCGGCGAACCGCTCCATCGTCGCCCGCTCGAACAGTTCGGCGGCGTAGTCGAAGTGGACGGTCAGACCGTCGGACTCCTCCATGCAGGTGATCACCAGATCCATACCGACCGCCAACGGCATCGGCTCGATCGGCTCGGCCGTAATACCGTCGATCTCCAGGTCGTGGTGCTCCATATTGTGGTAATCAAAGGAGATGTCGAACAACGGGTGGCGGCCCGGCTCGCGAGCCGGATCCAACCTCTCCACGAGACGCTCGAACGGCACCTCCTGATGGGTGAGAGAGTCCAGAATCGACTCACGACTCTCCGCGAGGTACTCACCGAACGAGGCGGTTCCCCGTGGTCGCAGCCGGATCGGCATCATATTGACGAACATCCCCACCATCTCGCGGGTCTCGGCTCGCGTCCTCCCCGTCACCGGGGCCCCGATCACCAAGTCGTCACCATCGGCGTAACGCGACACCACCGCGCCCACCGCCGACAACATCGCCATGAACGGCGTCGCATTGTGCTTCTCCGCCATAGACTTCACCGCCGCCACGCGCTCCGCGTCAAAACGCAGCGTCACGCGGTCGGCCCTCGCCTCGCTCTGTCCACGAGGCCGATCAGGTCGCAGTAGTTCGTCTGTCGGTACGTCGGCCAGCGCCGCGACAAGATGATCTTCCGAACGCGCCAAGGCCTCATCGTCACTCCGCCGATGAACGTCCTCGGCGTAGTCGATGTACTGCAACGACAACGGCTCCAGTTCACCCGCGTACAGACGACTGAAGTCACGTGTCAAAATCTCCGCCGACACGGCGTCGGCGATAATGTGGTGGATGTCGAACAGCAACAGGCTTCCCGCAGCGCCGCCGTCGACGATCTCCATCCGGAACAACGGGCCGCGTTCCAGGTCAAAAGGCCGCACGAAATCGGCCAGCACACCGTCAACCGCGTCCGCCGAGACGTCATCGCCCCGCGTGAAACGAAGCGGCAGATCCGCCACGTCGTCAACCGGCGACACCCTCTGGCGCACTTGACCGTCACGCATCAGAAACGTCGTCCGCAACGGCTCATGCCGAGCCACCAAACGATACAGCGCGGTGCGCACCCGCTCGGGATCCAACGCCCCACGCAGCAAAGTAGCCGACGGCATGTTGTAGATCAACTGACTCGGATTCATCCGCGCCGCGATGTACATGCGCGTCTGCGCCGGACTCAAAGGATGATCCTCCACGCGCTCGGCAGGCAACAGCGCCGCCGACGACGCGGTCTGATCAAACCGCTCCGCCAGAGCCGCCGGTGTCGGAGCGGCGAAAATATCGGCGACCGTCACCTCAATACCCATCCGACTCTCCACATGCGCCGACAACCCGGTCGCCTTCAGAGAGTCGCCCCCAAGAGCGAAGAAGTCATCGTCAGCGGCCACCTCGGGATAACCCAGCACGTAACGGAAGGCCTCCCGAAGACCGTCCAAAGCGTCACCCGTCGCCGGAACCGCGACCGACCGTTCCGTCTCCGGTGCGGGCGCAACGGCGATCTCCGTGTCCTGCGGATGATCAAGAGCGTCAAAAACATAGCCCGGCAACGACACCCGCCGCCCGACATTATGCGCACGCCAATCCAGATTCAGGCCCGCACTCCACAGACGACCCAAGGCGTCAAAGAAACGCGCCTCATCCGCCTCGGTCTCTCCGATATGACGCACCATGCTCACGAACACCTGGTCGGAACGCCGCTGGGGATCATGTGCCGCAAAGGTCGACAAACTACGACCGGGACCCAACTCGATTCCGAACAACGCACCGTCCGCAAGAAGCGTCCGCAGACCGTCGGTAAAACGAACCGGATCGGTGATGTGCTCGCCCCAGTAAGAGGGAACGGTCATCTCCCCAGGGCGAACCAACCGCCCCGAACGGTTGGACACAATAGGAATAGATGGATCATAGGATGTAACCGTGTCAATGAGAGACTCGAACTCCCGAGCCGCCTCATCCATCATCGGAGTATGGAAAGCATGCGAGGTGTGCAGCTTACCGCCGACCAAACCATGCTCTTCCAAGCGATCCACCACGTCACCGAACGCCTCCCGAGTCATCCCCAGAACCGAACGCTCCGTGGAATTGTCCAGCGACACCCACACGCCCTCGAGGCCGGCCACCGCCTCACGGACCCGATCCACCGAGCCCGCCACAGCGACCATTACACCCGGCTGTTGCGCCTGCATGAGACGACCGCGCTCGCGAACCAGCATGGCCGCGTCCTCCAGGCTCCACACTCCCGCGAGGGTGGCCGCCGTCAGTTCCCCGATACTGTGTCCGATAAGGACGTCCGGGGTCACGCCGTAGGTCTCCAGGACCTTCGCCATCGCGTATTGCGTGCTGAACAACGCGAATTGGGACCATTCCGTGCGGTCGATGCGGCCATCGTCATCGGGACCGTAGACCACGTCTCGGAACGTCTCGGACTCCGCGTCGGACAGGCAGGCGATGAGTCGATCCATCCAGTAGCGGAAGGTCACGCCCGCATGGCTGTCACTGCGGTACAGTCCCAGTCCCATCGCGTGGTACTGATTGCCCTGGCCGGAGAAGAGCAATGCCGTTCTGCCGCCGTCGACACTCCGTGCGGTGGACGCTGCGGCGATCCTCTCCACCCAGGCCTCGGCGTCTCTGGCCCCGTGGGAGGCGACCACCATCGACGCCCGGTAGGGAAGTTCGGCGCGCCCGTCTCGCAAGGTCAATGCCGCGTCGCTGAGCGATACGTCGGCGTGCTCGGCCAGGTGGCGCACCACCCGCTGGGAGGTACGTTCCAGGGCTTCGGGACTGGCCGCCGAGAACTGCAGCAGTTCGTAGGGATTGTCGTCGGTCATTTCGATTTCCGGTGCCTCTTCCACGATCATGTGCACATTGGTGCCGCCGACGCCGAAGGAGTTGATTCCGGCTCGCCGCTTCGACGCCTGCCAGGCCTGCCCTTCGGCGGTCACTTGGAACGGCGTGGATTCGAACTCCGCCGCAGGATTGGGTTCCGCGAAATTGCGCGTGCCCGGTAGATACCGATGTTTCAGACTGAGGGCCACTTTACTCAGTCCCACCGAGCCTGCGGCCGAATCGGTGTGTCCGACGTTGCCCTTCACCGAACCCAGCAGGCAGTGCCCGGTCGGGGCATTCGTAAAGACGCGCGACAGTGAGGCGACCTCGATCGGGTCTCCTAGAAGCGTCCCGGTGCCGTGTGCCTCCACATAGGTCACACTGGCCGGGTCGATCCCGGACGACTCATAGGCGGCTTGAATGGTTTCGTATTGACCGTCCTCGCTTGGGGCGGTGTAGGAGGCCTTGCGACCGCCGTCGTTTCCGACCGCCGATCCCTTGATCACGGCGTAAACCGGGTCACCGTCGCGCAACGCCGACTCGATCGGCTTGAGCGCAAGCAAGGCGGCACCATTGGAAAACACCGTCCCGGCCGCCTCGGCGTCGAACGGTCGACAGTGCCCGTCGGGTGACAGCATCATGCCGTCGACGTAGCGATACCCGCCCTCGTTGGGCAGCTCCAGGGTCGCTCCCCCGGCAACGGCCACATCGCACTCTCCCAAACGCAATGACTGCACCGCTTGGTGCACCGTCATCAACGACGTCGAGCATCCCGTAAGGGTGGACATCGACGGGCCCCGCAGGTCGAATTTGTACGACAGGCGGGTACTCAAGAAGTGGTTGGTGGCCAAGGTGAAGTTCTGATAGGCGTCGCCGAACGCGGAATCGGCCAGCAGCGCACGCTGATACCAGGCGAAGTCGTCGTTGCCGCCGGCGAACACGCCCACTCGGCCCGGAAGCGACATCGGGTCGTATCCGGCGTCTTCCCATGCCTGCCAGAAACACTTATACAGCAGACGCAACTGCGGTGAGCTGGCGTCCACTTCCGACGGCGGAATGCCGAAGAGATTGTGGTCGAAGGAGTTGACCCCGTCGATACGGCCTCGGGCCTTCACGTAGTTCGGATCGCGCAGGTCGCCGTCGGGCACTCCGAGTTCGGCCAATTCCGCGTCGTCGTAGAAGGTGATGGATTCCTGCCCGTGGCGGAGGTTGTCCCAGAAATCCCGCACGTCGGAGGCACCCGGAACCTGAATACCGATACCGATGATCGCGATATCGCTCTGTTGCCGTGCCCGGGTGTAGCTCGTGACCTCTTCGGTCGTGGTGTCACCGATCAGGCGTGCCTGCGCGGCGACACTGTGATGCTTCAGCAGTTCGGTGATGCGAATGTCGCGTCCGAATTCCTCGCGCAATTCGCGTTGCAGGGTCATGAGGCTGAGCGAGTTTCCACCTTGGTCGAAGAACGACGCGGTCACATCGACGTCCGCCGTCCCAAGGACACGACGCCACAGACCGGCGATGCGTTCCTCATGAGCTGACGCGGCAGAGCCGGTGGACTCCCGTACCTGCGACAGCAGTTCGGCCAGATCCCTACGATCGAGTTTGCCCGCCGCCGTTGTCGGCAGCGCCTCCAGTTTCAACAGCGGCGCGGGAATGAGGTGCGGCATCAGCGTCTCGCCCAGGGCATCACGCACGTCTTCAGGCGTGACTTCTCCTCGGGCGGTGAAGAATCCCGCCAAACGGCTCGGCGTGACACCCTCATCGACCACGACCGCCGCCTCGACGACTCCGTCCACGTGGAGGAGGGCCTGCTCGATCTCGCCCAACTCGATTCGGACTCCGCCGACTTTCACCTGCCGATCCATGCGCCGCATGAAGGCGAAGCGACCGTCCGCACGAAGGTATCCGAGATCGCCGGTGCGGTACATGCGCCGCATATGGGCTGGATCGGATTCCGGATCGAAGAAGGGATTCTCGACGAAGCGGTCGGCGTTCAACTCGGCACGGTTCAAGTATCCGAGCGCGACCCCGGCTCCGGCGATACACAGCTCGCCGGGCACGTCGATTCCACACTCGGCACCGTTCCGATCGAGCACCAGTATGCGGTAGTCGTTGAGCGGCACACCGATCGGCGCTACCGCATCGGTGTCATCGGCGGTGACGGTGCTGTGGGTGGCCCACATGGTCGCCTCGGTGGGGCCGTAGACGTTTTCCAGCGAACATTTCAGTGGCAGCTGGAAGAATCGCTTCACAATGTCGGCGGTCAGCGCTTCTCCCCCGCTGAACACGTATCGCAGGGGCGACAGCGCCTCGGTCCGCCGGTTCGATCCGGCGGCGTCCAAGGTAACGCGCAGCATGGTCGGCGAAAAGTTCACGTGCGTAACGCCTTGGGCCGCGATCGCGTCGAGTACCGCGTCCGGATCGCTTTCGTGCCCGACCGGCAACATGGCCAAACGTCCGTCTCCGACGAGCCAGCCGTACAGTTCGGTTCCGAAGATGTCGAAGGTGAACGCCGTCTTCAGCAGATAGACGTCGGATGCCTCCAGGGGAAAGCGGCGTTCCAGGTCCAGGGCCGTGTTCTGCACATTGGCGTGACTGATGACCACGCCTTTCGGCTCGCCGGTGGACCCCGAGGTGTATTCGATGTAGAGGACGTCATCGGCATGAACCTCAACCTGAGCCACCTTCTCATGGATTTCCATGCGCTGTTCGGCATGCAATGCCGAGAGGTCGTCCCAGGTGTCGAGGTTCAGCCGTGTCACGTCGTCGGGGAGTGCGATATCCGCGTCCGACGTCGTCAATACCACCGAAATGTCGGCGTCCGAGGCAATCCGCTCCAAGCGCGATGCGGGCATGTTGTCCGACAGCGGCACATAGTGGCCCCCGGCCAGCATCGTTCCGAAGAGCGCGGAAAGCAGATTCGCGCCCCGGGGTAGGAGCACGCCGACCGACCGGCTGTCGTCACCGATCGCTGCCAAGAGCCTGTGTTGCACCAGGGCCGCCGCATCGTGAGCCCACGCGTTGGAATAGTCCCGCGTAGCGTCGGACCAGGCGATTCGATCGGGATTGCGAACGGTCTTGTCCAGGAACACCTTCCCGAGATGGGTCGGTTCCCAGTCGAAGTGATGTGACTTGGACAGATCCGCCAGCAACTCGGCGGAGCCCGCGTCCATTTGAGGCCGCAGAGCGGCAACCGGCTCGTCCAAGGAACCGGGCAGCTCTTCCAGGAGTGCGAGGTAGCGTCCGGCGAATCGGGAGGCCTTATCCTCGGTGAGGGCCGATTCTTTGTACTGAAAGACCAGTTCGGCATCGTCACCGATCTGTTCCACCAGCACGGTAAACTTGCCGGGGAATTGCACTCGGTCCGACCTCACTGCACCGAGGACGCCGTCGGGATAGGCGTCGTATCGATCCTGAATGAAGGTGACATCGTAAATCCCATTCAGAGCGGGGTGATCCGACAGAAGCTCCGTCACCGGATATTCGAGATACTTCCAGCTATTGATGACCTCGGTACCGAGGTTTTCCAGCATGGTGCGGACCGTCTGACGGGGTTCGGCATCAATGTGGACGGGAAGTGCTTTGATGAAACAGCCGATGCTCTGCTCCATGTCAAGCCCAGGACGATCGGCGAAGGGCGTGGCCACCGAGACGTGATCGGCGTGAGCGTACTGTGACAGCAACAGGCCGAACATTCCCAGGTACAGGGTGAATTCGGTGATTTCGGCTTCCCGCGCACATTCTGCCAAATCCGCTCGGAGCCGATGATCGAGCGGAAGGCGCAACTCACGGCCCTCGGAGTCGTCGCCAGACGAGTCCAACCAATGCGACAGGTCCGGGGTCTCCTGGCGACTAAGATTGTCCTGCCAGTAATTGCCGTACTTCGTCGCCTTTCGATCCGACAAGCCCTTGGCCTGCTTCTCTTGATACGACTGAAATCCGGTATCGACGACGGTTGGACTGTGCGGCTCAAGCTCATCCGCCAGCGAGAGGGAGATGACACGCTCGGCCATGAGGCTCAAGGAGAGTCCGTCAGCGATCAGATGGTGTCCGACGATGATGAGCCGGTCTTCATCCGGAAGTCGACAATGCACTATCCGGAACAAAGGCGCTTCCCCCGGCTCGAACGGAAGCCGAGCCGCATTCTGAACGGTTTCGTCCAGTTCCTCAGTATGTTCACGCAAATCCACAAAGGAAACCGGTGGCGCAACCGACTTCTCGACATGGTAGGAGACGCCGTCACGATTGTTTCGTACCGTACTTCGCAGCGCAGGCTGCTCAGACATCACGTGGCGCACTGCCGATTCGCATTGTTCGGGCGCAAGAGGAGCAATTCTCAGGTGCAGGACAACGTGGTAGTCGCAGGCGTCCCGCACTTGACAGTCAAAGTACAGGCCCTGCTGAAACGACGACAACGGCAGGGAGGACTCGGGCATGATCACACGGACCCTTTCAGCATCGCTTTACGGCGCATACTAATCAGTCAGTTTGTTATCCGCGCACCCTCGCAGAGGCGACGGGACGCGGAACGGGCAATTCCAAAAAGTCACGTCACCCAAAGGTGATGAATAGTCCATAAAGGGCACAGGCGGGCACGTAAGGGATTCTCACCATGTAACGCACTATACATGGCATAAATATTAATATAGCCCTGGGTACATTCGATGATTATAAATATTCCCTCGCTATGGACTATATAAGTTACTCTCAAGTTAGAGTAACGCTGAAGACACCCAGTTGTAACTCAACGATATACACGATAATTCGATCGTTACCCAAGCTAATCGCCCTGAGCTCCACGAATTGTATTTATTTCGACATTTCGACTACTATATGGTTTATTAACTGTTCATTCTCGAAGAGGCATGATTGCAATTCTTACGCACGAGTAATGAGATGTATACTTATTCAGTTTTGTGTATAATATATAGGTTAGTAAACGCCACGGCCCCCATGGTTCTTCGCCCGACCGGACTCACTGACCGCCGTCACGCCGAGCCTGTGAAAGCAATAGTGGTGTGCGCCAATAGATTAGGGTCGCCCGGGAGCTACCTCGACCACGTTCTCCGACCCCCTCAAATCAGCGGTCATCACATGACAGGTCGAATAACTTCCAGCAAAGAAAGGAAGTACATTTGTCAGCCGGATCAAATCTGGACTGGCGAACGTAAATATGATTAATCCGGATTCATTAGTGCGCAGGAGGCGTATCCACGACTTTCATCTCGTGGGGACATCGGGAAAATCGTAATTGCCGGTGTGCTGGGCACTGTAGAGCGGGTCGCGGTAGTCGGACCATCGATAACTCAAGGCAATGGACGCAAGGCTGTACGACCAATCCTCATCCTTAATACGATCAACTCATGACTGAAAAGCCCTGGCCACCTTGCGATCTCTGCGGGAGGCCGTACGACCCGACGTTCATGACCGGATTGCCGTGTCGAGTGTTCAGTCGTACCGACGAAGTGAGACCGGGATGCCCACCGCAACAGGAAGACCGGGACCAGCTCATGAAGACGGTCATCGAACGGGAAGGATCTCGTTCCAGCGGGTGCGCGGTTCTGGTATTGGCATTCGCGGCCATTCCGATAGCTGTACTTGTGTTGGTGGGAGCCACTACCATCTGGTGGGCATAGAAGCCCGCGTTCTTCTTCGACCCTAACCCGACCAACCAGCAATAACCGCTCCTACGGATTCAACACGATACAGCCGAAGCCACCCATGTGCAGGTCCGGATTGAATCATGCAACGAGTTCCGGGAGACCAAACAAGGTGAGTTCGCGGCATTACGTCTTTCCATCCTTCTCTGCGGCCTGGTGCTTAAAAGACAAGGAATACCTGGTAAAACGTCTATTTGAAGCACCCATCCAGGAGCAAATGTCAATAGCCCCAGTCACTTTGCGGTTGTGTGCACTCGCTACGCTACTAATTGTAAGTGACCCACGCGTTATGACAGGAAGCAAGGTTTCACTATGTCAATTGGCGATGTCAAGAATCAAGTCCAGCAGGGAATGGAGTACTCGAACGAGGCGAGCGGCATGTTGGAAGGCGTGCGCTCAAAGATCGAGGAAGCCATGAACGCAGTGAACGCTGCGACCCAAGAGACGAGCAACCCACTGCCCGGCGAACAGATCTCTCTGTATCAGACGGCGTTCGAACAACTCGAGGAAGCCGCCCGAACTCTCCAGGAGGGCAATACGAGAGGCGAAGAGTTCAATAGCTCTATTTAAAAGGAAGTGAGTTCTCCCCGGTGACTTTTACAGTAAAGCTTGATCTGGAAAACGCTGTCGACCAAATGGGGCAGATTCAAGGCTCGGTTAGTGCCGCCGGTTCAGCCTATGAAGGCGCTCAGGGGGCGTTGTCGTCGTTGGCGGACGGTTCCAGCAACAGCGACGCCGCTGAAACGGTAGGGGCTCTATCGCGTAGCGGTCAGGAAACAGAATCGATTAATGCTGTAATAGGGCAAGCTATAACGGCTGTCGAACAGTATAAAGAGACGATCTAACGTTAAGCCATCCGTACTGGCGTGCAAGGAGGTTCGCTGAATGGCGAAATCAATTATTCCGGTGGGGTTTTCCCTCGGTTTCGAAAGCGACGAACCGAAAGATGTGGGCACGTTCCTCATCATGGTCGGAAAGGAAATGGAGGAGGTAGACACTGTTTCCTGGTATACCTGGATGGCCGCACACGACGATAGTGTTCCTTATGGAGACATCACGCGACGGTCGCTCGTTCCCATGGTGAGAGCGGAGCTTACTAAAGTAACGAACGACCAGATAATCGAGGCCATCGACAAACTGTTCTCGATCGGTGCGTTTTACGAGATCGATATCGAAAACGGAGACCTCGAGGCGTTCTTTTCCAAAGTTCACATGATACCTACAGCTCAATGTTTCGGCAGGTCTCCCGACGATAAAGACATGTTCCGTCTAACGATAGACGCTGGTGACACATGGATGGATGTAGACGGATGGACTCAAGCCATTTGGTTCGGATCGCATCTAGATGGATCGATTTGGGAAGTATGCAAGGACATGGCTTCTGGAGAGACCAAAAAGACTCCGTATGAAGTCGCGCAGCACTTTATTCCCACCATGTTCGACATGTTGAATAATACGTACGGATTCTTGGAGCCAATAGATGGGTAGTTTTGGAAGCCGTCGAAATACAAATTCAAAAGATCGTAAACTTAAAAAGAAGCGCCGCATAAAAGATCGCGGAATGATGTTTGGCGACATGTCGCACAACCTCTTCAATGCGACATCAACACTGGTGGGCGGTGCATTTGGCTTGCGCGCTGGTGGGCCCGTCGGTGCGGCAGCGGGTGCATCGGCTGGAGCCGCGATCGCCGGAGGTGGGGCCGCCTACCTCAAGCATACGGTTGCGTCGTTTGTGAACTCGAAGTCGTCAGGTGCGTCAGTGGGCAGCTTCGCAAGTATGGGCGAGGCTAAGTCAGCGATTCACGCGGTGGCAGACACAGTGCGCACTGAAGCAGATGCTCAAATTCAATCCGGGCGTGGCCAACTGGAAGAAGTGTTGAGCCTCGTTCAACAGGCAACAGAGGGATCGAGTAATAGCCTTGTCTCAGATGCGATAGATGCCATTCAAGACGCTTTGTCGCGCATGGATGAGGCCCTATCTTCATCAGCTGCCGCCAAGTCAAGCGCCGAATCCTGGGCAAACGGACTTTAGCTCTTTCGCCGCAAATGCCTCGGCCTTCCAATTCAGACTTCAAACCCTCTAGAGCACGAATGGGAGTCGATCAAGCGTTATCGACTCCCATTCATTTGCCTCAAGAGTTCAGAGGTCTAACTTCTACACATCATTACGTAGGGAGCAGCCGTAGAACTCAACGTACATTGTTTGACCGTTGCAGTCGGATAATTGACAGCAGAAAACGACTTCGAGTTGGGCGACACGCGTTTGTGATTGTTGACTTTGTGTCAGCAATGCGCGACACTAACGCACGCTGGGTGATCCCGATGATCATCCAGGGGTTCTTAGGCAGACAGCCAGTTTGTCTGAATCAGCGGCTTGTCAGGCCAAGCTACCAACTATGTTCTGACAAGCCGCCCCTAAACACAACTCCCCGAAAGGAGGTTTCGTGTTCTCACACATCGTAATGCATCGTGCGCGTCTTTTCCAGTCACGAGGCGGTGTTGCCGGGCGCGTCAGTTACTACTGACCGAGCGCCTGACCGGCCTTTTCACTACATTCACTACTGATACCAGCTAATTCCTAATCCGCGTGTGTCTAGAAACAGTTCGTTATCAAAACTGTTGAGGACACTCGTCTACCCCGTCATGCCTTAAAACGGGTCGTCGAGCCTGTAGTCAGCGCCTGGACGGGAACGAACGGCGTCAATCGTGGTCGCTCTTTAGCTGGGGGTTCATTGGGTGTGTGGTGGCCGGCCTCGGCAGGCTGTTTTGCGCCTTTTCCTTTCTTTGTTTCTCATCTATCCCCCGATCCCCGGGGAGAATGGAGACCCACCGTCATGCCTGAACTCTTGGGCACCGTGACATGGGAGGACTCCCGTGTCGATATCACGCAACGGTTCGGACGCGACACCGCTTGGATCGTCATCGATGGTGATTTGGCCGCCATCGTCCACCTCAAAGGCCATTTCATCCGTCCACACAACGGTTGGACGATTCCCGACGACATCCAAGCCTGGCTACTACGCGAAGCCATCGCCGCACACATCCTCCAAACCTTCCTCCGCACCGGTGAGGAGGCCGACCAATGAACACCAACACCTCTGCCCTCTTCGCCGTCTACGAAGTCTTGCTCATCGCCTACCTGCTGGCGGTTCCGCTAGTTCTCCTCCGAGCCCGGGTGTGGGAGACCCAACCGGCTACTACCGGTTCGGCCTCCGGAGGTCGCTCGCCAAGCCAGAGTAGAGCTAAGGTAAATGCCGCCTGGCCTCGGCAACTCTGGGAGCGGCTGCGCCGCAATGACACCTACCGTCACACATCGGTTGGTCATAGGAGCCAACCGGAGGACACTACTGTCATCGCTCAACGGCAATCGCGTTGGGAGAAGGCAGGATCTACTGACCCGAATAGTTCTCATCCACCGGTCGCAGCGGGGCAACAGCGGCACCGGTCAGGGGACCTGGAGCGTCCAGTCGGCCAGTCCCGGGGTTCGGTCGACGGGGTCTGGGGTTCGGTGTATCGGGATCGAGGTGCGGGTCGTCAGAAGCAGAGCCCGGGTCGTCATCGGGCGTTGCGTCGGTCGGACTCCTATTCCCACCGCACGGGTCGGAAGGTAACCGGTCGGCGTCACGTCTCCCACCGGTATACGACCCGACGAGCGACGGCCCACCGACCGGTCGCCCACCCGCCAGTGGCCGATTGGTCGGCGGATGGTCGGGCTCAGTTTGTAGGGTCGCGTCGGCGGTGGTTGACTCCGCACACCGACCCGCACCGCTCCATGAACGGGCCATTGATGACGAGCCTGGACTTCCTCGGCTACCGAGTCGAGATACGTCAGGTCACGCTCATGTCGGCCACCATCATCGCCGTCCACCCCACCACTGGACAGAGAGTCGTGTTGGGTTCGATCCTATGGGACGCCAAATACTCCGACCACGTCCTCTGGGCTAACACGCCAGCCCGCCAAAGTCTCGTGCCGAATGGGAGTTTCAACTACTTCTGGCTCAACGAACGCCTGATCGCTCAGGTGGAAGAGGTCTTCCACGACCGCGCCAAACCGGCCTCGGTGGTCTCTCATTCCGGGGAGGTGACGGGATCCTATGCCAGTGCGTTATATGCCGATCGGTACGTTCAATCTGGGCTCCATCGCGCATGAGGAGTATCGCTTCCATGGACGCTTGGATGTCCCGTCCTCGAACGTGTTCCTGTTCCACATTAATGACACCGATAGCTCTAGCCCGGATGGCACTGCGCGGAGATCGAGCGCACGTACGGGCTCCAATGGCGGTTCAGGTGGAGGCCCCGGCTACGTCGATGTTTCGTTTGAGCGTCAGCCTCCGGATGTGTTGGCCAACTGTGCCGATCTGATCAAACCCACCATCGTGCTCTACGACGATGAGCTGTTCCAGCGCACCATCACCGATCCGAACTGGCTACATCGCCTATCGGCCACACTCCAGAAGGTCGTCGGACCGCATCTCGACCCCCAACGAGCAAGGGTTCCCCGCACGGGCAACCCACCTCGACCGCGTCGGATGCTGCGGCCCTAGTGATCGCACCAGTCCACGCCACACGGCACCACAAACGCCACCAGCCGTGAGGCGTGCATTGTCTTTACTCCGGTTTCCTTCTCCTGACAACCGGCGCTGCGGGAGAGGGGAGTCAGGCCCTGTCGGAGCTCTGGAAGGTGGGCAACTCCGATAGGGCCACTAGGTCCTGCATGTTCAGCAAGATCGCTGCCGTTCAAGAAAATGGGGGATTTTCAGTTGGCAGAACGGCGATATCCTTGCGGACATGAACGTTCTCGAAGCTACCGTGAAACTGGTAGACGTCCTTGCCTGGCCGGTAGTTTCGATTGTGATCGCTTTGTTGTTTAGGAAATCCCTCGCCGGAATATTCCAGGGCCGCCGCCTCGACACCCTCCAGGCTGGTCCATTGAGTGCAACACTTTCAGCCGAAATCGACACATTGAAGGAAACCGTCGATCAATCAACCCGTCAAACCGCCATCGATTGGATGGACGACTCCGACGGTGCCGAGCCCGGCGGGTCGCACGATCCGTACCGAACGTTTCGCCTGGCAGAGGCCAATCAGGTTGCTTCCACGTCGCCTAATGCCGCAATCATCACCGCTACCGACGTCCTGATCAATCAGCTGTCGGAACTGAACTCACAATCCGACGGCCGTGCACACTCCTACGATATAAACGACATCATCGATAATCTGGTAGAGCGCAACCGTATCGATGCTAGAACAGCGGAATCCCTACACGGCGCGGTACGAATCCGCAATCGAGTTATAGAAAGTCCGCAAACCCACGTATCGTCCGAAACTGCGCAAGGGTATATAAGCCTTATATCGACACTTCTAAATCGTATTACCACATAATGCTGTCATCGCTTGTTTCGCCTCATAGGTTTTTCGCCGCATGGTATCGCCTATACCCCAACGCCATTGCTGAGTGCCACCTACGCCCTGGGGCGATATGATGAGACTTAGAAGCCCAACACGCCGATCGCCATCACTCCGAACCGCCTTCAATCCTACTATTCTTCTTCGTAAAAAGGAGAATTTATGCGGTACAACATTAAGAAACTGCTCGCAATGGTATCCGGAACGGCTGCTGCTCTTCTGTTCCTGACTGGCACTCCGGCGCACGCAATCGACGGTGGGAACGTGCACATGGAGGAGCAGATGGAATGCTGCTGCATGGACATGCCGAAGAGCCACAAGGACTGCTGTGAGGATATGGCCGACTGTATGCAGCGGATGATGCATCAGACGGATGATCCGTGGATAGAAGCCGAAATGCTTCGCATGCACCACCAGATGCTACGGGCGCAGGCCAGCGGCGAGTCATGCTGCCCCGCCAAGACGAACTAACGGGTGTGGATTGGGACAGCTCCAACGACTGACCACACGTTAGTCGATTGTGGGCCGTCCGAACGAACGTTCACCGGTGGTGTGCCGTTACGGCAAGGCTGCAATGGCACACCACCGCACCAAGAGGCAAACCCATCATTCGTGGTCCATACGCTGTAATGCAGAGTCGCACGGTATCTCCGCTTAACTTGCCGCCTACGCGCCTGCACTACCTCACCTAGAGACGAGAAGGTCACCGTAGGGAGACCGCCGAAACGAACAAGCCCAAAAGCGACTATCAGGCATTCATCCTTCGTCCACTCGTTTCCGGAAGGTTTTGCGGAGCTTCTTCTCCGAAACCCTCCCGTAGCTGAACGGCTCCCCGTCAATGAACAGTCCGGGCGCGAAGAAAATACCGTGTTCCAAAGCCATGGCACGACCGGATTCAGTGGTCATGTCCAGCTCGGTGACCGTCAACGAAAAGTCCGCTCGGAGGCGACCAAGAATCTCCTTGGCATGCGTACAGAACCCGCAGTCCTCCTGGGTAAGCAAGGTAATCTCCAGCACGGTCATTATTCTCCTCGGGACGATGCCAAATCGGCGAGGATTCCATCGACCGGTACGTACATCGTGTAGTCGGGCTCGCCGCCGTAATCGGCCCTCCAAGTGATGGTGCCCTCGCCGTCGACAAGGATGAAGGAGTGCCCGTTGGTGGTTCCGCGCATCATTCCATAGGAGTTCGTGTCATACCGTTCTGAGACGGCCAAGTCGGGATCGGAAACGCCTGTGGAGTCGAGTTCGTCATCGGCCATCTTCCGCGTGTGGATGTCGATCGGGTCGGTGGTGACGGCAAGGAATCGGTCAATACCGGAGTCGCTGAACTTGTCCCATTCCTTTTCAATGTCGGCTATTTGATCCCAACAAGGCTGACACCCACCACCTTCATGGAAATACAACAGCACGTTTTCGCCTTCGTAATCGGCCAAGCTTACATCGTCACCGTTGGTGCCTGGAAGCGTGAAGCCAGGGGCTTTCTGTCCTATTCCGGGATCACCGACGGCGTATTCGTAGCCGCTGGCTCCCGTATCGGCGGCGTCTTTCTTCGCGTCGGCGGAGACGGAGTAAACGGTGTAAAGAAGTCCAATGCCGATCAAGACCGCGATTCCGATGAAGATCTGACCGATGCTAGGTTGCCACGGCCCGGTCGCGGCATTGTTTCTACTCTTCTTACCGGTGGTCGTTGTCTTCATACGTCATCCTTTCGCGGTCGGTTCGGATTCGTGGTCTTCGCAGCAGGACTCGGCATTGTTTTGACTCGAGCCGGTTGCGATTGTTCCTCCACGCAGCCCGCGGACGGCCTTGTAGATCACCCAACCTAGGGCCACGAAAATCAATAGGCTGGTGATAATTCCCGGAACCGACGCCAAGGCCTCTTGTAGTCGTGCGGAGAAATGTCGCAGCGCAGCGGCTACGCGAGCTTGCCACCCCGCTGGGTCCATACCTTGGTCCGTGAACGCCAGTATGAACGTCAGCGCACCCATGGCCGCCATAACACCGCCGGAAAGAACCGACCACATAGGAACGGTCTTGCGTCGGCCACCAATTCGCCAGGTAACGCTCTTCGATGACAGCAAATTCGCCGAACCCCAGTCGCGCTTGTCCCACAACAAAGCCAGCACCGCCAGCGGGGCGACCATCCCGAAGACGTAGGCGACTCCGACGGCCGTTGCCGCTGGGAAGGACGCCGTAGCCCCGGAAACGGTCACGACACCGGCCAAAACGGGGGCGCAACAGGCTGATGAAATCCCGGAGAACGCGCCGAGCAGGTAGGTTGACCCCATACCCTTGCCTGAAGTGGAACGCATACCCGGCATGGGAATCTTGAAGTCCCCACCTGCCATCATCACCACCCCGAAAGCAAGCATGAGTACGCCCCCGATGGAATACACCCACACGTGCTGGGAGATGAACAAACGCGACAGCGCCGTAGCTCCCAACGCGATCGGGAGGATTACCGTAGCCACACCTGCGGCGAAGACCAGCGTCATGCCGAGGATGGCGCGCCTGTGACGAAAGGTGGAGGCGAAGTAGGCCGGAAGCATGACAGATACACAGCACGGTGCGGCCAACGCTAGGACACCTCCGAGAAAGGAGGCAAGGAGAGTGGTGGAGAACAGCAGCTCTGTCACGGCCACCCACTTTCTACTAAGTTTTCAAGTACTATGAAGGATAGTATATAAACGACCAAGTCGCCACCGCAGAAAGCGAAACTCAGAGTTTTCTAGTAGCACGACATCTGAGCCAAGACCGCCAGCGGCAATGCAGCCGCCAACACCGGAAATGCAGCTGCGGCGAAACTTCCCGCAGCAACACTGCCCGCCTGCCAGGCCGGAGTGGTCGGATGTTCTCCGAGCAGATGACGCACCCGCGAGAGAGCGTGCCCACCGGAGGCGGCCAGGGCAGCGTGGGGAGCTGCACTTCCAGCCTCGGCGAACGCAAGGATGCCCTGTGCGATGTCACGAGCGGGAACGGTACGAGTAGCCGCACGGTCGGCACACAGCTCCAGAAGATGACCAATGCGTGCGGGCAACATGCCCAGCAGAGGAATGACGGGTAGAAATCGCCCGACCAACAGGGCGACCGAAGCGACAAGGTGGTGGCGCCCGAATAGGTGGGCACGTTCATGGGCGAGAACCGCCCGCAGAGACGCGGCGTCGAGAGCGTCGATCGCCCCGGTGGTCATGACGATCGACCGGTCCCGGTCGGCAAGGCAATAAGCGGTCGCGGCGGGGTGATCAACGACGTGACATCCGCGCACGTCATCCCATCGCGCAGAGGTCGCCAACCATTCACTGTGGCGGCGGTGTTGCGCAAGGGAGGTGACGGAGTGGCGGACGGCAAGATACGTCAACCGCGCAGCGGCCCCAAAGACCAAGAGAGCCGAGATGACACCGACGGCGCTACCGCCGAACGAACCGTATTGCGACCGAAGCGCTGCCAGACAAGTGTTGAGAAAATCCGAAGCCATCGATTGGAACGACGCCATTGGCAAGAGCATGGCCAGGCCGGCAGCCGGCAACGACAGTACGAGCCCTACGGCGAAGGACATCCAAACGGTAATGGCCAGCCGTGGTCGCGACTCCAGTCCCTCGCAACGGGACAGCATCCAGGGCATACCCCACCCCAGAACGAGAGCGAACGACAAGAGGACCAGTGCGATACTCATCAGTGCCCGCCTGTGCCGCCCAAAAGCCTGCGGATCTGATCGGCCTCATCTTCGGAGACCGAGTCGACGAATTTCAGGAGTACCGCTTCCCTGTCACCTGCCTGATCATAGACTTCGGCCATACGCGTGGCATCGAAATCGACGCGCGACATCGCCGGACGATACAGATAGGCGCGGCCTTCACGATAGCGCTCAACCATCTCCTTGCGGTGAAGGTTGTCCAGCACGGTCATGATCGTCGTGTAGGCCGGGGCCTCCTTACGGTTCAGCCCCTTGAGCACGGCGCGGACACTCATCGGCTCGGACGAGCTCCACAGCTTCTCCATGACCTGAGCTTCCAATTCTCCCAGCCGCTTCATCTATCCTCGTTTCCCTCGTCGTCAGTGCTCCTATGATAACCGAGCCCCAGGGGTACTCCTAACCCGATTAGTACATACAACCCGACACCCTGAATGAAGCGGCGCACATCATGGACAGGCACGACCACAAGGTTCGACGGCATCCCTAAACTACTAATCAACTTAGTATATGGAGTGGTTCGCTCCCCAACCGTTCCGCCGACCAAGGAGAACCCCATGGTCATGCCGATCATCTGTGCGCTACCGACCACCCGCAGACGACTTTCACAGTCCGACGGGGTCGACGAGATTCGCCACGTGAGTCGCAGTACCCCAAGATTTCGACACCCCAGCGACACCGATATCGATGACCCCACGAAGAGGGCCCTTATCCAATGAGCCCGGCTGAGATCATTACCGCCGGACCGATCGTCTATGCGATCGCCATCGCCGCCGGAGCCGGACTTTTGTCGTTCATCTCCCCCTGCTGTCTTCCCCTGATGCCCGGCTATCTCTCCTATATCACCGGCCTCACCGGTGACCAATTGGAACGCGGCGGACGCAAGGGACGAGTTCTTGCCGGAGCGCTGTTGTTCATAGCGGGGTTCACTTTCGTCTTCACCTCCACCGTCTTCGCGCTCCAGACGGTAGGGAAACACCTTCTGGGTAACGGAACGACCATCGAAGTGATCGTAGGCGGGCTCATGATTCTTATGGGACTGATGTTCTCCGGACTCATCCCCTTCGGTCGCGGCTTCCAGATAAAATGGAGACCTGCCGCCGGACTCACCGGAGCGCCGATCTTCGGAGCGGTTTTCGCCATCTCGTGGGTTCCCTGCATCTCCCCAGTTCTGGCCGCTGTCACCGGGCTCGCCTACGTGCAGGGTGGTACCACTCGCGGCCTGGCTCTCGTCATCGCTTACTGCCTCGGCCTCGGCATCCCATTCCTTCTGCTCGCCCTGGGATTCCAGAAAGCCACCCGTGCGTTTAGGTTTCTCCGTTCCCACACCCGTGTGATCACCGCGATCGGAGGCGTTTTGCTGGTCACCGTCGGCCTCATGCTGGTTACCGGTGCCTGGGGCGTGTTCATCAACTGGCTACGCGCCAGTGTCGGAGTCGGAGAAATCTGGCTATGACCGACACAATGCGCTATGACACTGGAAAACATAGAAAGGACAATCCATTGAATAAAATGACCGCATTCCTCCCCGCCCTCGGGCTCCTGGCCACCGTGGCCGCCTGCGGCTCGTCCGAATCCGAATCCCAGGATTCAGAGACGGATACCGACGCCAACAAGAAAACCGCCACCGCCGCCTTGATCGCTCTCGACGGTACTGAAGCCGCCGGCAGCTCCCAAATCACGGTCTCCGAGGAAGAAACGACGGTGGAGTTGACCATCACCGAGATGAACCCCGATACGGATTACACCTCGCATCTCCACGATTCCTCCTGCGAGGCCGACCCGCCCGGTGGCGAGCACTGGTTGGCCGATCCTGAAGCAGGCATGGGTGAGGACAACGAGATTCATCTCCACCTGACCACCGACGACAGCGGCGAAGCGACGGTGACCACCTCGAGCCCGCTGGAGGCTGACGACCGCGTTAAGTCAATCGTCGTCCATACCGACGCCCCCGAAGGCCACGACCATGCCGTAGCCGGTGACCGGGTGTTGTGCGGAGACGTCGCCTACGACTGAGGTGCCGTCCATACGGTTATGGCGCTGAGCGAGCTTCTCCTAGGTAGCCGGCTCAGCGCTGCAATCGGCCCCACCTACGGTGTCGCCAAGGTTGCCCGCCACCCGCCTTTCAATGCGATCAGTGGGTGACCTCTCCCAGCGCCTAAAGCTAGATCTGGACACTGCGAGTTCCGAATCAACCAACTCTAATCCGAGAGAGAAGCCATTCCTCAAAATTTCAGTTACTATGTTGAATAGTAAGTTCGACGAAAGGGCGGTCAATGAGTAGCAGAGCCAAGACCTGGGGCATCGCAGGAGCGGGCGTACTTGCCGGTGCCATTATCGGCTTCGCCGGTACCAGCGTCGCCTCCGGTGGCCTGGGGTCCATGATGCCGGGAGATATGGACGGCATGGGCATGATGATGGACATGGACTCCGAGGACATGCAGCAAATGCACGAGCAAATGGACTCTGATCAGATGAGCCCCGAGCAAAGGGAGGAGATGCGGCGCATGCACGAAGAGACCATGGGCGACTCTACCTGCCTCGAGCACCTTGATGAATCGGAATAAGCAGCCGACGAAACGGCGGAGCGGAGGGCGAAGGCCCCTCCCCGCCGTTCTCTTAAGCACGCGATCGTGACCTATACGAGGGGCAATTGGAACCTATACACACTAGTATAAATAGAGGACATCGCTTACACCCCACCAAACCCCGTCGCAGCCGCCATAGTCGCATAGATCGACTTCGACTCCGGCCGCATTCACATCAACCTGATCCGTCGCACTCTTACGCCCTTAACTAGTACTATGTACAATAGTAATAATTGTGTTCGCTACCTAGGACCATCACATGACACGGATACCGATCAGCGCACGGCCGAGTTCCCCACTGCCGCACCGAATAGGAACCCTCCTCGTCGCCTTCGGACTGGCGGCGGCCACCGCCTACGTCTTGGCGTTCAACCCCACCGACACCAACCCGGACCCCACCGGGCCGTGCATGTTCCACGTCCTATTCGACATCAACGGGCCTGCCTGCGGCGGCACCCGAATGTACTGGTATCTCATTCACGGCGACCTCATCCAGGCCTTCCGCCACAACCCGGTGGCGTTGATCGCCTTCCCTCCAGCCGCTTACGGGCTGGTTTGGTGGACGACTTGGGCGTGGAGCGGAAAGCGCCTTCCCGCGCTGCGGATCCCTGCTTCCATTTACATCGCCTACGGAGTCATTGGCCTCGTATTTCTGCTTGTTTTGCGCAATCTTCCATCCGGACCGTTCACGTGGTTCAACATCCCCTACCTCGGCTAGACACGCCTCCCGGCGATTGCCGCACCGGAGAGGTAGAAGCACGGTCGACCATCCCGTGCTCTTGCGTTCCGAATTTCGGCACCAATGGTGTATACGCAAGGAATCTTCACCACCCGCATCGAACGACAACAAATGAGGTGTCAACCCGTCATGTCTGAATCAAAACGAACCCGCAGCCCTAAAGTCACCGTTAAGAATCCCAAGCCGTGGGGTCTGATCGTCACCTTCTCCATCATTGGCGTGGTCGCCCTCGGCATCGTCGGCGGCGCACTCTGGGTGGTTAACGACTCCAAAAAGCCGCCTGAAGGGCTGGAGAGTTTCCTTGGCGACTACGAATACTCCACCGAACTGCGCCTGGCAATGGAAGACGGAGAGATAGAAGCCGACGACCTCGAACATCCGCAGGTCGCTGAGCGCACTCACGTCGAAGAGGGAACCTACGTCGACTACGACACCGAACCGGCGGTCGGCGGAAACCACTACGGTCAGTGGCAGAACTGCCAAGGCACCGTCTACGACGGCGCGATCGACACACGCAACGCCATTCACGCGCTCGAACACGGCGCAGTCTGGATCACCTACGACCCCGACGCCGTCAGCGACAGTGATGTGGAAGAGCTCGCCTCCAATGTGCAGGGACGTGACTACACCTTCATGAGTCAATACCCCGGTATGGATCAGCCCATATCGCTCCAGGCCTGGGGCCTACGTCTGACCGTGGATAACCCGGAGGATGAACGTATCAGCCAGTTCATTGACCGCTTCGCCCAGGCGAAAGACAACACCATGGAGCCCAACGCAACATGTTCCGGCGGCGTCACCACAACAGTGGACGATCCGATGCCGGAGCCGCCGTCCGAGGACGAAGATTCCGACCATGACGAAACATCCGAGACCTCTGACGACAACGCGAAGGATCAGGAAGAGTAAATGAGCACCGAATACACCGGAAAACCCGTCCTGCTCGTCATCCTCGCCTCGGTATTGTCATCGGTCATCGGGGCCGGAGCGATGTTTCTGTGGGTCGAGGCTTCGACTCCAGGTGAAGACTCCGCTGATGCGGGGTTCCTCCGCGACATGAGTACCCACCACGCCCAGGCCGTCGAGATGTCGATCTACGAGTACAAGTACGGCGAGAACGAGAACATGCGCGCCATCGCCTACGACATCCTTACCGCGCAGCAGGGTGAGATCGGAGCGATGCGTTCTCTGCTTAACCAGTGGGAACTCAATGTGACTCACTCAGATCCGATGGTGTGGGCAGAGGACGCCGACGTTTCCGAATCCGATGCGAATGACAAGAAGGGAGTCATGATGGCGGGCATGGCCACCCCTGAACAGCTCAAGGAATTCAAGACGCTGATCGGCGCTGAGGCCGATCTACGCTTCGCCGAGCTAATGATCGCTCACCATGAAGGCGGTATCGACATGGCCGCCATGGCCGTGGACTTGGCCGACGAAGCCGTTGTTGTGAACATGGCCGAACGGATGGTGGCCGTACAGAAGCAGGAGATCATCGACATGGAACTCATCATGGAATCCATAAACACCGAGACTTCCTAACCGCGTTCGCCATGACCAGCACCGACCGCGTTGCGATGGGGAAAGCCCTCGCAACGCGCCACCATTCCTACTTTCACGACTAACGAATGCAGCACGACTACTTGTCCAGATAAGTCCGTAATGTCAGAAATAGCGCTCGGCTATGAAGGAACGATCGTCGACATCGACGCATCAATGCACGCTGGTCTGTACAAGTTCTGTTAGTGCCGCACCGAACAGAAGGCACAGTTAAATCTGGACGAAAGACACCTTGAGCAACAAGGACTTTGCGAGCAGTATAGGCTATTAAGGCAAAATCCCAGGGCCGGAAAAGGAAATACAACGAGGCGACGAGTGCCAACTGCAATTAGCTGGAGGGCATAAATGTACAGCGGATTTTGGCCAAGAGCACTAAGCTTCCTGTCGACTATCACCATCATTGGTGGAATCAGCAGCGTAGCCTACTGGTTCGATATTTCCTGGTATTGGAGTCTCGCTATTGCCCTTCCCTTTATATTGGCAGTAACCCTGTTCGATACCGCCTGGCGAAGGAAACTGGACCAATAACCGATCCCCCCAACATATCGTCCATCTCTTCAATAAAGTTGTTCGCCCCGAACGTCGACATTCCCATTCGCACAAAACTATGGTCCATCAATTAAGGTAGGCATCTACTCAAATGTCCCCTGGAATTTCGGTGTTTTGGCGAGGACCTCGTCGGGCAGGGAACGGGCACTGCCGGTCAGGGATCAACCGGTCGTCTGCCCCTCCCTAGACAAGAACTGCGAGGACCAGCGCGGCCGCCGATGGAACCAGGTACAGGATCGGGAAGACCACGCTCCTGTACGCACGCGCTCGCAGAACGGTGATTACCGCTCCCGTGAAGTAGACAACCAGTCCGATCGCGGCGGCGATTCCGATAGCGGGGACGACGAGGCCGACTATGAGTCCGACTGCGCCTGCCGCCTTGGCCCACCCGAGCCAGCTCCACCACGACCGTGGGACGCCGTACTCCTCCATGGCTTCAACGACAAAGGCGGCTCTGGATAGGAGCGCGTACGCCGAGAAACCGACCCAAAGAGCGGCGGCGACGGTGACGACTATATGAGCGATGGCCATGAGATAGCTCCGTTCTCGATTGACAAGTGCTTTCACTGTCCTGACCGGGTAGAGGCGAGAAACCTGACACCGGCTCGATGCAGCGCTCGTCGAGCCAACCGGGGCTGTTAGGACTTCAACGGCCGGTCTTCCACCAGGCGCTTCATGACGATGGTGGAGGTCAACCGCTGAACACCGGGCAAGGTCGCCAACTGCTCGTCGTAGACCTTCTGGAACGCCTCCAGGTCGGCGGTGACGACTCGCAGAAGGTAGTCCGGCTCTCCGAACAACCGCTCCGCCTGCGCTACCTGGGGAACCGAGGCCACGGCCTCCTCGAACTCCGGAACGGTGTTGCGGTCCTCCCACCTCAAGGTCGCGAAGACCAGCGACTCGAAGGAGAGCCCTATCGACTGCAGGTCGACGATGGCGCGGTAGCCGCGAATCGCGCCCGACTCCTCGAGCTCGCGCAGCCGTCGGTGGCAAGGCGAGACGCTCAGGTTCACCCTGGCGGCCAGTTCCGTCACCGTTAGGCGTCCATCTCGCTGTAGTTCAGCAATAATTTTCTTATCAAGTGCGTCCACAGAGAATATTTTACCCCTAAAACGACTCTATCTGCCATTACTTGCAATCTTCTCCTTCACAAACAGAACTAATCTTGTTCTGCACACACTGATTTCTGGTAAGAAGAAAGGGACAGCCGTGGACTCCGCCGCCGCCGTTGCCTTCTGGGTCACCTCGTTCCTCCTTGTCTGTACGCCGGGAGCGGACTGGGCCTATGCCATTTCCGCCGGACTACGCCACCGGTCTGTCGTGCCTTCGGTTGGAGGCATGCTGACCGGACATCTCGCCGCCACACTCGTCGTGGCCGCTGGGGTAGGCGCCTTCGTAGCCGAATCTCCCCATGCGCTCACTTGGCTGACCGTCGCCGGTGCCGTGTACCTCCTGTGGCTGGGAGCCACGACCTTCGCGAAGCCCGCCGGCCCACGTACCAGCGGGGAGCCCGACGTGTCATCCCCATGGCGCCAGACGTTCAAGGGCATGGGCGTGAGCGGACTGAACCCGAAGGTATACCTGCTCTTCCTTGCCATCCTGCCGCAGTTCACCGACCCTTCGGGGCCTTGGCCGATCAGCGTGCAGATCGTCTTCCTCGGTCTGATCCACATCGCGTCGTGCGCGGTGGTCTACGTAGCCGTGGGCGTGGGCGCTCGCCGTGTATTGGGGACGCGTCCTGCCACAGCCAAAGTCGTCTCCCGCGCTTCGGGACTGGCCATGATCGGTATCAGCGTCGCGCTGATCGCCAAGCCCCTGATCGCTTGACTCGCATCATGCCGGGCCCGACGGGCCGCTCGAATCCAGCTTCGCACGCTTCCGTATCGCGTCTCACCACCTAGATTCCGGTGAAAGTGTCACTCCCTGTCAATACCAGGCAAAGATTTCTGAAGGGCGACCGGCAGGTCCGGCGAGCAGCACTATGTGATGACGTCAAAGCAATCATTCGACATGGTTCGGATCGTGTCAGGGAGTGCCGTACGATCCCACTGACCAAGTGCTAACCGTGGTCATGCCCAGGAAAGCAAAACAGGCCAGGATTTGCGCCCTGACCTGCAATGATGTGGTCGGGTTGACAGGATTTGAACCTGCGACCCCCTCGTCCCGAACGAGGTGCGCTACCAAGCTGCGCCACAACCCGTTGCGTCGATCCATCGAATGGATCCCGCAAAGTACGCATCGATCATACCCGACTTGGCCATCCGTACCCGATGCGGGTCAGCGAGGCTGACTCGAGTCACAGTTCCCCGCTCCCCGCCCCGGGCAACACGGCCACGGCACGAATCGACCGCACTGCGTCGATCGGTGAGGCGACTACATTTCCCTCGGCACGAACGTCAAGAGACTCGCCTCCGGCGCACAGGCAAAGCGGACCGGCGCGTACGGCGACGTACCGAGCCCCGCCGACACGTGCAGCCACATGTCATTGCCCCAGTCGTGCAGCCCCTTCACTCGACGACGGTCGATGCCGCAGTTGGTCACCAAAGCCCCGTACCCGGGCACACACACCTGACCACCGTGGGTGTGCCCGGCGGCGACGAAGTCGTATCCGTCCGAGGCGAAGTCGTCCAGCACCCTCGGCTCCGGCGAATGGGCCAGCCCGATCGACACGTCGGCTTCCGCCGGAACCGGTCCGGCCACCGCCGAATAGTCGTCGTAGTCGAAGTGGGGATCGTCCACCCCGGCGAGGTGCATGTTCAAGCCACTGAGACGCTGGTCGGTGGACTTGTTGTTCAAATCCATCCAACCGCCCGACGTCAAGATCCGACGCAGATCCTCCACCGGCAAGGGCTCACCGTACTTGTGCTCGCGGTTCTTGTTGAAATACGTAAACGGGTTCTTCGGCACCGGAGCGTAGTAGTCGTTCGAACCGAAGACGAACGCCCCAGGCGAGTTGAAAAGCGGCCGAAGCGTGCGCTCCACATACTCCAGCGCTTCCGGATGCCCCAGATTATCGCCGGTCAGCAGCACCAAATCGGGATCCAACGCCGATAGCGAGGCCACCCAATGCTGCTTGCGATACTGCCCCGGCGTCATATGCAGGTCGGAAATGTGCAAAACCCGCACCGGTTCGCTTCCAGCAGGCAATACCGGCACCGCAAAATGACGAAGTGTGTACTGAACCCGCTCGTATAGGGAAGCATACGCAAGCGCGAGGGCACCTGCCCCGATCCCTATTCCGGCGGCTACTGCTAGTCCTCGGCTTTTCCTCATATCCCCAAGGGTAGATTGTTTATCTGTGAGTGAATTGAAGACCCAACTGGAAGCGGACATGCGCGCCGCCCTCAAAAACAAGGACAAAGTGACCCTTAACACTCTTCGCATGGTGTTGACGGCCGTCAAGAACGAGGAGGTCTCCGGGAGCTCCTCCCACGAACTCCAGGACTCTGACGTGCAGAGAATCCTGACCAAGCAGGCCAAACAACGTCGCGAAGCCGCCGACGCCTTCCACGACGGCGGCCGCACCGAGCAGGCCGAAGCCGAACTGGCCGAAGAAGCCGTCATCAAGAAATACCTGCCCGAACCACTGACTGAGTCGGAAATCACCGAAATGGCTCAGACGATCATCTCCGAAGGCGGCTACGAAGGCCCCAAGGACATGGGCAAGGTCATGAAGACCCTGCAACCCCAGGTAGCGGGACGTGCGGACGGGAAAACCGTCTCCCAGATCGTCAAGGGCCTCCTGGCCACCTAGAGCGACGAACGCGGCCGGCGGCACTCCCGGGAGCGTGGCGAAGTGACGCCTCCGAACAGCGGGGCTAAAGTTGACGTAAGCATTTCTCGAAGCTTTTCCGCAGTCTGTGCGAACCGCTTCGACCACAGTTCGCGCCCACCATCCTGCCGTTTATGAGGAGTCTATGTCTTCGCAGGTCGCCCAGGAAGCCGCCCGCCGCCGCACTTTCGCCGTCATCTCGCACCCCGACGCCGGTAAGTCCACGATCACCGAGGCGCTCGCGCTCTACGGTGAAGCGATTCAATCCGCCGGTGCGGTCCACGGCAAGGGCAACCGCAAGGGCGTGGTCTCCGACTGGATGTCGATGGAAAAAGATCGAGGCATCTCGATCACTTCGGCGGCCTTGCAGTTCGACTACCGCGACTGCGTCATCAACCTCCTCGACACCCCCGGCCACGCCGACTTCTCCGAAGACACCTACCGGGTGCTGACGGCCGTCGACGCGGCGGTCATGCTTCTAGACGCGGCCAAAGGGCTCGAACCGCAGACCCTGAAGCTCTTCGAGGTCTGTCGCGCGCGCCGCATCCCCGTCATCACCTTCATCAACAAATGGGACCGTCCCGCCAAGGACGCTCTCGAACTGCTGGAGGAGATCGAAGAGCGCATCGGCATTAAACCCACCCCGGTGACCTGGCCGGTCGGAATCGGCGGCGATTTCAAAGGCGTCATCGAACGCATGCCCATCGGCGGCAAACAGGCCGACGGCATGGTGCGTTACGAACGCACCGCTGGAGGTGTCGCCGGTGCCGAAAGCGAGGTCCTCGACCCCGCCGTCGCCGAAGAACGTTTCAGCGAAGACTACCTGCGCGCACGTGAAGAGTCGGAACTCTTGGACGAGATCGAGGCGGACTTCGACCGTGAAGGTTTCCTCGCCGGAGACACCAGCCCGACGCTGTTCGGTGCCGCCCTGGTTCACTTCGGAGTGTCGCAGCTGATGGATCTGCTGGTCGACATCGCTCCGTCGCCGTATTCACGCGAAGACGTCTCCGGCAAGCCGCGCGAGGTCTCGGGCGACTTCAGCGGTTTCGTCTTCAAATCGCAGGCGAACATGAACGCCTCGCACCGCGACCAGTTGGCGTTCGTGCGGGTCTGCTCCGGGCATTTCGACCGGGGTATGCAGGTCACGCAGACCCAGTCCGGGCGAGGCATGTCCACCAAGTACGCGCAGACGATGTTCGGCTCCAGCCGTGGTACGGCCGAAGAGGCTTGGCCGGGCGACATCGTCGGTCTGGTCAACGCCAGCGGCCTGTCGGTGGGAGATACGATTTACGCCGGTTCCAAGGTCGAATTCCCGCCGCTTCCCGCGTTCGCTCCCGAACAATTCGGGGCTTTGGAAATGAACGACACCTCCAAAGCCAAACGGTTCCGCAAGGGAATCACTCAGTTGGACGCCGAAGGTGTGGTCCAAGTGTTGTATTCCGAACAGCGCGGAGACGCCACACCGGTATTGGCGGCCGTGGGGCCCTTGCAGTTCGACGTGACGTTGGCACGCCTCAAGGCCGAATTCGGCGTCCCGGCCGAAATCAACCACCTGCCGTATCAACTGGCCCGCCTCACCGACGAAGAGGGGGCCAAGCGTTTGCAGACCGCTCCCGGAGTCGAGATCTTCCAGCGTCCCCGCGACGGCGCCTACCTGGTGGCACTGCCCAATAAGTACCGGATTCAGACCTTGGTCAACGACTACCCGGACCTCATGTTGGAGCCTCTCCTGGCAGGGGGACAAGGCTAGTGGCCCAGCTGCTGACAAGTAAGGACATCCGGGCGATCTCCACCGGTCTGGGCATCAAGCCCACCAAAAAATGGGGACAGAACTTCGTGGTGGACGCCAATGTGGTGCGCCGGATCGTCACAACCGCAGGAGTATCGGAGTCGGACGACGTCCTGGAAGTCGGCCCCGGCCTCGGATCTCTGACCGCAGCGCTGCTGGAGGTCGCCGCGTCGGTGACGGCCGTGGAAATCGACCCCAAACTCGCCCTGGCACTTCCGACCACGCTTGAGGCCCGGACGTCGCCCGTCGAATTCGGCAAACTGTCGGTCGTCCAGACCGACGCGGCCCATATGACGTCTGAGCAACTGCCGACCGAACCGACCGCACTGGTCGCGAACCTTCCTTACAACGTCGCCGTTCCGGTTGTCCTGCACGCGCTGGAGACCTTTCCCACTCTGCGTCGCGGCCTGGTGATGGTGCAGAGCGAGGTGGCCGACCGTCTGACCGCCTCCCCCGGCTCCAAGATCTACGGTTCCCCGAGTGTGAAGATGGCCTGGTACGCCCGGGCACGCCGCGCGGGTGCGATATCGTCGCAGGTTTTCTGGCCGGTGCCGAAAGTCGCGAGCGGACTGGTGTCGTTCGAGCGCATCACCTCCCCCGACGCCGACCGGAAAGAGGTCTTCGCCGCCGTCGACGCCGCATTCGGACAGCGCCGCAAGATGCTACGCCAGGCGCTACGCGACTGGGCGGGCAGTGTTTCCGAGGCCGAACGGATCATGGACCTGGCCGGGATCGATTCCACGCGACGCGGCGAATCGTTGACCATCGAGGAGTTCATTGCCTTGAGCCGGGCGAAAAAAGAGTCCTGACTCGCACAACGCCCGACCCTGTGGAGTTCAGTGGTTAGCCGGGTTTTAGCCTCCGGTTCGCGCTTTCTTGTCACAATGGTGTGGTGAGGCTGGAAAGCATCGAATTCGGCGAAATGCCGATGAGGCGGTTGTGGTGTCGGCCAAGTTGACCGATACTCAATGGACCGCCGTCGGGACGTTGGGCGTCCCGATCGCGTCACCTCGGTCGTTGACAGACACTGACCATCACGTGGATGGGACCGGTGTGAGGACTTCGGATTGGAAGGGGCCCTTATGGGTGAATCGGAAACCGCGTCTGCGGAGCGCTCGGATGTCGTGTCGGTCGATGTGGGTGCCAAGATCAATCCGCACCTGGGTGTCGGTCCGGTACGGGCCGACGGATTCCACGAGCTCACCACCGTCTACCAGTCCATCTCGCTGTACGACACGGTCACGGTGCGGCGCAATCCCCCCGACGCCGGAGTGTCGATCACCATCGCCGGGGAGGGCGCGCGAGAGTTGCCCACCGATGAAACGAACCTGGCGGTGCGTGCGGCCCAGCTGATGGCCATATACGCCGACATCTCCCCCGACGTCGATATTCATCTCCAGAAACGCATCCCGGTCGCCGGGGGCCTGGCGGGCGGATCGGCCGACGCCGCCGGAGTGTTCATCGCCTGTCAACGCCTGTGGGACATCGACATCAGCGACGCACAGCTCGATCAACTGGCCTCGGGGCTGGGTTCCGACGTTCCCTTCTGCCTGCACGGCGGCACGGCCGTCGGCAGCGGCCGAGGCGAGTCCGTGTCGCAACTCGACACCCGAGGCGAATACCACTGGGTGGTCGCCACCTCGCACACTCAGATCTCCACCCCCGAATGCTATAAGGAAGTCGACCGCCTGCGGGAGAGCGGCATCGGTCGTTACAGCGACAACATCACCGACATTCGACGGGCGTTTGAGACCGGTGTTTCCGCCCGGGAGCTGGCCGAACTGCTCATCAACGACATGGAGGCCGCCGCCGTCAGTCTGCGTCCGGAGTTGGCGTCGGTCATGCACGGCGGTTTGGAGGAGGGCGCGCTCACCGCGCACGTATCCGGCTCCGGTCCTACGGTATTGTTCCTGGCCCGCGACTCCTCGCACGCCGCTTCACTGGCGCGTCGCATTACCATGCGCGGGGGAGTGCGCAGCGTCCATCCCGCCTTCGGCCCGGTGAAAGGGCCGAAAGCCACCGGCTTAGGTATTGCGTTCCCAGATCATCCGCAGTCCGTGGAGGGTCAGGTTGGGTTCGTGGTGGGTAACGGTGGTCGTCTCGGTGATGACGGCGGGCGCCAGTCCACCGGTGGCCACCACCGCCGTCGGTTCGGCTCCCAATTCGGCGACGATCCGATTGACCATGCCGTCCACCTGGGAGGCCGTACCGAAGATCATCCCCGACTGGAGACATTCCACGGTGTTCTTCCCGATAGCCTTGCGCGGCTTGGTCAGTTCCACCTTCAACAGCCGAGCCGCCCGAGCGGCGAGCGCGTCGATCGACACTTCCATCCCCGGGGCGAACGCGCCGCCGAGGAAGTCGCCGTGTTCGGAGATGACGTCGATGTTGGTGGAGGTTCCGAAGTCCACTGTGATGCAGGGGCCGCCGAACATGTGGTAGGCGGCGTGGGTGTTGGCGATGCGGTCGGGTCCGGCTTCCTTGGGGTTGTCGATCGACAGGCGCACTCCGGTTTTGACGCCCGGGGCGACGGAGATGAGTTTGGCGTGCGGGTAGAAGCGTTCGGCCATGCGGGCGATTTCCCAGGCGGCCTGGGGAACCGTGCTGGACAGGGCGATTCCGTATATGTTGATGCCGTCTTGGTCGAGGAGCGCGCGGAACTTGATGCCGAGTTCGTCGGCGGTGTCCTTGGAGTCGTTCTTCAGACGCCAGGAATGGACGAGCTTCTCGCCTTCGAAGGTCGCCAACACCGTGTTGGTGTTCCCGATGTCCACACACAGCAACATGTCACAAACTCCTACAGGTCCAAACCGATGTCCACGATGGGCGACGAATGGGTCAACGCGCCGATGGAGATGAAGTCGACCCCGGCCACGGCGTATTCCCCGACGTTCTCCAGCGTAATACCGCCGGTGGCTTCGATGTCGGTCCTGTCCCCGACGACCTCGACGATCTCACGGGTCTCTTTGGGACTGAGGTTGTCGACCAGCAGGAAGGCGGCTCCGACGGCGGTGGCTTCGACAGCTTCTTCCATGCTTTCCACTTCGACTTGAACGTCGATGTCGGGGTTGGCTCCGCGTACGGCGTTGAAGGCGGCGGTGATCGATCCGGCGGCTTCTTTGTGGTTGTCTTTGATCATGGCCACGTCGTACAGGCCCATTCGTTTGTTGCCGCCTCCGGCGGCGCGGACGGCGTATTTTTCGAATTCGCGCAGTCCGGGTGTGGTTTTGCGGGTGTCGACGATCTGGGCGCTGGTGTTTTCCACCAGTTCGACGAAGTCGCGGGTGTGGGTGGCGATGCCGCAGAGGCGGCTGAGGAGGTTGAGGGCGGTGCGTTCGGCGGCAAGAAGGCTCCGCACGGGTGCGGTCACCGACGCGATGGGGTTGCTCGCGTTGAGGTGGGTGCCTTCTGTGGCGTGATATTCGAATTCGACCGGTCCCGGCAGTTGAGCGAAGACGGCGTGTGCCAGAGGCAGTCCGGCGAGGATGCCGCTGTCGCGGGGCACGAGGTGGGCGGTGGTGGTCTCGTCGGCCGAGAAGATCGCCTCGGAGGTTACGTCGCTCCATTGGGGCGAGAGGTCTTCGGTGAGGAAGTCGCCGATTGCCTTTTGGGTGCGTTCTGGGTCCAGCGCCAGTTGGCTGATCCGGTCAGCGACGTCGGTCATGTGTGCGGCCTCTCCTGTAGCGGTCGGAATTCGTGGCTGAGTCGCCCGTTGTCCTTTAGTTTCACATGCAGATTACCCAGCCATATCGGCGAGGCGTCGGGGTGATCGTTCCGCCAATGGCTGCCTCGGGTTTCTCGTCGCAGTCCGGCGGCGTAGGCGACGGCGGTGGCGGCGGTGTGGAGGTTGGTGGCTTCCCAGGTGTCGGGTTTGGGTTGCGGTGGTCCGGGTGCTCCGGCGCGGGCGAGTTGGCCGAGGGTGGCCGTCAGGCTGTCGGCCGAGCGTAGGACTCCCGCGCCTTCGGTCATGGCCTGTCGGATACGTCCGGGCGCGTCGTGGTGGACCAGGCGTCCGTGGCCGGTCATGGTGAGTGGAGGGCCGGGTTCGGGCTGGGTTTTGGCGATGTGTTGGGCGATGCGGCGGGAGAACACGAGGCCTTCCAGGAGGGAGTTGGAGGCGAGTCGGTTGGCACCGTGGAGGCCGGTGCGGGCGACTTCTCCGGCCGCGTACAGGCCGGGGATCGTTGACATGCCGTCGAGGTCGCAGGCGACGCCGCCCGAGGAGTAGTGGGCGGCGGGTGCGACGGGGACGAGGTCGCGGGCGGGGTCGATGCCGTGATCGCGGCAGATGGCGGTGATGGTGGGGAAGCGTCCGGTCAGCATGGTTTCGCCGAGGTGGCGGGCGTCGATCCAGACGTGCGGTCGGTCTTGGTCGCGCATGCGGGCGGTGGAGGCCTTGGCGACGACGTCGCGGGGCGCGAGTTCGGCGAGTTCGTGAACGTCGGTCATGAAACGTCGTTGGTCGCCGTCGAGCAGGTGGGCGCCTTCGCCGCGGAGGGCTTCGGAGATCAGGGGAGCGCGTCCCTCATGGTCGTCGAGGTAGAGCGCGGTGGGGTGGAACTGGACGAATTCCAGGTCGCAGACTTCGGCACCGGCCCTGAGTGCGAGTGCGACACCGTCGCCGATGGAGACGGCGGGGTTGGTGGTGTTCTGGTAGATCTGGCCGAGCCCACCGGTGGCCAGTACGACGGCGCGGGACCGTACCGATCCCACGCCGTGTTCGACTCCTTCGCCGAGGATGTGCAGGGTGACTCCGGCGGCGTGGCCGGAGTCGTCTTGCAGTAGCTCCAGTACCATGGCGTGTTCGATGACCCGAATCCACGGGTCACGCAGCACGGCCGTGTGCAGGGCACGCTGAATTTCGGCTCCCGTGGCGTCCCCGCCGGCGTGAACGATGCGGCGTGCGCGGTGCCCGCCTTCGCGGGTCAGTTGCAGTGCACCGTCGTCGTCGCGGTCGAAGCGGGCCCCGGCGTTGATGAGTTTCCGCAACTCGTCGGGGCCTTCGCTGACGGTCACCCGGACCGCTTCGGGATCGCAGAGGCCGACGCCTGCCACGGAGGTGTCGTAGGCGTGCGATTCCGGGGAGTCGGCGGGATCGAGGACGGCGGCGACGCCGCCCTGAGCCCAGCGGGTGGATCCGTCGTCGATTTCCACTTTGGTGACCACTGTGACGTGGAATCCGCTTTCGCGCAGGTTGAGCGCGCAGGTGAGCCCGGCTACACCGGAACCGACCACCACGACGTCGGTGTCTTCGGTCCAGGATGGCCGTGATCCGTGTAGGCGGGTGGTCAGTTGCGGTGCTTTGTCGAGGTTCACGGGAGGTCGTTCATTCTGTTCAGCGGTTGGAGGAGCGGCGGACGAAGTCGGTCAGGTCGGCCAGTTGGCGACTCCGGGACTCATCGTGCAGGTACATCATGTGACCGGCAGGGTATTCCTTGAATTCGATGTTCTCCCGGTACGAGTCGGGGATGAGCAGGTGATCCATCGTGTAGTTGATCGCCTCGACCGGCACCCCGCCGTCGTAGCGTCCGGCGGCGACGTGGACCTTGAGGAAGGGGTTGGCGCGCATGGCCGACGAGAGACGGTCGGTGACGTCCACGGACTTACCCTCGAATTCCTTGTACGACCACGGGTGAACGTCGCCGGTGAGTATCCGGTAGTTCTGGTCGTTGGCGTATTCCAGCTCGGCCCGAATGTAGTGGTTGAACGCGGCCGTATAGGCGGGCATCGTGGCGGCGAAGAACGGTTCGGTCGACATCTGCTCGTGAATGTAATTGTCGGCCGGGCCGGTGAACCTGGTATCGAGACGACCGGTGACCAGACGCTTGTGCCGCAGGATTTCGGCGTAGAAGCGGGTGTGTTCCAGACGCAGGTTGGCGCGGTCGACGTAATCGGGGCTGACGGCCGCCAAGGAGGCGATCTTGTGGATCGCGGCGTCGCGTTCGGCCTCGGTGGCCCGGTGACCCTTGTTCAGAATCAGGGTGTACTCGTCGGCGAAGTCGCGGGCTTCGGCGACCAGCTCGTCGAGTTCCCGATCGGGGTGCAGGCCGTGGTAGTGGGCCGTGGCCGCGTACAGCGGCAGGAACAGCGGGTCGGGGAGGTTGGAGCGGTCGGCCATGAAGTACAGCGTTTCCAGATTCAGCGCCGGGGCGATGAGCATGACGCCGTTGAGGAACATGCCGAGGGTCGACTGCAGGTAGTCCGACAGTGCGGCCGCGCGGGTGCCGCCGTAGGATTCCCCGATCAGGAATTTCGGGCTCATCCAGCGCTGATGACGGCTGGTCCACAACCGAATGACCTCGGCGACCGATTCCAGGTCTCCTTGGAATCCGTGGTAAGGATCGGCTTTTTCCTCTTCCACGGGCCGGGAGTAACCGGTGGAAACGGGGTCGATGAAGACGAGGTCGGAGGCATTGAGCAGCGTTTCGGGGTTGTCCACGATCTCGTAAGGCGGAGGAGTCATCGCGCCGACGTCACCGGAGTTGACGCGGCGCGGACCGAGAACGCCCAGGTGGAGCCACACCGACGAGGAACCGGGGCCACCGTTGAACGCGAACGTGACCGGACGCTGCTTCACGTCGGCGTTGTCCAGCGTGTAGGAGGTGATGGAGACTTCGGCCTTGGGTTTACGGCCCTTGAACTTCTCCTCCTCGGTGACCTCTTCGCTGATGACCATGCGACCGGTGGTGGCGGTGTAGTTGAGGTCGCCGAGCGAATGGTGGGTGGTCACGAAGTCGTCGGTGGGTTTGTCGTTTTTGACGTCGTTCGTCTCGCTGTTTTGCGAGGAGTTCTTTGTTTCGTCGCTCATAGTCGCCAAACTTACCGTACGGCTAGCGGGGACGGCAATGGATGACCGGCGGTCCCCTCGGCGGGGACGACCTTGTCCGTATTGACCTCGACGATGTCGTTGTTCTCGTCGACGTGTACGACCGTCGGAGAGAACTTCCGAGCCTCGGTGTCGTCCATCTGAGCGTAGGTGATCAGGATGACCATGTCACCCGGTTCGACCAGGTGTGCGGCCGCACCGTTGATACCGAGGACTCCGGTTCCCCGTTCGCCGGCGATCGTATAGGTCTCCAGGCGCGAGCCGTTCGTAATATCCACAATGGATACCAGCTCGCCGTCCATGATGTCGGCCGCCTCCAAAAGATCGGCGTCCACCGTCACCGAACCGACGTAATGCAGATCCGCCTCGGTGACGGTCGCGCGGTGAATCTTGGACTTAAACATGGTTCGCAGCATCGTTGCCTTCTCCAATCGTGACCGGGGCATTATCAATGAGACGGGTCGATCCCACATGCGCGGCGATCAATAGGCGAGCGGGTCCACTCAAACGACCGACCTCGCCGGTGGCCGTCACCCGTGGCGGCTCGTCGGCCCGAGCGGCGACCACGGAAAAGTCTTGGGACGCCACGGCCACATAGTCGATCTCCAGACCGTCCTGTTCGGCCAGAACGCCGTGGGCGACCTGATGCGGTTCGGGCGACTCCCGCGCGGCCCCGATGGCGCGCTGTATCGCCAGGGCCGTCTGCCGTTCCGCAGCAGACAGATAGGAGTTGCGGCTCGACAGGGCCAGTCCGTCCGACTCCCGCACGGTCGGAACGGCGAGAATCTCGACGTCGAAATTCAGGTCGCGCACCATCCGACGCACCATCGCCAGCTGCTGGAAATCCTTCTCACCGAACACCGCGACATCGGGGTCGGTCAGGCCGAACAGCTTCGCCACCACCGTCAGAACACCGTTGAAAAAACCGGGCCGTGACGCCCCTTCCAGCACATCGCCGATCTCGGGCGCCCGCACGGTCGTGAGGCGCTCGCGTCCTTCGGGGTAGAGTTCGGCCTCACCGGGCGCGAAGACCAGGTCCGCTCCTTCGCGGGCGGCCACGGTCAGGTCGGCGTCCAAGGTCCGGGGATAGACGTCCAAATCCTCCCCAGGGCCGAACTGCAGGGGGTTGACGAAGACGGTAACGATCACGTGGTCGGCCGTCCGGCGCGCCGCTCGGATCAGATCGGCGTGCCCCTCGTGCAACGCACCCATGGTGGGTACCACCGCAACGCGTCCCGACAGCTCGGCACGTCGCGAACGCAGCGCGGCAATGTCCGTCACGCATTCCAGGTCTGTCATGGGGTTCCTTCCACTTCCACCCGACGGGGGTCGCCGGACTCGAGCAACACCTCGCGCACCCGGTCGTATTCCCGCTCGGTCAATCGACCGGACTTCCGCGCCCGCTCAACCGTTCGGTTCGCCAGGGCGCGGTACGAGTCGTGCTTATCGTCGTCTACGACCGACAGATGCCGCGCGACCGTGTCCGCGTCGCCGCGTACCACCGGGCCGGTCAAACCGTCGTCGCCGTGTGTCACAGCGTTGTCCACCGCAGCGTTCACCAGACGCCGCAGGTAGGAGGAGGTATCGCCGATTCCCGCGCGTGCGAGTTCCTCGGAGGCGTCATTAATCAAGGTGACCAGGTGATTCGCCGCGTGTGCCAGCGAGGCGTGGTACAGGGGACGCTGTTCTTCGGACACGTGCTCGGCGACACCGTCGATTTCGGCGATCAGCGCCTCGGCGATCAAGGACGCCTCGTCCTGTGCCGTGACGGCCCAGGGCAGGCGTGCGAGTCGACCGAGGTCGTCGGTCGTTCCCAGAAAGGTCATCGCCGGATGGGCCGCCGCCACCAGGGCACCGACCCGGCGTGCCGGGGAGAGCACGCCGACTCCGTAGGCACCGGAGGTGTGCAGCACGATGTGTCCGGCGCGAAACGGCAGGCGGTCGGCCAGTTCGGGGAGTGCGTAGTCGGGAACGGTCAACAGGAGCAGTTGGGTCGAGGCGGCCACGTCGTCGGGGGTCGTCACCCGAGCCTGGGGGAGTAGTTCGGCGGCACGCGCCCGCGCCTGCGCACTCGGAGCGGATACGGCGGTAACGCGATGTCCGACGCGATCGAGCGCCGCGCCGAGGACGGCTCCGACCTTGCCGGAGGAGATCACTCCCACCGACAGGCGGGGAGCGGAACGCGGCGGGGCATTCGCCTCGCTCGCGGGCGCGAACAAAGGGTCCATCTCGATCCAGTCCTATTCCACGTTCAGGTACCGGTCTCTATATCTGACAGCTCCATTGTCCGCTGCGGGAAATAAAAATCCAAGAGAGAGGCGAGCCAGTGTCACTATTCACACCCTGGCCGGGTGTCGTGGTTAACTCCGACCGTCAAGAAGCCGTTCAAGGTAGCGCGCGACCCCGTCGCCGTCATTGTCGGCCGGGGCGATCTCGTCGGCGGCGTCCAATATCCGTTGGTGACCTTGCGGCATCGCCACCGAACGCCCGGCCCGAGACAGCATTCCCAGGTCGTTCAGGGCGTCGCCGAAGGCAAGCACCTCATGCCAACCGACCTGGCGTTCTTTGAGCACCGCTTCGATTCCCCGCCATTTGTCCATTCCGGCGGGGCTCAATTCCAGCATTCCCACTCCGGATTCGGTGATACCCACCTCGGTGTCGGCCAACAGTGGTTCGGCCTTTTCCAGAACGGTGTCGGAGTCCAGGGAGTCGGGCCAGAAGTACAGTTTCACCATCGGACCGGTCAACGCCGCGCGTCGATCCCGTACGACGGTGGACAAGTCCCACGGCCACACCGGCATGTCGTCGCCCGACAGGGGCGTGTCGGGGTCGTCGGACTCGGCCATCATGTAGACCTTGTCAATGTGGGATTCGATCCGTTGGACCTGTTCGTAAAGGATCTCGCCGTCGATCAGCTGTGAACTCAAGCGACGCGGATTGTGGGAGTCGGTGGTGTCGTAGACGAAGGCGCCTTGCGCCATGATCAGGTGATCGGCCATTGGAATGTGGTCGCTCACCGTCCAGTTGAGCAGTCGCGGACCGCGTCCGGTCGCTCCGATCACGGTGATGCCGTGGTCGATGGCCCGTCGCAGGGCCGCGTGGGTGCGTGGTGACACCGTTTCGTCACCGCGCACGATCGTGCCGTCCAGATCGGTGACCAATACCTTCGGTAGTTCGCCTGTTCCCATAACGCACCCTTCATTGTCGGATTGCGACCGACTACTTCAGCCACCGGTGTATCACCGACGCCACCCCGTTGTCCGCGACCGGCAGGGTCACCTCGTCGGCGACGGCTTTGACCGACTCATCGGCCTGTCCCATGGCGATAGCGTAACCCGCCCACTCGAACATCGGGAGATCATTGTGGGCATCGCCAAAGACCGCGACGCGGTTGGCTGAGACACCATAGTGGTCGGCGATGCGGGCCAGGCCGGTCGCCTTGGTCATACCGGCGGGGCTGACGTCCACCCAACCGTTGTATCCGGGCTCCACATAGTAGTGTTGCTCGCTCAATTGCGCCGCCTCGGCCAGCCGGAGTGCCTCCGGGCACCGTTGTCCGGCCTGATAGTGGTGTTTCGAGGGCACTCGCGCGACCATGCGAGCGGCCGAACGGGCCGTCAGCTCGCGCAGGGGCTTGACCTCGGCCCAGTGGGCGGCGAAATCACGGGCGAATCCGGAGGTGTGGTACCAGCCTTTGAGGTCCCACTCGAAGGCGAATTCCACTTTGGAGTGGACGCTGCGGAAGGTGTCGACGGCCAGTTTCGGATCCATCGATTCCGCGTGCGAAATACGCCGTTCGGACAGTTGATACTCCACCGCGCCGTGAGAGGCGGAAACGAAGGCCTCCGGCAGGTCGAGCTGGTGGGCGACCCGGGCGGCACCCCACGTGGGGCGCCCGGTCACGATGGCGACGGGGATACCGGCGTCGTAGGCCTTACGGAGCGCGGCAATGGTGTCCAGCGACGGCTCGGTGAACTCTTTTTCCTGGTAGTCAACGATCGTTCCGTCGATGTCCACCGCGATCAAGTCGGGAGTATCGGCGTCGACGGACGACTGACTGAAATCTGTCTTGTCAGGCCTTCGCGTGGCCTGTGGGGCGGTTTCATACATCACTCAACAGTAATACCTACGTACATGTCCGTGTAGAGACCGGCGAGCGAACTCACGATTACCAACCGATAAAAATTCATAACCGAACGTGATCACCGAATCCGCCCTGACGGACGGCTCACGGTCGTACAGTGCGAATATGCATCAGATTTTCCTCAAGCGAGTCTACGACCATCACGCCGGCGACACCGAAACGGAAACGGATTTCCTGGTGGATCGCCTCTGGCCGCGCGGCGTCAGCAAAGAACGCCTCCACGGCGTCGCATGGGCCAAAGACGTCGCCCCGAGTTCACCACTGCGCATCTGGTTCGCCCATGACCCGGAGCGGTTCGCCGAATTCACCAAACGCTACCGCCGGGAGCTCGACAGCCACCCCGAAGCGCAGGAACCGCTCCGCACCGCGCTGGAGAGCGGCCCCATCACGCTTCTTTACGCGGCCAAGAACCCCGAGGTCAACCATGCCCTCGTACTCAAATCCTGGCTGGAGGACCAGACGACATAGAAATGGGTGGTGGTCGATGTTTCCCGTGAAACATCGACCACCACCCATTAAGTTCGTCGTGCTAGCTTTTCGGCGCGATAACGTCCTTGCCGACGAAGGGACGCAATGCCTCCGGCACCCGCACCGAACCGTCGGCCTGCTGGTGGTTCTCCAGAATCGACACCAGCCAACGAGTGGTGGCCAACGTCCCGTTCAACGTCGCCGCGAACGCGTTCTTCCCGTTCTCATCGCGGTAGCGCACGTCCAGACGGCGCGCTTGGAACGTCGTGCAGTTGGACGTCGACGTCAATTCGCGATAGCGCTCCTGACTCGGCACCCACGCCTCGCAGTCGAACTTCCGCGCCGCCGAGGTCCCCAAGTCGCCCGCCGCGACGTCGATCACGCGGTACGGCAACTCCATCAACCCCAGCATCGTCTCCTCAAAGGACAACAAACGCTCATGCTCGTCGGCGGCCTGATCGGGATGACAGAAGGAGAACATCTCCACCTTGTCGAACTGATGCACGCGAATGATGCCGCGCGTGTCCTTACCGTACGAACCGGCCTCGCGGCGGAAACAGGACGACCAGCCCGCATAGCGAACCGGCTCGTCGAGAGATCCGAGAACCTCACCCGAGTGATAGCTCGCCAGCGGAACCTCCGAGGTCCCCACCAGATACATCTCGTCGCGCTCCAGGTAATAGACCTCGTCGGCGTGCTCACCGAGGAAACCGGTCCCCTCCATCGCTTCGGGACGCACCAACACCGGCGGCACCATCGGCATGAACCCGTGCAGGGTCGCCTGCTGAATCGCCAGATTCAACATGCCCAGCTGCAACAAGGCACCGTCACCGGTCAGATAGTAGAAACGCGAACCCGACGTCTTCGCCCCACGTTCCATATCCAACAGCCCCAGCGACGTCCCCAGCTCCAGGTGGTCACGGCACGCTTGCGGAACGGCCGTCTCCCCGACCTCACGGAGAACCTCGAAATCGTCCTCACCCCCGGCAGGGGCCTGCTCGGCCACCAGGTTCGGAATACGCTTCGCCGCGGCGTCCAAATCCGCCGACGCCTGAGCGACCTGGGCCTCCGCCTCTTTCACCTCGGCGGCCAGCTCCTTCGTCCGCCGCAACAGCTCCTGCTTCTCCTCGCCGTCGGCCTTCGCGATCTGCTTACCCAGACCCTTCTGCTCCGCCCGCAACGACTCGAAACTCTGCAGAGCACTGCGGTGGGACGAGTCGGCCGATACGACCGCGTCCACCTCCTCGGGATCAGCACCGCGCTTACGCTGGCTCGCGCGGTAAACCTCCGGATCATCTCGCAATGCTCGCAAATCAATCATGATTAAAAGGCTACCCGCCCGACAACCCACAGCGGCAGGTGGACACCGGCCCCACGCGCGTCGTTCACACCAGAGCCCCAGGTGACCGGCACCGATGCGACCCACCGGCCTCTCGTGCGTGTCTACCCACAAAACCGCCCCCAAAATGTAGCGTTCAGTAGTGAAATAATCACTCAAAGAGGTTGACCACCAACGTCCGACACCGTCGCCGAACACACCACGAACCGGCGGCCACGACCTCGCCGATTCCAACCGACAACTCGACAAGGACAACCGTGACCCACAGCAACGTACGGGCCACCGGCCGAAGCAACCCGTTTCGACTATTGCCGAGCGTCTCAGAACTGAGCACCCTACGCAACGACTGGCGACGTAACCTCCTCGCCGGACTCACCGTCTCCATCGTCGCCCTGCCCCTCGCGCTCGGGTACGGAATCGCCACCGGAGTCGGAGCCGGAGCCGGACTCATCGCCTCCATCATCGCCGGAGCCTGCGCCGCCGTATTCGGCGGATCCAACCTCCAAGTCTCCGGCCCCACCGGAGCCATCGCCGTCGTCCTCGTCCCCATCGTCGCCCAATACGGCCCCGGAGCCGTCTACACCGTCGGCTTCCTCGCCGGAATCATCCTCATCCTCCTCGCCCTCCTACGCACCGGCCACCTCATGCGATACATACCCGAACCCGTCATCGAAGGGTTCACCGTGGGAATCGCCGTCATCATCTTCATACAACAATTCCCACTCGCCCTCGGCCTCGACAGCTCCCACACCCACATCATCCTGGAAGCCTGGGAATCCACCGTCAGCTTTACCGACAACCCCAACTGGACGGCACTGACCATCACCCTCACCACCACCGCCGCCATGCTCATCGGAGCCCGCTACGCACCCAAATGGCCCTTCGCCATCATCGCCGTCACCACCGCCACCGCCACCACACTCCTCCTCCGCCTCGACACCGCCACCGTAGGAACCCTCCCCACCACCATCCCCACACCCACACTCGACCACCTCGACCCCACCGCCGTCCCCACCCTCCTCACCGCCGCCTTCGCCATCGCCGCGCTCGCCTCCATCGAAGGCCTACTGTCCGCCAAGGTCGCCGACGAAATGACCGTCGAACAACGCCACGACCCCAACCGCGAACTCTTCGGACAAGGAGTCTCCAACCTCGCCGCACCCCTGTTCGGAGCCATACCCTCCTCTGGAGCACTCGCCCGAACCGCCGTCAACGTCCGCTCCGGAGCCTCCACCAAACTCGCCGCGCTCAGCCACGCGCTCATCCTGGCGTTCTTCATGCTCGCCCTAGCGCCGTTCGTCGCCCACATACCACTGAGCGCCCTCGCCGGCGTCCTCATGGCAACATCCATTCGCATGATCAAAGTCAGCTCGGTAGTCGCCCTCTGCCGCGCCACCCGAGCCGACTTCTTCGTCCTGACCACCACCGCCGTCGTCACCGTGGCAGTCGACCTCATCATGGCCGTCCTCGTCGGACTCGCCCTCGCCGGCGGAACGGCCATTCACAAACTCGCCAAAACCCTGGAAGTCAACCAGATCGAACTGGACACCTCCGACCACCACACCGAAGAGGCCGCCCTCCTGCGGGAACACATCGTGGCCTATCGCCTCGAAGGACCGCTCTTCTTCGCCGCCGGACACGACTTCCTCCTACAATTCACCGACATCGCGGAAGTCAAAGTCGTGATCCTCCGAATGTCGCGAGTCAGCAAAATCGACGCGACCGGAGCGAGCGTCCTATGGGACGCGATCCACCGCTTGGAAAAGCGCGGCATCATCGTGCTCATATCCGGACTGCGCGCGGAGCATCGGCAAGCCTGCTTTGCCTTGGGCGCCTTCCACCGCCTGGAAACCCAAGGTCGCCTCCCCGCGACCACTCAGGAAGCCATCACCATCGCCAGAGAACACCTACGCGACGAATGCCTCTCCGCCGACCCGAGCTTCGTGGCATTGAACCGCAAGGACCCCGAAGAGGAACGCATCGGAAATCTGGACGAGCTCCGCACGGCGGGTCGGGCCAACCCCAAGCCGATGGAATACCGCGAGTACCCGGGGTGAGGCGCACCCGCGACCACCCACCACAGTGCAGCGTCAAGCCGACCATCGATGCCGGGCACGGCCGTTCGGTTCGATCCCGTGTGGCCGTTGCCGATGTACCTCCGCGTGGACGCAGAAAGGGCCGGGATCGCCGATATGGCGTCCCGGCCCTCGTCACCTACCTTGCTCTTATTGAACGGGTCGAACTACAGGCGCTCGCTGATCCCATCGGCCAGAGTATTGACCACGGGTACCCGATCCACGGTTCCCTCAACGACGCCGAGAAGACCGTTGGAAGCGGAATCCGCTTCATCGGACACCGGTAGTATCGTTACCTCGTCGTCCTGGCTGAGCCTCGGTTCAGTGGTGCTAACGTCGCGACGGCTCGCTTCAGCGTCGTTAGCTATGCTTTTCCCGCCGACTCGCGCTTTCCGTGGTGCTTTTCCTCTTCCTCTTCGGGAGGAGTGATCTCCGCGTCCGAACCGCCTTCACAGGAGGCCGTTGCCGTTCCCAGAATGGCGATCGCGTTGCCACAGATGTTGATCGGGGCCTGAATGGGCGCGTAGGCCTGATTGCCGTTCAGAAGTCCCGAGTTGTCGTGCGTGGAAAGCTCACCAGCGGCCGGGGAAGTGTTGGTGGCCGAAGCGCCACCCTCACAACCGGCGGCCGAGCTGCCTCCGACGGCTACGGCATTGCCGCAGACGTCGATCGGGGCCTGGACGGGGGCCAACAGCTGGTTTCCGGAGAGCGCACCGCTGTTGTCGGAGGTGTGTACTCCGGACTCCTCCTGTGCGGCCGATTCCTCCTGCGCGGATCCGGTTTCTTTCAGAGTGGCCTCCGAGCCGCCTTCACAGCTCGATCCCGACGTACCGGCGATGGAAGCGGATACCCCGCACACGTCGACGGGGGCCTGGACGGGCGCGTAGGCCTGATTGCCGTTCAGGAGACCTGAATTGTCGTGTGTGTCCAGCTGTCCGCCTGAAGCCGTGTAGCTCGCGTCGCTTCCCCCGGTGCAGCCGGCATTGGAGCCGCCCAGGACCGAAACGGCGAGTCCGCAAATATTAATGGGAGCCTGTACCGGTGCCGCGACTTGGTTTCCCGAGACCGCACCGAGCTGATCGTGGGTGGTCATAGCAGCGGAGTCGTCCGCGAGCGCCACGTTGGAGGATCCCGCCACCAACACGGCTCCGGCGGCGATCGCACCGGTCTGTACAGTCTTTCGTGCCCAATGTGAATTCATTTACCGTCACCTTTCAGGGTGTGACGTCTCCACCGCGCCACGTTTGAACCGTGCGTTGTGGAGCGTCGTATTCATTGAATGTCTGCTCGCCCGCACCCCCGGAGCCACTGGGATGTCCCTGGCTCAGACGATGTCGGGTTCGCCCATTTCCTGTTCGGCCGCGCAGTGCTGCTTACTTCACTGCGCGGCCGAACCCTCCGTGCGGAGTCGGGTCACGTTCGGGGCGTACTCCTGGGAATACGATTCAAACCGCCGTCCAATGGGTTTTGCTGCGTTCATACCCTGATACGTACCTCACTCCATAATGTCCAGTCGAACGCCACGAACTACCTGGGGACGATCACGGGTTTGACTTGAACTTGGAGTTCTCCACACTATGAGTTTGCGTAGGCGACCGTTGAAATCGAAGTGACGTACGGCCGGATCGATCCGGGTCCCATCGTTCACCTCCGCACGATTCCCCTGTCGCCGTGTGCTGAGTATCCGTGTCTTACGGACCTTCAAGCAGTGGTCCTAGCGACGGTATGAGTTCCACTGCGAACGGATCGTTTCGAGCCGCCATCCCCTGACGGCGAACCGGCAAGACGGCCGATGACGCCGGCGGTCGAACCCGGCGGCGATGACATCCGCATCGCCTCCCGGTCAATGATCCGAATTCTGCGATCGTCGTCGAGTGACGACACCGAGCCCCGCATGAGGCGGAGCCGTGGCCGGTTGTCAGCCGCCGGCGTTGGCCAAGCGCACGATCACACTGCGCAGGCGATCGGCAAGGCCGGACGACGTCTGTTGATCCTCCGCGTCCGGTACCTCGTCCGCTGCGGCCGGAGCCTCCGAATTCGAGTCGTCGCCCGTATCGTCTTCCTGCAGGACGGCGTCGAGATCGTTGGACGAGTCCTCGCCGTGGTCGGAACGATTGAAGATTCCGCCTCCCAGTACTCCGTCTCCGGAGTCTCCCTGCAAGGCGTCCCGCACGGTACTGCTGGAATCGGAATCGCTGGAGATTTCGTCCCCCACGGAACGGACTTGATTCACCGACGCACCGAGCGAATTGACGATCTGGCCTCCGGCGGCCCGAAGGGGTGCCGTGAGGTCGCCCTGTGGCAGATCGCCCTCGTGCCCGGCCGCGTTGAAGGGATTGTCGGGTATTTCGTTTTGGTACTGCGCAAGTCGATCGTCTGAACCTTGTTCGGGGTTCTCCGAAGCTCCCATTGGATTGTCTGCGGCGTGGGCGGAGGCCCCCGGAATCAAGAGCGCCCCAGCGGACATGGCTCCTACCGCGACTGCGGTCCGTTTGGCCGTTTGCTTCAACGTATCCCTCGCAATCTTCCGAGCAATTCACCCTGGACGATCCCCAGGACGAACCCGTGTGGACCATATTGGGAATGGCTCTTCGTCGTACGCTACGTATAACGCACCACGCGAGGGAAGAGTTACGCTCAGATCCGGAAAAAATCGCCGAATTTTACCGCGTGCCTTCCGGATTGGACAATTCCGACATCTCAGACACGGTGTGACGTCGATTCTAGTCCGCTTTTCGGCGAGCCTCCCACACCAGGCCCGCCACAATAACGCCCGCGCCACAAAGGAACAGCAGAACGGGTACCACGACCGTGTCGTGTGGAGCCTGAAGCGAACCGGACTCACTCTGCCACGGCCACAGGCTACGAATCGTCCCCACCATGAGACCCGCGAGGACGGCCAAGGTCATTTGACGTTTGTGGTGCAGGAGCCAGTTCAGAGCCTTGGCGACCGTGCCGAGCCCCAGAAGCGCGCCCGCCAGGTACGTTCCCACGAAAGCGAAGTCCCGTTCCCGCAAGGCCTCCGTCACGGGGCCGTATACGCCCATGAGAATCATGATGTACGAGCCGCTCACTCCGGGAAGAATCAGTGCGTTGATGGCGATGGCGGCCGCGAAGAGCACGTACCACAGCGAGGGGTCGGAAATCGTGGCGGCGGGAAGACCGGTCACCACAAAAGCGACCACCGCCGCGAGTCCGAAGCCGACGGCGTTGGCGAGGTTGAATCGTTCGGGCATCATGCGAATCGGAATCGCGATGGAGACGGCGATCATCCCCATGAACAGCCCCCGCATCTGCGTCGGGTGCGATTCCATGAGCGGTGCGATCGTAAACAGCGCCAACAGCAGGAAACACACCATGCCGATGCCGACCGGGATCAGCAGAGGCCAGTCGATGGCCGCGAACGAGCGCCACGCCGGTTTGAGGCTCTCGCGCTTGACGAGGGCGGTCGCCGCCTGACGCAAAGCCGAGAGGAGATCGGAGATGGCTCCGATGAGGCCGTCGTACAGTCCCACCACCAACGCCACGGTTCCTCCGGAAATACCGGGGAGCGCTTCAGACGTCCCGACCAGGCCACCGCGAATAAAGGAAGAGGGAGCCTTCGACCACGGGGTCTTCGGGTGGGACATCACTGGGTGGGGGCCGTCATCGCCACTACGATACAAAGTCACGCCTACAGCTTAATAGGTACGCCACGGGCGCCGAATCGGTCGTAATACCCAGATCGCAGCCATAACACCCGGCCGAAACGCCGACACAATAATCATTACCGCACGTTTCCGGACGTAGTCGAGTACCCGATGAAGCGTCAAGTGCGAGCTTCGGTCATACTGGACGCACAGGATCAATGGGTAACATTCGAACACCGCGTTCGCCGAAGCCACGTTAGGGTGGCCAAGCGGAGGCGGCGATTTGTCATCGGATAACCGGTGGACTTGTTAAGGACGTAGATGAGTCGCACGATTGGACCGTTCCATGGCGTGTCAACCCTTCGGGTTGAAGGTGCCTATGAAATGTGCGCGGGCATAGATTCGCAGGGTCGCCCGGTCCACATCTTGACGCTGGGAACCTCTTCTTCCAAAGACCCGTCCCGTCGCGCGCTCCTCACCGACGCCGTCGCCTGGGCCCACGCCAATACCGGAATCGACGACGCCCCAGTGCTGCAGGCCGACTTGGACGCCGAGCAGCCGTACGTGGTGGTGCTGCAGGACAGAAACCTGCGCGGCGCCGAACGTATTCTCGAACGTCTCCTGTCCCTGGGGCCTCCGACGGGCCGTTTGCCGAAGGTGCAGAAACCCGGCGATACCACCAACACCTACGTCTCGTCTATGCCGCCTCCCCCTTCGCCCAGCCGGCCGCCCAAGCGTCCCCGTTCGCTCGTGCGCCCGATCATTCTCGGCCTGCTGGCCGTGGTCGTCCTGTTCTCCCTCACCGGGGGAACCTGGCTGATCTGGCAGACCTTCTCTCCCGAAGAACAATCCACGGCGTCGGGAGAGGACGACTCCGACACCGCCGAGGAAACCGACGACGGTCGCCCCGAATGGACGTCCGACGCTCCCTCCGAAAGTCTCGGCGGCGGACAGTTCGGCGACGAGGACACGTCGATCATGGCCGAAAGGGATTGGCCCGTCGCTTTCCGAGTACCCACTTCGTACAGCTGTCAGGGGGACGGCCGGGTCATCGACTGCACCACCCCGAACGACGGAACGATCGAAGTCACGTGGAACGAATGCCGAAACTGCGATCGGGACACGCGGCGAGCATTGCGGGACGACTTGGACCTACAGCCCATGCGGGAAGGGCAGAATCCGCAGACGGCGTTCCAGCATCGTGATGTCAGCTCTGGTTGGCAGGCTCAAGCGTCGCTGTTCACGCACACCATTCCCGGATCCGACGCCGAGCAGAGTCAGGCCCATGTCGTCGTCACCATTGATATCCCCGAAGCCGATCGCGATTCGGCTCAGAAGGTCTTGAACGACGTACTGAATCAAGTTTTGGCCGTGCCGGAATCTTAATCCCGATAACTTCTCCACGCCTCCAGAACGTCGTCCACTACATCGTCCTGGTAGATGGGCGGGTGTTCCTCCGGGGGTTCATAGCCCCTCTCTCGCACGGTGGATTCGAACTCGGTCCCGCTCAGCACCTGAGACAGATCATCCGCCGCACGACGTTGCGGCCCGTTCAACTGCGGATCGATAAGCATGGGGTAGGACAGCGTCGGGACCGCCGCGTCGGAAAAGCGCTGTAGACCGTCCCCACCCGAACGGCGAACGTCGCTCAGGGTTCGCACCCGGGGAGCGGACTCGCTGTCCCCGGCGGAGACGACATCATCGTCAACACCATAAGTGACCAGCCACAACAAATCGGCCGCGTCGTGCGCGGGATCGGTGACCCCGGCGTCTCGAGGTCTGTCGATATCGATTGAACCCTGCGCCACGCCAATGGGATTGGACACCACCGATTCTCGATACGTCTCCCACGAGCCCTCGGTGACCCCGCTATGATCGGTCCACAGAATCGTCTCGGGAATCCATACCTGGGTATCGGTAGAGGAGATCTCGGTCGAAGGGGAGCTGTGCAGTGCCACGCTGATACAAGAATCCACAAGGCGCTCATTGAGGTCGTAGTCGTCGACCACGTCGACCAAATCAGGGGATACGGTCACACTCAGAGAAACGGTTTCGGAACAACCGCGAACCTGGGCGATCGCGACGTTCAAGGTGTACAGGGTGACCACCGCGAAGAACAAGGAAAGGCTGACGCCGCCGATGAGACGTCGCCGCTCATAGGAGAGGCGGCGGGGTCTGCGGTGGCGTCCGGTCATGTGAACATTCTAATGGTCCCGCTCGATTCTTCAACTCCACGCAATAGTAACGTTACCGAACTCGACACCGATTCGATTCACGTTTCCCGCATGGAACCGGTCGGGAACGTCCGCTGAATTCGCCGCTACAAGAGTGAGGGACCTCCGCGTGCCTAACCTAAAGCATGGCCGGAACGCGTCGAGGTCCCTCCTCATGTCCCACGGATTGGAGGCCCTTCTGCGAGGCCCCGGCATTATTTGCTGGAACGACGACGCTTCGGAGGCGTCAAGAGGTCGGCAATGGTACGCATGGTTTCGGGGACCAAGTGGAAATAGGCCCATACTCCACGCTTGTCGCGCTTGACGACACCGGCCTCGGCCAAGATGCGTAGGTGGTGACTGATGGTGGGCTGAGACAGGCCCAGCGGATCGGTCAGTTCCGCGACGCAGGCTTCTTGGTCGGGCGAGGTCTGGATCATGCTGATCAGACGCAGGCGATTGGGATCGGCCAGCGCTTTCAGAACACCGGCAATACGCTCGGCGTCGTCTTCGGGGATGACATCTCCGCCCACAGGAGAGATTGGAGTCGTCACTTCTTGAGTCAGTCGTGCCATTGTAATTCCTTCCAATAGCTATAGTTCTTGGTTTCTAATAATTCTCTGAAAGTGTTTTCAGAACCCTCTCAGGAAATCCCTTAAAACCAAGTGGTGTTTTAAGATTTCGTTTGCCCGTCACCGGCTGAGCATTACAAGAACCCTTGTTCGATCAGCTGGAAACTTAAGTCTGCGGCAGTGCGCCTCACACTTACTGAAAACCGTCCAATTCGCATTAGGTTACGCAGTCCCCCGAGACTTCCGCAGAACAGTCCACAGTTTGTTGCCTAGCTTAAGACTTTTGAAGCCGCAGCTGACTTTTCCAGTCTTACATAAGAGCATACTCGCATGTCCTGTACTGAGAACATTACTAACATGCCAACACTCTTCCTAGACGCATGATCGCTAGTGAGACAGAATGAGACTACCAGGGATTATATTCAGATACTCCGATGGACACGCACTTTGTGTCATATATAATGCGATAGAATTCACTATCTAAAAGTGAGTTGGGCCCGGACTTCATCGTAGCCAACGCCGCCATGCCCAAAACCCGACAACCGCGAGAGCCGCCACGGCGACAAATCCCGTTCGCATTTCTTTTCCGCACGGCTTCCCTTCCCGTGTCGGATCATTAAACGACAGCAATGGCCAACCTTCTGATTTTCCAAGTTTACGCAAACTCTTGTCACCATTGACCACACGGGGATTTCCCACCGCCCGCAGCATGGGTTCGTCGGTAATCGAATCCGAATATGCAAACGACGCAGACAGGTCGATGTCGCGATTTCGGGCATAGTCCCGGATCGCCTCCGCTTTTGCCTGCCCCGCGGCGTAAAATTCGACTTCCCCCGTGTACATTCCATTTCCATCCGTACGCAATCGCGTCGCGATCACCTCGGGGATACCAAGCGAATCCGCGATCGGGGAGACGATGTCGTACCCGGAGGCACTGATCAACACCACGTTCCGGCCCGCGTCGAGATGCCCCCGAACCAAATCCAGTGCTTCAGTGTAAATAAATGGCTGGATGAGATGATCCAGCGTCTCCATCACGACGTCACGAACGGTCTCAGCCGACCACCCACGCGACAGATCGGCCAAGTAATTCCGGGTACGCTCCATCTGCCTGCCGTCACCGCCCCCGATGCGATAGACCAGCTGACCGTACGCCGCCCGGAGCACGTCGCGTCGCCCCAGCAGGCCAAGATGATACAACGGCCTCCCAAAGGCGAGAGCACTTGATTTGGACACGATCGTCTTGTCCAAATCAAAAAACGCCGCAGAACGTGGAACCATGCTTAAAGTGTAATATCTCCACCCGACGAAATCATGTCACCGAAGCGTGGCGCCGCCTCCAGGCAACACCCATCGGCGTGCCACAGCGGGAATCCCTCGTCACCCCAAGCGTCGCAGCTCCGCCCTATGCTGGGGTCCATGCCGAAAAAGACCAGGGTGAGTTTCGAATGCCGCGAATGCGGACACCGGGTACCCAAGCTGCTGGGACGCTGCCCCGAATGCGGTTCGTGGGGTTCAATGGATGAAGCGGCACCACCACCGACCACCGCACCCGACCCTCGATCCTCACAGCGTCGCCTCCCTTCACAGGAGGCGCGCCCTATCAGCTCCATATCCGCCGAGCAGGCCGCCAACGTCCCCACCGGCATCAGTGAACTTGATCGGGTCCTCGGTGGAGGACTGGTTCCCGGCGGCGTCGTCCTGATCTCCGGCGAACCCGGAGTGGGTAAATCGACCCTCCTGCTGGACTGTGCCCACCGCTTCGCGCAAACGGGTCGGCGTAAATCCCTCATTGTCACCGGCGAAGAATCGGCGTCACAGGTACGCCGCCGCGCCGATCGCACCGACAACCTCTCCGAGGGACTGTATCTCGCCGCCGAAACCGACCTGGGTGCCGCACTCAGCCATATCGACAGCGTACGGCCGGGACTGGTGATCATCGACAGCGTCCAGACCGTCATGGCCAACGACGTAGAAGGAGTACCCGGGGGAGTAACGCAGGTCAAGGCCGTTGCGAGTGCGCTGACCGCCGAGGCCAAGAACCGCAATATGACCGTCATCCTGGTCGGACACGTGACCAAGGAAGGCAACATCGCCGGACCGCGAGCCCTGGAACACCTGGTCGATACCGTCGTGCATTTCGAAGGGGACAAGCACTCCAGTCTACGTCTGTTGCGGGGAGTGAAGAACCGCTTCGGCCCTGCCGACGAGGTGGGATGCTTTGAGATGCGCGAAGACGGCATCGTCTCACTGCCCGACCCGTCAGGACTGTTTCTGGAAGACAGCCCCGAGGAACCCACCCCCGGCACCTGCGTCACCGTGACCATGGAAGGACGTCGAGCAGTACCGGTCGAGGTTCAAGCCCTGGTCGGCAAATCCGTCAAGGACGGCGCCGTGCCTCGCCACACCGTCTCCGGGCTCGAAACACCGCGACTCAACATGATCCTCGCCGTTCTGACCCGACGCGGAGGAATACCCCTCCTGGATCGCGAGGTGTACGCGACCACCATCGGCGGGATGAAGGTCCGCGAACCGGCCAGCGACCTGGCGTTGGCACTCGCCATCGTCAGTGCTGAACGAGAAATCGCCGTCAGCGCCGAACTGGCCGCCATCGGCGAGGTGTCACTGACCGGGCAGATCCGCCGAACCGTCAATGCGGACCGACGTCTGTCCGAGGCCGCACGGCTGGGTTTCACCACTGCGCTCGTGCCACCCGGATCGGTAACGGAGAAACCTCCCCGCATGACCGTCGTCGAAGTGGAGACCATCAACGACGCCAAACGCGAAGCGGCTCGAGCCTGGGCGCGCCGACCGTCGAAATAATCATCCACGTCCGCCGAGACGTCCCGGACGGTTATTCCGAAGTAAAAGAAAAACCGCCGATCACGACTGAAGATCCGGCGGTTCGCGTTGAAAGTGATCCCAATTTGGTCTGAGAGCCGCCCAACAGAATCTGTTAGGCGGCTCTATTTCCTGGTGGAGCCAAGGAGAATCGAACTCCTAACCTCCGCCTTGCAAAAGCGGCGCTCTGCCAATTGAGCTATGGCCCCGTTCAACTGCGATGTGCAAGCCTCATGGCCTGCGTTGCATATGCAAATCCATTTAGATTGCGCATCGCACGATCAACCCACTCCGTCAAGTATGGCCTAAAACAATCCTGACGCGGTCGGCCACCTAGACGAAAGTGAGTTGCACAACTGGTGTTTGCTAGTAAATCTCCTCTGGAGAGGTGGTGGCCTCGTGCCACAGAGCGCGCTCCTCGTTGATGGTTTTGACTTTCTTGGCCACCACGAATGCGACGGTCGCTGCGCTAGCGACTACCAGCAGTTTTTTCCACATTTTACGTAAGTCTCCTCAACAAAAATAAGATGTAACGATGACGACTGAGCAGCGGAGACAAACCGTGTCACCAAGAGCCTCATCGCACGTTTACTCAAGCATAACGAACCGAATCAGACCCTCTCAACAAGCTTCGCAGCCTGGGACGTGATCTCACTGCCACATTGAGCGTCGCTGAGAATACCGAGAAGCCGATTCGGCGTGTCCATGGTAATCATCTTCGGCAAGTATCCGGGGCCTTTCCGGTTTTACACACCCTAGGAGTTGATCTGATTTTGGCAGGATTAAGGACCTCTGTAACCCCGCAACCGTGGGAAGCGGTCAACGCGACTGGAATACCACACCTATATCCGAACATTGCTCCAGAAAGTTCGGGAATGGTCGTCGAAAGCTGGAAAGAACGAGGTGCCGCCATTAATACGGCAGGAGGGCCCACTGCCCGATGACATGTTCCACGCCACCGTAAATCTGCGGTATTTGCGGCCACTGGAGACTGTCTTGCGGATATTTCGGAGGGGTCTATGCCGCCTTAACCGTATTCGACTTTGACGAGCCAGAGAAGCCGGTCTCGGGTCGTCACGAGCATTCTTGCATACGGGGGCCGACTTGATCCAACGCTGCCGAAACCTGCGCACGGGTTATTTCCGTCTTAGAGGATACCGTAAGGGTGTTGGTAGGGCGATCAATGTGCGCCGACTCAACACCGTCGATGGCGGACACGGAGTTCGCTATCGAGGTCATGCAGTCGCGGCAACAAACCGACGTAAGCACGTACTTGCTGTCCATGGTTATTCGTCTTTCACGTGAAGGCGCGTCAATCAGATCAATCGGTCTTAGATTTACATAGAGATACTTCACTGTCAAGGACGGAAATCCAGCTCGTAGAATTGCCGGCCACCTGGACCGCCGATTGGCACCTATGAGGTCGTCCACTCCTCCCCGCTGGGGCCCGGAATACGTCCTGAGGAGCCCCGGATCCAGCGACGCTCGCCCTTAACGCCGTCACACGCCGCGAGGTCTGGCATGGTGAACCGCGGCGCGGGCACGTCAGGTATACGACGGAGGACCCTCGAGCCATACACCAGACACATTGGGATAGAAGACAGTCACCACGGATTCGGGACACAGGATTAACGACCCGAAACAAAATAAAAAACCCAGTCCAACTTGAGGTGGAACCACCCCGTTGAACTGGGTTATTAGCTGGTGGGCGTACCTGGACTCGAACCAGGGACCTCAGAGTTATCAGCTCTGCGCTCTAACCGCCTGAGCTATACGCCCCTACGGGCTCACATCGCCCTCAGCAACATAAAAGAGAATACATGACCGCACGCGCGGCTCGACAGCGGGGATCGCATAAAAGGGACCGTCGTCACGGTCGCCCTTCTGTTCCACCCGTGCCTGTCCCATAGAAAACGGGCCGGGAAGCCCTTCAACGGCTGACCCCGGCCCGCGACGCCTCTCAGCGTCAGTCCTTTTCCGCCAGCGTGACTTCAATTCCGCCGACCAAATCCGAACATACGTTGTAAATAAAGGCCCCCAGCGTCGCCAAGGCCGTAAACAACACCATGTTCACCACGCCCAGCACGGCGGCCACTCCGATAACGCCCTTGGCCGTCACTCGGAAGGGATCGGACTCCTCATCCGTCCCACTGGTCGACATGAACGTCGAAATCATGTCGTTAATAGTCGCGAAAACGCCCATCGCATCGAGAGTGATGTACAGGACGGTCGTCGCCACCACGATGACGATGAACATCACGACCGACAGCGCGAAGGAGAATTTCATGACCGACCAGGGATCGACCCGCTTGACCCGCAAACGGGCCCTCCGCGGCCCACGCCCGGTCGCTTGGGAAACGGCCGCTCGGGCGGCCCGAACGGCATCCGCTACCCGGGCCGACGACGTCGGCCCGGCAGGTGGAACGGCCCCTGGTGCCGGTTCCTCCGGTTCCGTGGGCGGCGGAGTCATTCCTTCCGGCCGGTTGAAGGTCACCGTCTCGTCCGGCACATGCGTGGACCCGCCGTCCGATGACGAAGAATCCTCCGGTGCGAACGACTCCACCGCGTCAACACCCTGATGGGGCGGCGTGGCGGAGTCGCCGTCACTCGCGGACGCGCCTCCGACAGCGCTCTCCTCGGTATCCGTCACCTCGCCGACTGAGTCATCGGTTGAGTTGTCAGATGTTGCTTTTTCCTCGGGAGCCTGCTGCGACTCCGCACCGACCGGGCGCTCTTCCTCGCGCTCGGTACCGGCGGTTGCTCTCGCGTCCGTCATGGTCTATTGTTCTTCTTCCTGCCCGTCGTCTGGTTCTTCAGCGCTCTTGGTGACCGCCAACAGCGACACATCGTCGGGAAGATCGATGAGTTTGACCCCCATGGTATTACGGTCGGTGGTTTGGCGCACGGGTTCCACAGGTGTTCTGATGACTCCGCCATTGGACGTAATGGCAAAGAGCTCATCTTCCAAGGTCACCGCCAGCGCCCCCACAAGGTCACCACGTTTCTCAGTAATCTTAGCGGTTAGAACCCCTTTACCGCCGCGGCCCTGTTGCGGATAGGACTCGACCGGAGTCCGCTTGGCATAGCCACGCGTCGTCGCCACCAGGATGTCAACGTTGTCACGAACCACCATCATGGTCAGCAACTCGTCGTCGCCCACAAACCGCATGCCGATGACGCCCGACGTCGCCCGTCCCATGGGTCGCAGAGATTCATCCGAGGCGGTGAACCGAATCGACTGGGCCTTACGCGACACCAGGAGGAGATCGGTGGACTCGTGAATCAGTGCCGCACCGACCAGTTCATCTCCGTCACGCAGGTTGATTCCGACGATGCCGCCGCTGCGCGGGGAGTCGAAATCAGTGAGCTTGCTCTTCTTGACCAGCCCGTTCTTGGTGGCCAAAACCAAATACGGCGCTTCATCGTATCCCCGAATGTGGATGACCTGGGCGATCGTCTCGTCCGGATGGAAGGCCAGAACATTGGCGACATGCTGGCCCCGAGCGGTCCGACTCGCTTCCGGCAGCTCATAGGCCTTGGCACGGTATACCCGCCCCTTGTTGGTGAAGAAGAGCAGCCAGTCGTGGGTGGTGCAGGTGAAGAAGTGGCTGACGATGTCGTCCTGCTTCAGCTGTGCACCCTGCACGCCTTTACCGCCACGCTTCTGCGACCGGAAGGAATCGACCTTGGTGCGCTTGACGTAACCGCCGTGGGTGATGGTGACAATGATGTCTTCGCGGGCGATCAAGTCCTCGATCGACACCTCACCGGAATCGGGAACGACGTGCGTCCGACGCTCGTCTCCCCACTTCTTGACGACGTCCTGCAGCTCCGCCTTGACGATGTCGCGCTGCCGCTCGGGACGGGCCAGAATGTCCTCCAGATCGGCGATCTTGGTTTCAATGTCGCTCAACTCGTCCAAGATCTTCTGACGTTCCAGAGCCGCCAGCCGGCGCAACTGCATGTCCAGGATGGCGACGGCCTGAATCTCGTCGACGTCCAGCAGGTTCATCAGTCCGGCTTTGGATTCCTCTGCCGACGGTGCCCGTCGAATGAGGTTGATCGTCTCGTCGAGCATGTCCAGAGCCTTGGACAGACCGCGCAGGATGTGGGCCCGCTCCTCCGCTTTCCGCAGGCGGTAACGGGTCCGGCGTTGAATGACCTCGATCTGGTGGTTGACATACAGACGCACCATCTGAGCGAGGTTCAGTGTGCGGGGCACTCCGTCCACGAGGGCCAGCAGGTTGGCACCGAACGTGTCCTGCAACTGGGTCTGTTTGTAGAGGTTATTGAGTACGACCTTCGGAACGGCGTCGCGTTTGAGCACGACTATGAGCCGCATGCCGGTACGTCCGGAGGACTCGTCGCGAATGTCGGCAATGCCCTCGATCTTGCCGTCCTTGACCAGCTGCGCCATACGTTCGGCCAAGTTATCGGGGTTGACTTGGAAGGGAAGTTCGGTGACGACCAGCTGAGCCCGTCCCTTGGTGTCCTCTTCCACCTCGACCACGGCACGCATCTTGATCGACCCGCGTCCGGTGCGGTAGGCCTGCTCGATGGCGCTCCGCCCCAGGATCGTCGCCCCCGTGGGGAAGTCCGGTCCGGTAATGAGCTTCATGACCTCTTCGAGGGTCGTCTCCTCGTCGGCGTCGGGGTGTTCCAGACACCAGAAAACGGCGTTGGCGACCTCACGAAGGTTGTGCGGCGGGATCTTGGTCGCCATTCCGACCGCGATCCCCTCAGAACCGTTGACCAGCAACTGCGGAATACGCGCAGGCAGAATCGTCGGTTCGGTGGCCTTGCCGTCGTAGTTCGGCTCGAAGTCGACGCTGTCCTCGTCGATGTCGCGCAGCATTTCCATCGACAACGGCTCGAGCCGACTTTCGGTGTAACGGTGCGCGGCCGCGGGGTCGTTACCCGGCGACCCGAAGTTGCCCTGCCCGTCGATCAGGGGATAGCGTAGCGACCACGGTTGAGCCATACGCACGAGCGTGTCGTAGATGGCGGTATCACCGTGGGGGTGGAACTGCCCCATGACGTCACCGATGACGCGGGAACATTTGACATAACCGCGATCGGGACGGTACCCGCTGTCGTACATAGCGTAGAGGATCTTGCGGTGGACCGGCTTGAGCCCGTCCCGGACATCGGGTAGCGCGCGACCGACGATGACGCTCATGGCGTAGTCGAGATAGGCGCGCTGCATCTCCTCTTCAATACCAACGGGTTCGACAACTCCGCCGGTGGGAATCGCGGATTCGTTATTCGTGGTCTCTGGCACGGTTATTTCCTTGAAGTTCGATCAGATTGATGGCCACCCTCGGAAGTCGACGGCCGGTCGACTTCCCGGAAATGTCTTAAATGTCGAGGAATCGCACGTCCTTGGCGTTCTGCTGGATGAAATTACGACGACTTTCGACGTCTTCGCCCATCAGGACGCTGAACAGTTCGTCGGCGATCGCCGCGTCGTCCAACTTCACCTGCAGCAGCTTCCGGTTGTTCGGGTCCATCGTGGTCTCCCACAGCTCGGTGTAGTTCATTTCCCCGAGACCCTTGTACCGTTGCACACCATCACTCTTACGCGGGTCGGCCTTGCCTTGGGCGATCCCCTCTTCGACCACCCGGTCGCGTTCGGCGTCCGAGAAGACGTAGGAGACCACGTCACCCTTCTTGTTCCACTTGATCTTGTACAGCGGCGGCTGGCTCATGTACACGTGTCCGTTTTCCAACAAGGGACGCATAAATCGGAACAGCAAGGTCAAAAGCAGCGTATTGATGTGGTGACCGTCGACATCGGCGTCCGACATGAGGATGATCTTGTGATACCGCAGCTTCTCGATATCGAAGTCCTCCTGGACCCCCGTCCCCAGAGCGGTGATCATGGCCTGGACTTCATTGTTCTTCAACACCTTGTCCAGGCGGGCCTTCTCTACGTTGAGGATCTTACCGCGAATAGGCATGATCGCCTGGGTACGCGGGTTACGGCCCTGCTTGGCCGAACCACCGGCCGAATCACCCTCCACAATGAACATCTCGCATTCGGCGGGATTGGTGGATTGGCAGTCGGACAGCTTACCGGGCATCGATGAGGATTCCAGGAAGCTCTTCCGGCGGGCCAGCTTCCGGGCCTGCTGCGCGGCCTTACGCGCCTGAGCGGCGGAAGCGGACTTCTGAATGATGACCTTGGCTTCCTTCGGGTGGCGATCCAACCAGTCGGGGAGCCACTCGTTGCAGATCTTCTGCACGAACGAACGCGCTTCGGTATTGCCGAGCTTGGTCTTGGTTTGCCCCTCGAACTGAGGTTCGCGCAGTTTCACCGAAATAATGGCCGCCAGACCTTCGCGAATATCCTCACCCGTGAGGCGATCCTTATCCGTCTTCAGAATCTTCTTTTCCAGGCCGTAACGGTTAATCGCACTGGTGAGTGCGATCCGGAACCCTTCCTCGTGAGTACCGCCCTCCTTGGTGTTCACCGTATTGGCGAAGGAGTGCACCGACTCTCCGTACGACTCGTTCCACTGCATCGCCAGCTCCACGCTCTGACCGTCTTCTTCGGCCGTGAAGTAGATGACGTGTTCGTGGATGGGAGTTTTGGTGGCATTGATGTGACGCACGAAGTCCGCGATGCCCTCGGCGTAATGGAACACCACTTCGCGCGGCTGACCTTCGTCGTCGAAGTTTTCGGGTCGCTCGTCACGAAGCGTCAAGCTGAGGCCCTTGTTCAAAAAGGCCGTTTCCTGGAGACGCCGATAGATGGTCTTGTAGTCGAATTCGACGGTCTCGAAAATGGTGTCATCGGGCCAGAACGTCAAGGCCGTACCCGTCTCAGAGGTTTTCTCTCCGCGATCGAGTGGGCTGGGAACGGCGTTCTTATAGCTCTGACGCCACACGTAGCCGTCGCGTTTGATCTCAACGTCGACACCGGTGGAGAGGGCGTTGACGACCGATACACCCACACCGTGCAGACCACCGGAAACGGCGTAGGTCTGCGAATCGAACTTACCGCCGGCGTGCAGCACGGTCAGTGCCACCTCGACACCGGGCTTTTTCAATTTAGGGTGCTCGTCCACGGGGAAACCGCGTCCGTTGTCGACGATGCGCACTCCGCCGTCGGCTGTGAGGGTAACCGATATATCGGTGCAATACCCGGCCAGCGCTTCATCGACCGAGTTGTCCACGACTTCCGAAATGAGGTGGTGCAGGCCCCGCTCACCGGTGGACCCGATGTACATACCGGGGCGCTTCCGCACGGCTTCCAGACCTTCGAGAACGGTCAATGAGCTAGAGCTATAGCCTTCGTCTTTCTTAGCCGCCACCGGCCACTCCTTCTGTTTTATGTATTGCGGACCAACACACGGTGTGAATCACGAATGACTCGAATACCCCAGTCTGATCCACAGGTACGACACCGAGCGTGTGGGATATAAGACACATGGAATTTCAATGCTTGCTCAATGATACCCCACCGAATCATACTTTGAGTCTTTAGAGCCGCCCAATGTTGTCATTGACGCATTAATTCCCGGAGCCACAAGGGGGTCCACGCGGGCGAGTTACCTAAAGCTGAGAAAGCAACCTGTGAGGTTGTAAATACCAGGTTCGCTCTTCCGGTCGTTCACCGGTTGCGGACCCGGCGTGGCCCGTATGAGGGACGCTGCCCGGCCGGCCCCTGAATGTTGAGCTCGCGAACCACTGTGGACCCGACTTCCGCGACAATTGAACGGTACAGGCGTTTCGAGATCAATCGCAACTGCGTCGCCCACGCGCTCGACTCCGCCACCACGGTCAAGCGACCGTTCTCCAGTCGCTCCGGACGGCAGTGGCGGGCGATATCCGGGCCGACGATCGATTCCCAGCGCCCGAATACGGTGTGATCGGCAACCTGACGCCGCCAGCCGCGCTTACGCGACAGCTGATCCAGCACGTTTTTCAACGATTGGGGATCACGGTCGTCCGGGTGGGCACCCGACCATTGCCGGGCCGCCGCTCGGCGCGAACGACGCGCTTTGGACCAGTTCTGCCGCGAACGCGGTGCGGCGAAACGAGGCGAACCCTCATACTCCCCGAAATTACGTTTCACCACGTTGAACCCTGTCCTCCCAGACGTTGAAGCGCGTTCCACTCAAGTCCGCTGGAACGTCCGAGGATACCGCACAGGTCACCAGGGTCTGCGGAGCCTCTTGAGCGTACTCGGCGAGTCTGCGACGACGGCGTTCGTCCAATTCGGCGAAGACGTCGTCCAGGATGAGTACCGGGGCGACCCCGTCGGCCGACAGCAGCTCGAAGATTCCCAAACGTAGAGCCAGAGCCACCGACCACGATTCCCCGTGCGAAGCATAGCCCTTGACCGGCAGGGGACCCAGACTCAAGTCCAGGTCGTCGCGGTGCGGCCCTACCGTGGTGGTCCCACGTTCCAAATCCGCCGATCGAGCGTTACGGAGCGCTTCGGACAACAGCCGCGTCAACTCCTCCTGGGAACGGGGCAAATCCCCTTCGGAGGTGGCCTCCGTGGTACCAGTGGGAATCGAGCAGCGATACCCCAGGGACAGATCCCCGCGTCCTTCGGCGATATTGGCGTGGGCCTTTCCCATCGGTTCGACCGAATCGTCCACCACCGCCAAACGGGCGGCCATGAGGTCGGCGCCCAACATCGCCAGATGCGAATCCCAAGCATCGAGCGTGGCCAGATCGTTTTCCCCGGGGCCCGTCGAGGAGGTCTTCTTCGCCAGGTAAACCGAACGCAACAAGGTATTGCGCTGTTTCAACACCCGATCGTAGTCCGAACGGGTGGCGGCCAGACGCGGCTGCCGCGCCGTGACGGCCTCATCCAGAAAACGGCGACGAACCGCCGGTTCACCGCGTACGAGTGCAAGGTCTTCGGGGGCGAAGGACACCGCGCGAAGGGCGCCCAGCAGATCTCGGGGTCGGGGAAGTTTGGAACCGTTGAGGCGGGCTTGATTCGTTTTGCCCGGAATCAGTGCCAGGTCGGCCCGAAGGCGTCGCCCGTCATGGAGAATCTCGCTGCGGATCAGGGCCGCTTCCTGTCCGGCCCGCACAAGCGGAGCGTCCGACGATACTCGGTGGGAACGCAGCGAGGACAGATAAATCAGGGATTCGACCAGATTCGTCTTACCGTGGCCGTTTGGCCCGATGAGCAGGTTCGGTCCCTGCTCGAATTGGATATGCGCGTGCGACCAAGAGCGAAAATCCGTCAGTTCCAGTTGAGCCACATGCACGACTCGATTGTACCGTGAGACCGTCCACGCTACGTGCGGCGCGAAGCGAGAGTGGGTTGCCGCGGTGTCGGACAACCCGACAACCCACCTTGGTCATTCGGGCTTCACCGCATGCCCGCCGAACTGCTGCCGCAGTGCCGCCACGGCCTTCATGGTGTCGGAATCCGGATCACGCGAGGTGTATCGCGCGAAAAGAGACTCGGTGATCGCCGGTAGTGCCACTCGCAGCCGTATCGCCTCCTCGACCGTCCAGCGCCCTTCACCGGAATCGTCGACCCAGCCGCGGAGCTCGTTAAGCTCGGGATCGTCTTCCAACGCGCGGTCAAGCAGGTCAAGAAGCCAGGAACGGATCACCGTTCCATCGCGCCAGGATTTGACCACCGCTGGAACGTCGGTGACGGCCTCAGAAGCTTCCATGAGCGCATACCCCTCGGCGTACGCCTGCATCATTCCGTATTCAATACCGTTGTGCACCATCTTGGCGTAGTGACCGGCACCGACTCCTCCCGCGTGCACGAAGCCGTATTCCCCTTCGGGTTTCAGGGCGTCGAAGATCGGCATGAGATGCCGCACATGATTGGTAGCGCCCCCGACCATGAGGGCGTAGCCGTTTGCCAGGCCCCAGACGCCGCCGCTGACTCCGGCGTCCACGAAGCCGATGTTCCGTTTCGCCAAAAGTTCGGCGTGGGGCTGATCGTCGGAGAAGCGGGAATTTCCCCCGTCAACGACGACATCACCGTCCGACAGCAGATCCCCCAGCTGTTCAATCGTGGATCGCGTCGCCTCGCCCGCCGGAACCATTACCCACACCGCTCGGGGAGCCTCCAGTCGCGATATCAAATCGGCGAGATCTCGAGAATCGCTGATATCGGGATCACGGTCGTATCCGATCACCTCGTGGCCCCGGTCCTCTAGGCGCTTTTTCATATTGCCGCCCATTTTCCCGAGGCCGATCATGCCAAGTTGCATGAAACTCTCCTTCGGAGTGACTACCTACTCATTCGAATCCCCAGCAACGTCAGAGTGCGGTGAGAATTCGAATGAGTTCTTGAAAAACCTACTCTCACAGAGTTTCACGGGCGAACCGGTTTTTCCCACGATTCCGGGAAGCTCACCGTCGATGCCGTTTACGGTTCCCAGCAGATACTCCGACCGAAGGTTGCGGACGGGTAAGTCCTAAGCGTCCCAACGCAGCGGCTGCAGCATGTAGAGGTAGCCGGCGTACTTGTCCTGCTCTTCCTCATCGGCGTCGGGTTCGGCTTCCCCGGCGAGAACGACGGGCTTACCGGCCTCGTTCATCTGGAAGGCCGCCACGGGAGAGTCGATGGCTCCCAATCCGTCGAGCAGGTACGCGGGATTGAAGGAAATACGTCCGGAGTCCCCGTCCAGGCGGCAGTCCATGGTTTCGGAGGCATTGGCGTCTTCGGCCCCACCGGCCTCCACCGTCAGTCCGTCCTCGTCGAAGCTGAGGCGAATCGGGGAGGTCTTATCGCTGACCAGAGCCACACGTTTGGCGACTTCGGTGAGCTCGGCCGTGCTCACCCGCAGAACCGTGCTGAAATTCGTCGCGATCAGAGTACGCAGCGGGGGGAGCTGGCCGTCCAGAACGCGGGAGGTCGTCTGCCGGCCGCCGGCTTCGAAACCGATCATTCCGGGGGAACCTTCCCCTTGTGGTACGGCCAGGGTGACCGGGCCGGACATACCCGCGAAGGTGCGCGCGGTGTCGGACAGGGCTTTGGCGGGAACCAAAACGTTGACGTTGAGATCGTCGGCACTGGGTTCCCATTCGGCGTCGCGAATGGCCATACGATAGCGGTCCGTGGCAAGGAAGGAGATCTGACCATCGGTCAGCTCCAGCTGTACCCCGGTCATCGTCGGGAGGGTCTCGTCCTTACCCGCCGCGACGGCCGTCTGTCCAACGGCCTTGGCGAACCCGGCGGGCGAAATCGTTCCGACGGCCTCCGGCATCTCGGGGAGGGCCGGGTAATCCTCGACCGGCATGGTTGGAAGCGTAAAGCGAGCCGACCCACAGGTCAGTTCCGCATGCGGGCCGTCCGCAGTGAACTCCACCGGCTTGCCGGGAAGGGCCTTGACGATCTCGGCCAGCAGCTTCCCGCTCACCAAAGCGACGCCGGGTTCTTCACCGGTAACGTCCACCGAAACGCGGGTGGAGATTTCGTAGTCGAAACCAGAGATGGTCAGTTGTCCTTCGGTCACCTCGAGACGGCAACCGGCGAGCACCGGTACCGAGGGACGGCTGGGCAGGCTTTTAGCCGTCCACGTGACCGCATCGGAGAAGACGTCCTTTTCCACATGAAATTTCATATCGTCTGGCTTCCTTGTTCGCTGGCGGGCGGGGCCTCACGGCTCTGGCGCGGGCGTTTGACTGGCCCACAACCGAATGTAGGGATGATTTTAAGGCGTCGGCACCCGGTCGACAATGCCGACACTGCCGGGTGCTGTGAGTGTCGTCGACCCCGTATGTGCTTCTGCCGCAGTCTCTTGCTAAGCGCCGCAACGAGGTCAGGATTTCCCATTCCACCGGAGAGTGGTTGGGGCGAAGGTTTCGCTCTCGAGCCAAGTCCTGCATCGATCACAATACCATTCGCTGCCGGACGGGTGAGGATGCGGAGGGCGGGGGAACGGTTGCTTGGAACGAAGTGAGCAAAACCAATTCAGCTACTAGATAATTCTTCTCTAGGTATAACTCTTCATCGTAGTAGTCGGTCTTGTGGATAGTGTGGATAACCGATGTTTTGGCAGCGTAACACGGTACCACCCCTGTGGACGAATTGTGGATAAACTGTGGATAAATCGGCAAGTTATCCACAATTGAAGTGTGATCCAGACTTGTCCACAATTCGTCCACAGGGTTATCCCCAACTTTTCCACAGCTTTTCCACACCCTTATCCACAGGCAAAATAGAAGCAATTCTCACAGAATTTTATTTGTCCACAATTTATCCACATCCTATCCACAGAAATACCGTAGTTATCCCCAAGATATCCACAGGTTATCCACAGACTTATCCACAGGCCTGTGGATAAAAAGTGTGACGTGAACCGGCCAGAGCCGTTGATTCGGCGTGGTGCGGTGCCTGTGGAAGGAGCAATCGTCGGCGAGACGGAATGAGTGATTTGTCATGAAGCCGGGGCCGTATCGATTCCACGGTGAGGGATTACGAGTCGAGGACGTATCTGAGATATGCGGTCCAGCGAAGCTTGTTCAGGCAAGGTATGCAGGGCGTCCTGAAGGTTTCTAATGCGATATGCGAAGTCACTTAGGGACGAAGGATTGGGCCGAACCGGTTATAAATTCTGTTTGAGTGAGAACGCCACCAAGCCGTCTTGGTGGCCACACGACGCCGTACGGCACGTGCGGGACCGACCTGGGACCCGGGGTCCCATCCCGATGCTGTCACGTCCACCAATGACCGATTGGCGAGCCGCTAACAATGTGCGCAGCGCGTGTACAGCGGCGGTAGAGCTGCCTGTGATTCCTAAAGAGCTCAACCACCACACCATCCCCAGGGGTGCGCCAACCGGCGAGCCGCTAACAACGCGCGAAGCGCGTGTGTATGCGGCGGTAGAGCTGGAGAGGAGCTTAGGTTGTTCCAGGTGCTGCAGATTTACGCGAGGAGGATTCGTCGCGACCTTCAGGTCGTGAGAATCCCCCGCAGCGTAAAGATGTAGTGCCTGGGGCAGGCTGAGCGGTCACCCACCTACCCAGATTGTTTGAGTTTGTTGGTCAGCTCCGAGATTTGGGTGAAGATCGGGCGGCGTTCGGCCATCTGCTTGCGGATCTTCTTGGTGGCGTGCATGACTGTTGTGTGGTCACGTCCCCCGAACGCCTGGCCGATGCGGGGCAGCGACAGGTCGGTCAGTTCGCGGCATAGGTACATGGCGACCTGCCGCGCGTTGACCAGAATCCGGGAGCGGGACGTGCCTTTCAGGTCGGCCTGTGAGACGTCGAAATACTCGGTGGTGACCTTGAGGATCTGTTCGACCGTCACTTCCGGAGCTTGACCGTCCTCCGAGATGTAATCGCTCAGTACCTCGGCGGCCAGTGATTTATCGACCGTCTTTTGGTTCAAACTGGCGTAGGCGGTCACTCGAATCAGGGCGCCTTCGAGCTCCCGGATGGAATGATGAATCTGCGTGGCTATGTATTCGACTGCGTCGAAGGGGACGTTGAGATCGTCCTGAACGGCCTTCTTGCGCAGAATGGCGATGCGGGTCTCCAGGTCCGGTGGCTGGATGTCGGCCAGCAGTCCCCATTCGAATCGGGTACGTAGGCGGTCCTCCAAAGTCTGAAGCTGTTTGGGGGAACGGTCGGAGGAAATGACCAGCTGTTTATTGGCGTTGTGGAGTGCGTTGAAGGTGTGGAAGAACTCTTCCTGAGTTCGTTCTCTCTTGACGAGGAACTGGATGTCGTCGATCAAAAGAATGTCGACGTCGCGGTAGCGCTTCTGGAAGGCCAACATGCGCTTTTCCGTGACGGAGTTAATGAACTCGTTGGTGAATTCTTCGGTGGTGACGTAACGGACGGCCTGGGCGGTGCCGAGCTTGACGGCGTAATGGCCGATCGCGTGGAGGAGGTGAGTCTTTCCCAACCCCGAACCGCCGTAGAGGAAGAGCGGGTTGTAGGCCATGGCGGGGGATTCGGCCACGGCGAAGGAGGCGGCGTGCGCGAAGCGGTTGGACGAACCGATCACGAAGGTGTCGAAGTTGTAACGCGGGTTGAGGCGGGCAATTCCGTCTCCCGCCGTGTGGGTTCTTTTGACCGTGGCGGGTTCGGATATCGTTCCCCGGCGATCGGGGTCGGGGTCTTCAATGGGTGGTGGTGCGACGGTCGGCCGCACGGTGCTGTCGGAGTCCGCCGTAGCGGATTCGGTGCCGTCGTCTACGGTCTGGTCGCCGTTCGGATTGCGGGGCTCTGCGGGGGCGATTTCGGTTTCGCGGCTGTAGGGGTCGGGTTGTGGGTTGTTGCGGGGTGGAAACGTCGGTTCCAGATGGCGTGGGGCAGTGTGGTCTTGATTGGGATAGAGGTCGGCGGATGCGGTCGGGGCCGGTTCTGGTGTTGGCGCGGTCGCGGCCTGAGCGGGAGGAGGGGGAGTGAGATTAGCTTCGGCGGTATCGAACAGAGTTGGGGGATTGCCGGCGTCGTGGTGGTTCTGGGCCGGCGTGGGGTCGGTGGTTTCAGTCGTCGCGGAGCTGGAAGCGGAGCCTTCCTGATCCTGCATGGTCACCATCATGGTGGTCGGCTGTCCCAGCCGTTCGCTGAGTGCTTCGGTCAAGAGGGGACGCAGTTTGCCTTCAAAGACAGAACGAGCGATTTTGTCGGGGGTTTCGATGATGAAAATGCCGGGGGAGGAGATAACCGGTTTGGAGAGACGCATCCACGCCTGTTGCTGACGGGTGAGTTTGGAGGACGCTGTGAGGGCGTTGGTGACGTCGGCCCACACAGATGCCAATTTGTCATCAGTCACCGTTTTACCTCCAGAGTTCTGCCGCGATTGGTGCACCACAGTCAAGTTTTCCACAGGTTATCCACAGGCGCGAGAGCGCCCCTCCGAGCGCGCCGTCACTTGGGGGACAAGGTGCTGAGACAGGTTATGAGCTGGCTTTATATTTCAACTGGGATCACTGACTCGAGTGAACGCGGCGGGGGGAATATGGGCGAGAACATAAGTTATCCACAGGTACGGTACTGCGGTGGATAAACCTTGTTAACGGTGGCTGCTTGGCAATGAGTCGCCCGCCTCAACCTTGCCCGGACGGATTCACGACGGGCGTGGTGACCATACGGGGGCGGTAGCGCTTGGTGCGACGGAACGGGAGGGAGCCCGCCGTAACGAAAAATGTGAACCTCGTGTTGGATGTGCCATAGATCCCGGTGGTGGGGTGGGGGCACCACCTTTACATCCTGCTAAACTCGACGAGTTCTATGTAATTCGAGCAATATACCGCGAACGTCTTCGGTCCGGTTCCGCACATAGTCGACATGGCTTTCATGTCGGTCTGCGAATCCGTCGAATGTTTCGGTGAACGCTCTACTAATCAACGTCTCGGGAGAAGCTGTCGTGAGTAAGCGCACTTTCCAGCCGAATAACCGCCGCCGTAAGCGCACCCACGGCTTCCGGCTGCGTATGCGCACCCGTGCGGGTCGCGCCGTCATCAACGCACGCCGCAATAAAGGCCGCAAGCGCCTTAGCGTTTAAGGCGTGGCTTTTAGGCAACCACATGCTGTCCCGTACTGCTCGCCTGCGTCGTCCGCAGGATTTCGCGGCGGTTTTTAAAAAAGGGAGTAGAGCAGCACGTGGAGGCGTTGTCATCCATTGGCTTACCCGCTCGGCGGACGCACCGGTTGTGACCGCCCGAGCGGGTTTTGTCGTATCCAAAAAAGTCGGCAATGCGGTGGTGCGAAATCGAGTCAAGCGTCGCCTGCGCGCGATTATTGCCTCTTCCATGCCGAACTGGCCCGGTACCGTCGATGTCGTGGTGCGGGCTACCCCGAGAGCGGCTGATCTGAACTGGCTCCAACTGCGGCGAGACGTCCATTCGGCGCTTGATCGAGCCATGGAAAAGGACGGCCGTGGACATTCTCGCGGGGGAAAAGGACGGTGATCAATGGGTAGAGGCTCATCGGTCCTGTCGGCTCCCATTCGCTTTTATCGGCGCTACATTAGCCCGACCATTCCCGACCGTTGCCGCTTTTACCCGAGTTGTAGCGCCTATGCCCTGGAGGCTCTTGCGCAGCATGGCCCGCTCCGTGGCCTATGGTTGACAGTGCGACGATTGGTCCGCTGCCACCCGTTTCATCCAGGTGGCGTTGACTTGGTCCCTGAGAAGAAGAAATTAGGCCGGTGTAACTGAAGTGACTGGAGCTTATCTATGAGCTGGTTGTACACAGCGATATCGTGGGTCTTGCTGCGATGGCATGACCTGTGGGACGGCATCATGGGCGCCGCCCATTCCCTCAACACGGGATGGGCCTGGCTGCTGTCCATTGTTTTTGTGGTCATTACATTGCGTATCGTGCTGTTCCCGCTGTTTGTGAAACAAATTCGGTCGCAGCGGGCGATGCAGAAACTATCCCCTGAAATCAAGGCCCTCCAAGAGCGCTACAAGGGCGATAAAGAGACCTTGCAGCGCGAAATGATGGCGCTGTGGAAAAAGGAGAAGGCCAATCCGTTGATGGGTTGCCTTCCGATCCTGATTCAGATCCCGGTCTTCATTTCCCTGTTCCGGGTATTGAACCGGCCGGAGCCGGGTTTCGACGGCGATAAGACGGCCTATGGTTGGACTACCGAACAGTTTAATTCCTTCGTCTTGGACGGGAGTCTCTTCGGGGCACCGTTCTGGTCGTCGTTCCGCACGGCCTCCGAACAGATCGAAGCGGTGGGTGCCGATCCTCTGACCGTTCGCATCGTCGCGATCATTCTGATGATCATCATGATCGCGACGACCTACCTGACGACTCGTCAGATGATCCTCAAGACCGGGTGGAACTCGGATCCGACACAGCGGATGGTTCAGAAGCTGATGCTGTACGGAATTCCGGTCATGCTGGTGTTCTCGGGTCTGTTCTTCCCCATCGGCGTGGTCGTCTACTGGACGATCAACAACCTGTTCTCTCTGGCGCAACAGCAGTACGTTCTGCGTAAGTATCCGCCACCGTCGAACAACGATCCCCATGTGAAGCCACCGAAGCCGGGTACGAAGGCTCACGAGAAGATGGTGGAGGAAGAAAAGGAAGCCGAGGAGCGTCGGAAGGCGCTGGCACCTAAGCCGGGACAGAAGCCGAAGAACACTCCCAAGAAGAAATCGGCTCCATCGGGTAACAACAACTCGAAGCAGAGTCAATCCCGCGCGGAGCGCATTGCGCAGGCGAAGAAGGTCAGTGGGGCCGACGCGGATAAAAGTAAGAAAAAGAAATAGCCGAACGGCTCCGTCGGATGAGCGGTGCGCTGGAGGCGTCTCGCCGTTTCGATTGACCGTTGCGTCCCGTCGTTGAGAGGATACTTTTCGGCGGGACTCTATTAATTCGCGATACTCTACAAGAGTGACGGACCACTGCCGACCGAGGGCGGTTTGGTTAGATTGCGGTGAAGGCGATGTCCTTGGTGAGGTTGTTCTTCAGCGGGACTCGGGGACAGTGGTTGAATATCATTAGCACTATAGACTTACGTGAGCAGACTGATAGGACACAAAACAGAATTATGGCCTCAACGGTGCGGGAGGACGAAGTGACCTCCGAAGATGAACTTTTTGATCAGAGCGAAGTGGCCGCGGATTACATTGAAGGCCTGCTCGACATCGTCGATGTCGACGGTGACATTGACGAACTGGTGGTCGGCGATCGCCCGCAGGTGGAAATCGTCGGAAGCGACCTGGGAGATTTGATCGGCCCCAAGGGCGTCACCCTCGAAGCTCTACAGGAGTTGTGCCGCCTGGCGGTCTATCGTAAGACCGGGGAGCACTCCCGGCTCATGCTGGACATCGGGGGATTCCGGGCCAAACGACGCGACAAGCTCTCCGGAGTGGCACGTCGCACCATCGAGAAGGTGTTGGATACCGGTCGTCCGGTGAAACTCGAGCCAATGAGCGCCTTCGAGCGCAAGGCCGTCCACGACGTCATTAATGCCACCGACGGTGTGGAGAGCGAGTCGGAAGGCTCCGAGCCGCGCCGTCGGGTCGTGATTCGTCCGGAATAATGGCCAGGGGACCGAAAGTCTACGGAAAGGCGCAGCCTCGTGAATGACGAGACAAGTGCCTCCGAAACGGAGCCCAATGTTTCACGTGAAACATTGGGCTCCGTTTTTGGGGCTGATGAGAGAATTGAGACGGCATGTAGCTATGTCGAACTTCTCGCCACCGATGGAATCGAACGCGGATTGCTGGGGCCTCGCGAACTACCTCGCCTGTGGGAGCGCCACGTGCTGAACAGCGCGGTGATAGCAGATGGAATCGGTGCGGAGGCCCACGTGGTCGATGTGGGATCGGGAGCGGGACTCCCCGGAATTCCACTGGCGATCGCACGTCCCGACATCTTCGTGACCTTGGTCGAGCCGATGGAGCGACGGACGATATTTCTACTGGAAACGGTGCAGTCCTTGGGATTGCGCAATGTTGAGGTGGTTCGAGCCCGAGCCGATGAAGTGGACAAAAAGGGCGCGTTCGATGTGGCGGTATCACGTGCCGTGGCGCCCTTGGGGAAGCTGGCGCGTTGGTGTCTCCCGCTCCTCAAGCGAGGTGGGACGATGATGGCCTTGAAGGGCAGGAGTGCTCCGGAGGAAATTGAGCGAGACCGCTATATTATTTCGAAAGCCAAGGGGAGTAAACCGGTGATCGAATACTACGGCAGCGAATCGGTGGTGGAGATGCCCACGACGGTGGTATCGATTCGCAAGAAGTGATACCGGGGTTGGAGAGTTAAAGCATAGGACGTAATCTATTGATGTGAACTCTTCCAATCCCAGAGAACACCAAGACGGCGGTGAAGCCGCCGACAGTACGTCCCCCCAAGACTCGAGGTCCCGTTCATCCAATCAGGCTTTCTCCGAACCATCGGCAGCCGAGGTTCGGATTCGCGATACTCTTGATATGGCTGTCAAACCAGCGTCGTATGGTTCTGACATCTCAGAGCAGGGGAGTAATCCCCATGAAACGCAAGAGCACGGGGGAGGCCACACAGTGATGGCACGACACGCAGCACCTGATGAGACCGCGGAGCCGGAGGACAAGACTCAGGATAATGATATTCCGAGTCAAACCCCTTCCGTGGCAGAGGAGCCAGAAGTGGACATGGCCGCGGAGGTGCGACGTGCGATGCGAATCCTGAACCCCAAGGGTGAGACGGAAGTTCCGCGCCCGACCGCACGTCGGACCATGGCGATCGCCAATCAGAAAGGCGGCGTTGGAAAGACCACCTCCACGGTTAACATTGCGGTTTCCCTGGCATTGCATGGAAATCGCGTCATGGTTATCGACCTGGACCCGCAGGGGAACGCGTCCACCGGTTTGGGCGTCAACCATGATGTCGACACTCCCGGAGTTTACGAGGCATTGGTCCACGGTTCCCCGCTGTCCGATGTCACGCACGAGGTGGAGGGGGTTCCCGGACTTTATTGTGTACCGGCGACCATCGACCTTGCGGGAGCCGAAGTCGAATTGGTGAACGTGGTGGCCCGGGAGGCTCGCCTGCAGAAGGCCTTGGCCGCCTACGACGGTGAGATCGATTATGTTCTGATTGATTGCCCGCCTTCGCTGGGGCTGCTGACGGTCAATGCATTGGTAGCGGCGAAGGAAGTCCTGATTCCGATTCAGTGCGAATATTACGCCCTGGAAGGCCTGGGGCAGTTGTTGCAGAACATCGAGTTGGTCAAGTCCCATCTGAATGAGCGTTTGCGGGTGTCGACCATTCTCTTGACCATGTATGACAAGCGGACCAAACTTGCCGATCAAGTGGAGAAGGAAGTTCGCGGACATTTCGACGAAATCGTGCTTGAATCGGTAGTGCCGCGAAGCGTTCGACTGTCGGAAGCCCCCGGATACGGGCAGTCGATCATCACCTACGACCCCGCTTCCAAGGGGGCCTTGCGCTATCTGGAAGCGGCGGCCGAAATCGCCAAACGCGGCGCGGGTCGTACGACGAATGGAAAGAATTAAAGATGGCGGCAACAAAACGAGGTGGACTCGGTCGTGGCCTAGGTGCCTTGATCCCGACGGGGGTGGCCGATGTATCGGGATCCGAGGAATCAACCGAGGATGCCGAGCCCATAGAGAAGGCGGAAGGTGCCACTCCCGCACAGCGAGAATCCGAGACGATGGAGGCTGGAGGCTCCGATGTTTCACGTGAAACATCGGAAACCGAGGCGGAACTGCACCGGGTCCCGGGCGCGGACTTCCAACTCGTTTCGGTCGACGCGGTGGTGGCCAATACCAAGCAGCCGCGTCAGATTTTCGACGAGGATTCTCTGGAAGAGTTGCAGGTATCGCTCCGTGAAGTGGGGATGCTGCAACCGGTGGCCGTTCGACTCACGTCCGATGGAGTCTATGAACTGGTCATGGGTGAGCGCCGCCTGCGTGCCGCCAAGGCACTGGGATGGAAAGAGATTCCCGCGATCGTTCGGCAGACGGCCGACGATGAAATGCTACGCGAAGCGCTCCTTGAAAATATTCATCGGGTGGAACTCAACCCGCTGGAAGAGGGGGCGGCCTATCAACAGCTCCTAGAGGAATTCGGCGTTACTCAGGAAGAGCTCGCCAGTCGCATTGGGCGGTCGAGGCCGCAGATTTCCAATATGATCCGGCTGCTGTCACTGCCCGGTCGTGTACAGACGAAGGTCGCGGCGGGGGTCATCACCGCTGGCCATGCTCGCGCGCTATTGAGCTTGGAGGACGATTCCTCCCAAGAACATATTGCCGAACGGATCATCAGCGAAGGGCTGACCGTCCGGTCAACCGAGGAATTGGTGACCGCATGCAAACTGGAGGAGACTCCGGAAGCCGACGACGGTAAGCCAGAGGCGAAGGCACCGAAGAAGGCGGACAAAATCAAGGCGCCCGGTCTAGAAGAACTGCGGGAGCGCTTGAGCGATCATTTTGAAACCAGTGTGAAAGTCACCTGGGGGCAGAAGAAGGGGAAGATCGTTATTGACTTCGCGTCGGTGGCGGACTTGGATCGCATCGTCGAGCAAATGAAACTGGATCAGTAGTCTCCTAGTCTTCTGACATAAAGGGCGGGGGGATGTTTCACGTGAAACATCCCCCCGCCCTTCTTCTGACTCGTTACAGCTCTTTCCACATGATGACGTCGTCACGCCAGTCATCCGGGCTGATTTCCACCGCGTGGGGAAGACGCCCTACTTCGCGGAATCCGTGTCGCGCGTAAAAGTCAACCGCACCTGTTCCGGTGCGTGCTTTCAAACTGAGCGCCCGTAGTCCGAGTTTTTGCTTGGCGACGGTATCGGCCGCCTCCAGGAGATCTCCGCCTATACCGGAACCCTGTAGGTCGGGGTCGACTTGCACGTGCCGCATCGTGCGCCAACTGCTTCGCGGTGGGCTGTCGTTTGATGTGAGAACACACCAAGCGACAATGGCGGCCCCTTTCTGCACTGCGACCAAGGTGTCGGTTCGGTCGATGACCTTGGACAGGATAGATACGGTATGCGGACGGACTTGCTTGAGGTCAATCGGCGGGACGAAACCGACGGAACCGCCGGCGTTGGTGACCCGAACCCACAATTGTGAGAGTTCATCCACGAGCGCGGCGGTGACCGGCGGATCCATCAATACCGACGAGACGTCGGGATCGGGATTCTCAGTCACTGTAGATTGCACCCCACCATTGTGCCTGATAGGGCCGGATTGGCCGAATTACTTCCCGTGATGTGGTCGAAGGAACTAAAAGAGTCATCCAGAAAGACCATAGGCGAACCCCACTGCAAACGGACGTGGTCGGGCCAGGAGTGGGATGGGTCTATTCTGTTGTGTTCCAAAGAAATAGAATTTAGGGGAGTTGGAGGAGGCACCCTGTCAGGCAATTCGAATCGAAGTCAAGAGGAAGTGTTATGGGTTTTCCGCGTAAAAGTGATCGGAATGGAAATGATTTGCCGGGATTCGTCGAATGGCCGGCGTTCCCCTTCGAAGGCAACCTTCGGCTGAAACCGGTGGAGCCGCCGGCGGAACGGGAACCTGAACGGCGCGGCTCCGATCCGAATACGTGCGCGTCGTGCCGGAGTGCGGATGAGGAGTATCTCTGGGTCAATGATCGGTGGCGATTGCGTGCTCCGCAGAAACCCAGTGGGCTCCCGGTCATCGTGGTCTTGGAACCGCGATTTCACCTCGACTTGGGGGATCTGTCCAGCATGCACGCAGCGGAACTCGGGCTGTTGACCGTTCGCTTGGAACGTGCGATTCGCTCTCTGGAGTCCGTCTCGCAAGTGCACGTGAACCGCTGGGGTGATGGCACGGCACACCTGCAGCAGTGGTTTCTCGGGCGTCCGTCCGGGTATCTGCAGCTTCGTGGTCCGTTTTTGACGATGTGGGATGAGATTCTACCGACGGTCGAGGAGCGGCAGTGGGTTCTGGATCTGGAATACATCGCGGCGTGGATGGACGACGATTAACGCTCCTTCACCTCGATGTTTCACGTGAAACACGGCGGCGACGCCTGGGATTGAAGCCCCCTGGCCTGTCGGTGGTGCGATTTAGAATCGATACGCACCGACCGCTCTCATCCAGGAGTAACCACATGTCCCATCCCATCGGAGCTCCGGTTCGCGTTGACTTGTATACCGCCGATCCCGAATCCGAGTTCGACTTCTTCCACGGTTTGTTCGGCTGGAACACGCGTCGAATACAAGCGCAAAACAGCGAATTCGCCGACCTCACTAGATCGCGAGACGGCCGACCGGTCGGGGGAGTGACCCCGATGAACCCTGGTGATGACGATCCCGGAAGTTGCTGGTACGTCTCGTTCCGAGTGTCCGACTGCGACGTGGCCGTGGCTCGAGCGGTGGAATCGGGAGCGTCGGTTCGGAAGCCGACGGTGGAGCTGCCCGGGCGTCTGCGCTGGTCGATGCTCACCGACCCGTTCGGGGGATTGTTTCTCGTCGTAGAGGAGCTTGATGCGGAATCGTCCCGGCACGTCGTATACGAGGACAACACCGCCTCCTGGTTTGAATACGGCTACCGCGGTTCCTTGGACGATCCCGGCCAATTTTATGGCGACCTGTTCGGATGGACGACGACGTCGATTGACAATGACCGTTTCCGCGATCTTGAGGTCGACGGTGTGACCCGTCCGTTCGGCGGCTTTCATCGCGCCGAAGGAGCGGAGGCCGACCTTCCGGGCCACTGGACGGTTATGTTTCAACCGGATTCGTTCGATGCCGCGCTCGATACAGCCCTGAACTCCGGAGCCGAACAACTCGAGGAGGAATGGGCGGCGGACGGTTACCGATGGGCCGTGCTGCGGTCGCCGGGAGGTGCCGGTTTCGGGATCCGTACCGCGATCGCTCAGTCGGAGTGAGCAAAAGCAAAGTCGCCAGGGATGAGAGGAGGCACCTCGTTCATCCCCGGCGACTCACATGGTCCGCCGGTCGTCACCCGTCTTTGGGAAACCCTGATGCGACTGACGAACATCGGTGCTTCTCAAAACCGGGTGACGACCGGACTGTGGGGGACGGACCATAAAGTGCCGCTCCCCGATCCCAAGCAGCCCAGTGTCGGGAAGCGGCTGAGGACAGAATGATCGGTCCCGGACGTCCGGGACCGAGACGATTAGAAGGACTCTTCGCTGGCCTGCATAATGGTCAGGTCGGAGTTCTCCACGATCTTGCGGTCGGCGGTGAGACGCGGCAGTACTTCGTTGGCGAAGAATTTGGCCACGCTGACCTTGCCCTTATAGAACTCCTCGTCGCTACCGGCGTCGATCTTCTTCTGGGCCACTTCGGCCTGACGCAGCAGCATCCAGGCGATCAGCAGGTCGCCAGTCGCCAAGAGGAGACGGCGGGAGTGTAGACCGGTTTCGTAGAACTCTTCTCCCGGTTCACCGCTCATGGCCGACATGAAGGCGGGCTGCAGGGCTTCCAGAATTCCCTGAACGTCGCCCAGGGCGCGCTTCACGCTGGCGCGAGCACCTTCCAGCTCGTCGGAACCTTCCTCCACCGATTCGCCGATCTCGGTGGCCACCGTCATCAGCGAGGCACCCTGGGTCTTCAGGATCTTCCGGAAGAGGAAGTCCAGGCTCTGGATGGCCGTGGTTCCCTCGTACAGGCTGTCGATCTTGGAGTCGCGGACGTACTGTTCGATCGGATAATCCTGCAGGAAGCCGGAGCCACCGAAGGTCTGCAGCGTCTCGTGGCTGAGCATCTCGTATCCACGTTCCGACGCGCAACCCTTGATGACCGGCAGCAAGAGATCGTTGATCATCTTGGCCTCTTCGGCTTCTTCGGAGTCGCCGTCCATTTCCGCGAGACGGGATTTGTCCTGCCAGTCGGCCGTATAGCAGATGAGCGCCCGCAGTCCTTCGGAATAAGCCTTCTGCATGAACAGGGAGCGGCGGACGTCCGGGTGGTTGATGACGGTCACGCGCGGAGCGGTCTTGTCGCTGGCCTTACGCAGATCGGCACCCTGAACACGGGACTTGGCGTAGTCGAGTGCGTTGAGGTACCCGGTGGACAGGGCCGCGGTGGCCTTCGTGCCGACCATCATGCGGGCGTATTCGATGATGAGGAACATCTGACGGATGCCCTCGTGCGTGTCGCCCAGGAGCCAACCCTTGGCCGGGCTCTTGTCGCCGAAGGTCATCTCGGCGGTGGCCGAAATCTTGAGGCCCATCTTCTTTTCTACATTGGTGGCGTAAACGCCGTTGCGTTCACCGAGTTCACCGGTCTCGGTGTCGAAGAGGTACTTCGGCACGACGAACAGGCTCAGGCCCTTGGTGCCGGGACCGCCGACGCCTTCTTCTCCGACCGGACGAGCCAGCACGTAGTGCAGGAGGTTCTCCGCCATGTCGTGGTCACCCGAGGTGATGAAGCGCTTAACGCCTTCGAGGTGCCAGGATCCGTCGGGCTGCTTGTAAGCCTTGGTGACGGCGGAACCGACGTCGGAGCCCGCGTCGGGTTCGGTCAGGACCATGGTGGCGCCCCACTGCTTTTCAATGGCGATCTTGGCCCATTTCTTCTGTTCTTCGGTGCCTTCCTCCCACATGGTGGTGGCGAAGGAAGGTCCGGCGGCGTACATGAACAGAGCCGGGTTGGCACCCAGAATAAGTTCGGACATGGCCCACCAGAGGGAACGCGGGGCGTAGGTTCCGCCCAGTTCGTCGGGAAGGTCAAGGCGCCAGAATTCGCCCTCCATGAGGGTGGCGAAGCTCTTTTTGACCGCGTCCGGAAGAGTGACGGTACCGGTGGAGGGATCGAAGTCCGTGCCGCTGCGGTCCCCTTCCACATAACTGGCCGCGATGTCGTTTTCTGCGAGATGAGCGACCTGAGCCAGAATTTCTTTGGCCACATCCGTGTCCAGCTCGCTGAACGCGGAGTGCTCCAGGGTCTTCTGGGTGTTGAAGACCTCGAATAGGTTGAACTCCAGGTCGCGGAGGTTGTGTCGGTAGTGCGTCATTGCGATTCCTTCACTGGTAGTTTAGTTAGCTCCATCATATTACTCATCAGTAGCCAAATCAAGTTTACCCGACTCAGGAATGAAGTGCTTTCGCTGTCAGGAATATGACGTATCGTGGCGTAACCTTCCTCCGACTGTCTCGTTGAAACCAGTAACCCGTCGCTTGTACGAATACACCCCCGGGAGGAGCGCCATGACTGCTGACGGCCCATTTCAGATTCCGGCATACCACACCATCGATCAGGGATCGGGAGATGAAGACGACAGCACCCCGGACGACGGTCAGAGCTCGCGCCCATATGTGGGACGTCACCGCCGTCGACAGCCGTTGTGGTATCGGATGATGACGCGTCGGATGTCGAATTCCGCTGATCCTCATGATTCTCAGCTGCGTAGAGAGCTGGTGGTGGAGGCCTAATCGGCCGATGAGGCGGTGCTTCCCTCCGTGTCCGTGCGGGGAGCGTATTCCAGCAACATGAGCGCGATGTCGTCGGAAAACCGTCCTTGTACCCATTGGTCGAGGGCGAACTCCAACGAAGCCAGTGCGTCGGTCACGTTTCCATGTGCGATAAGACCGGCCGCTCTCTCATACAGCGGAAAGAACTCGCCTTCTCTACGGGCCTCGGCCAAGCCGTCCGTGTAAAGGAGAATACGGTCGCCCGGCTGGATGCGGAAGCTTTCTGAAAGGTAGGAGCCGCCCAGCCCAAGCGGAGGAGCTATGTTGCTCGTTTCCAAGCTTTCGGTGGCACCTTGACGAATCAACAGCGGTGGGGGATGCCCGGCGTTGATGATGTCGATCGTGCCGCCGCGCTCCTGCATGATCAATGAAGTGACGAAGTCTTCCTCGGAGGCGTTCCGTGCCACGGAACGGTCCAGGCCGGCCGCGAGATAGGAGAGGTCCTGCCGTTCGAAGGCCACATAACGAAACGCGCCGAGGACCGTGGAGGTCAAGCGGACCGTCTTCAACCCGTGTCCGCGCGCGTCTCCCAGAATGACTCGAACCCCGAAGTCGGTCTCTAGGGCCTCGTACATGTCACCCCCGATCTGAGCTCCCTGCCCGGGGGCAATATATCGGGCGGCGGCAAGAAACGAGCCGGTGCGATGCGGTATCGGACGGAGGATCGCCTGCTGTGCTACCGAGGCCTCTTCGGTGGCGACCTCGAGTTCGTTATTGCGGCGTTGTCGGGAATGGCTGAGGGCGATCCCGGTGATGGTCGCTACGGCAATGAGGGCGACGTCGACATAGTGCTGCCTCACATCGTGATCGGTGCCCGGATGACTCATGTTCATGTATATGCCGACGGCAGCGGTCGCCATGGAGGCCAGCCCGATCCCCAAGGTGAGTTTCCAACGGGAGAATACCGCCGCGATCATCGGCGGCATAATGAGCACCGAGATCATATGCACTGAGGTGTACACCGTCAGTTCCCAGATGATGACGATCATCATGAATGCGGCGGCGATGCCAAGCGCGGCCCACAGGCGGAGGGGAAACACGTCCTCTGATTCGCTCTGCACCATTACTCCTCGCCGTCGGGACTCATGACTGGGGCCGCTGACCGCGTCACGATCGATACCATGCGCGGTACGCACAATTTGAAGTTACTGCACGATCGGAGGCGCCGTCCCTGTTGTGGGGTTTTTGGCCAGCATGGCGCGGAAAATCAACTGTTCGTAGGCTTGCCATCGTCTGTCCGGTTGAATACCTCACTGTGATGGCGTTCCAACGAACTCGATTTTCGCATCCACGTTTTTGATGTCACGCATCGCATGCCGCAATTGAATTGCGGCACGGAAGGGCAGGTGGCACCCTAGATAGGTGCCAATGAACGATTCTCACCTTGTCATGCGGGCCGAACCGTATTCTAACCCGCTTGTGCAACAAATGTGTCAAGAAATCCAAGAGCTGTATATGCACCGGTACGGGGGCGACGGCGATGAAAGTCCGATTGACCCCACGGATTTCGACCCGCCTAAAGGGATGTTCTTGGTCGCTCATGACGGTGACGGCAATGCGGTCGGCTGTGGAGCGTGGAAGACGGTCGATGAAACGACCGTTGAGTTCAAGCGCATCTACATTCGTGAGTTCGCACGCCGCCGTGGGTATGCGGAGATCATCATGGATGAGTTGGAACGTACCTCACGCGAATCGGGTTTCAAGCGAGCGATTCTGTTCACCGGTCCACAGCAGCCGGAGGCCATTGCCATGTACGAAAAGCTGGGATACGAGGCCATTACGCCGTTCGGGGCCTACGCAGACGAGCCGGGAACGGTCCACGTCGGGAAATCGTTGGACTGATGCCCGAGTCCATTATTGATATAGGCCAAGGGGTGCGCTAAGCCCGTGAGTATTGGATGCTCGTATCCGTAAATAGTCCGTGAATCGCCGCATGAAGCCGCTTACAATCGCACATTCTCGGACATCTTCAAAGCAGCCCAGTGGTTGGTTGTCAACGGTGCGCCGTGGCGCGACCGCGAGGGTACTCCAACCTTGAACTGGAAATACGGGCAATAAAGAGAGCCTCCCCGGTAACGGAGAGGCTCTCTTTGGATTGGAGCGGATGACGGGAATCGAACCCGCGCCATCAGCTTGGGAAGCTGAGGTTCTACCATTGAACTACATCCGCGTATTCGCACGTAAGACCGGACATCGTGACCGATCATTGGGCGACGCCAACCAGTATATTACCTTGGTCGGGAGGCTGCAACGCCACCCCTGCCCCTCGAAGTAGTGGCGGGCTAGAGGCTCGGCCCGATCGGAATTTGCCACCGGTCGCCCCTTCAATAGGGATGTTCGGGGAACGCGGGGGCGAACCGGTGCGTCTCAATCGTATGAGACTTTTGCAAAGACGCGGTTTGACAATCCCCTTGTCCATCACCGCGCTGTTGGTAGTGGCATCGTGTACCGATTCGAACCAGATAGAGGAACCGGACGGTTCCGTACCGGTGGAATGGGTCGATACTGCGAGCCTCACAACGTATGACGACTGTGAGACTACCTTGGAGGCCATTCAAGCCAAGGTGGACACGGCAATTTCTGAGGACGCGGGCCTCTTCGGTGAGCCACGAGGTCGCGCTGACGATGGGGCTTTCGCCGATGAGCAGAATCAGACCGACGCGGTCGAATCTGAAGCCGGACAGTCTCATTCGGAAACGAATGTGGCGGTCGCAGGTGTCGATGAACCGGACACGGTGAAAACGAACGGGGACTACATCTTCACGGTGATCGGCGATCGGTTGCGTAAGATCGATCCGGACAACGCCGATGTGCTCGAGGAGCGGGACCTCTCCGAGCGATCCATCTGGGATCCGCAACTCTTGTTGACCGACAATGAATTGGTGCTGCTGTACAACGCCTCGAATGATTCCGATCCTCAAAATGCGCGGTACGTGATTGAACGGCTTCATCTCGACGATTTGGAAACGGTCGACGAAGTGACCGTCGAGGGCGCCGGAGTGGACGCCCGAAGGGTGGAGGATGAAATCCGATTGGTATCAAGCTCACAGCCCGAATACACCGTGAGGCCAGGGGCCGGGTATCCAGAAAACCAGAACAACCTGCGCGAGAGTTCGCTTGATTCATGGACGCCCACGATGACGGTCAACGGTACTGAACGGGAGAAAGCCTGCGATCGGATCGCCCTTCCCGAGAACTACGAAGGAACGAGTAGTCTGTCGGTGTTTTCGCTCCCCACCGGGTCGGATTGGGAAAACCTCCCCGAACCCCTGACCATCATGGGTGGGGCGGACACGGTTCACGGCACCGCCGACAGCCTGTACGTCACACACTCCCCGGGCATCTGGGCGTTCAACGGAGAGGCGACTGAGGTCGAGACGAGTATCTTCCGTTTCCAGTTCAACGAGGGGGAACCGGTTCTCACGGGGGAAGGGACGGCTCCAGGGCGATTGCTCAACCAGTATTCCATGAGTGAATACGACTCATATCTTCGTGTTGCGACCACCGAGCATGAGAACGCGGTGGGGATCATGGACGGAGCCGATGAAACGACCACTGAAGCGGAGGTTCCGGAGAGTCGGTCCACCGTTTCGGTCTTTGAGCTCAACGGTGAAGGAATGGATAAGGTTTCCGAAGTTACCGACCTGGGTGTTGGCGAACAAATTTATTCGGTGCGCTTCATTGGAGCGAAAGGTTATATCGTTACCTTCCGCCAAACCGATCCGCTCTATACGATCGACCTGACCGATCATGAGAATCCTGAAGTCACCGGGGAACTGAAGATCACCGGTTATTCCGCCTATTTGCATCCCTTGGATGAATTCCGCTTGCTCGGTGTGGGCCAGGAAGCGAACGAACAGGGCCGTACCGAAGGTCTACAAGCCACTATTTTCGACATTAGTAAGTCCGAGGCAGAGGTGGTCGATCAGTACCACGAACCGAACGTATCGAGTTCTGTGGAATGGGAGCCGCACGCCTTTCTTTACTGGGAGGCCGAATCTCTCATCGCACTCCCGTATCAGAATTGGCACGATGGAGAAGGTTCTACCGGGGTGAAACTTCTGCGGGATTCCGGCGACGAGCTGGAGTTCATTACCGATGTGGAACATCCGAACCAATCCGACCGGCTGGACTGGAACCGGAATGCAGGTCGGACACTCGTCATCGACGATCAACTGTGGACCATCTCGGCGTTGGGAATCATGGCCAGCGATCTGGATGATTTCGAAACCGAGGCATGGAGAGCTTGGTAAAGGTTCTAGTGAGCTATATCGAATCCCGGACGAATATTCGGCCGATCGAATGAGACGGGATGTAGTACTGATATTTGGGCGGGATACGTGGACAGAAGCGTATTCCGCCCAAATGCGTTTCGGGCCAGGGCATGTCCACCACCCAAGCCGCCGTCACCAAAAGTGCGATGCGGCGCTAGATCTGCTCGTGCATTCAGGGAGAAATCGACCACCATGCAAGTCCCTTTACGTAACCGGCGAGCCGCTAACTGCGCGCGGAGCGCGTGTGTATGCGGCGGTAGAGCTGGAGAAGAGCTGAGGTTGTTCCAGGTGCTGCAGATTTGCGCGAGGAGGATTCGTCGCGACCTTCAGGTCGTGAGAATCCCCCACAGCGTAAACATGGAGTGCCTGGGGCAAGCTAAGCGGTCACCTACCCACCAACCAAAGAGCGGTCACCCACTACGTCCATTGGAAGTACCATGCTCTGGACTTGACCATGTGTTCTGCCAGGTCCTGGATGGTGGGGACGCCTGAGTCGAGGAGGTCGGGGCAGTAGGCGAAGGCTTCGTGGGCGACCTCGAGAGCCTCGTTGTCGTCTTGGGGAGGGTTGGCCACGAAGAGCTCGATGACGTCGAAGGTCATGGCTATTATTTCAATATCGTATTTTTGATTCCAGTAATTCAAAATTGCGGCGTGCTCGGCCCCGTGGAGCTCCCAATTCGTCGAACCCTTCCACGAGAGGAGGGCTGGTAGCTGCCACGAATGGTCGGCTTTGACCAATCCTATAAGGCCGGCTCGGCTTGGGGTATCAAAGTCGGTATCGCGACGCCGCTGCAGGATGGGAACGCCTCGCGCCGGTTCTCCTGCTTCTGCGGCCTTATGCTGCAGAATTGTACTCGGGTCGAGTTGGGACGCCCGATCCAGTTCCTGGCTGCTTTCGTGAATGATGGACTCTCCGCCGTCGCGCCAGTCTTCGGAGCTTCCCAGCAGCACCGGCATCCAGCCGGTCTCGTCCACGGTCTGCCGTACCGAAAGCCAGGTGGGTAGAGCGGATTCGGCCGTTACGGGTGCGGCCCAGAGTGTCGTACTCGCCGTTGTAGCGAGTTTAGACAGTCGTCCGATGCTTACATTGGCATCCGCCAATGCCGGGCGCGGCGATTCCGGCTCCACGACATCGTCCAAGCGTTCGGGGCGCGGGGGAGGTGGTGGTGCGAGCGTGAGCAAATCTCGTCGCGGCCTAGGCGGAGTAAACATTGCCTCATTATCCGCGACCGTCTCTTCCGGTTCGGTGGCCGTCGTCGCCTTGTCCTCCGGAGCGGTATCAGTGGATTCGTGCTCTACGGGCGTGCTCTGAACGGGTAGCTCAATGACCGATGGGGCGGGATCATCACCGTTCTGGGGGTCCTCTTCGGAACGAGGCTCGGGTATATCGGACTCGGTCGTCCCTGAAGTCGTTCCCACAGCGGTCTGGACAGGATTGTCGCCGGCTATCTCATCATCGGGCGCAGTAGTGTCGGGCACGGTGTCGGGTGTATCCCGACGACCGAGAAGTCGCTGGAGCAGTCCCACAGTTCCTCATCGTCTCTCAACAATTGTGGTCTTGGAGGCCGTGGCCCGAACGGCCAGCGGGCAATGCCGACTCGTACAGGCTGTATTTAATTATGGCGATTTTTAGTGAACAATAGGCCAAAGGACCAGGCGGCTACCAGTATGATAACCAGAATGAATATTGTTTTTGCGATCATTGTACCGTCTTAGTTTCGGGTGACCGGTTTTAGCTCCGGCCGCTTCGGCTGGACTGTATCACCACTGGATTTACCAGTCAACCGACGTTTGATCCACGGTCCCAAGTGCTTTCGGGCCCACTGTGCCTTGGAGACGTCCATACTGGTCGTCGTGTCGTGAACGGTGGCGCCTTCCCACTCCAAGTCGGGCTTGACGTCCAGCGCCTCGCACACCTTGGACGCCACGAACATGTGGCCCTTGGTGGAGAGGTGAAGTCGGTCCTCTGCCCAGAACGTTCCGTCCTGGAAGGCCTCCTCGCGCCACAGATCGATGAGGATCGCATCATGGCGGCGGGCGACCTTACGGATGATGTCGTTCATGCCGACAAAACGCTTACGCATGAGTGTCATACCGGGGAGGTGCCGGCCGACGTCGGCGGAGGTGAACAGAATGACCTCGGCTCCTGCGGCCTTGAACAGTCGCACGACCTCATGAGCTCGGGAGGCCAGGCGATCGGGCTGAAAAGAAGGACGGAGCGCGTCGTTGCCACCGGCGGCGAAGGACACCAGTTCGGGGTTCTGTCGCATTGCCGGGGGAACCTGCTCGTCGACGACCGCGTCGAACAGACGTCCTCGAATCGCCAAATTGGCGTATGTGAATTCCGTGTTTTCCTCGGCCGCCGCGGTCGCGAACAGATCGGCCCAGCCTCGCGGGCGGGAACCTTGGGGAGAAGGATCGCCCACACCTTCGGTAAAGCTGTCCCCAATCGCAACGTAACTGGAGTATTTCCCCGTCATGACGCTCCCTCCAGCAGAATCGTGTGGCAAGTCGTTCCCATGCCTCCTCTGATCGACCTATTTCGGTCGTTGATGATCGGGCACGTGGACTGGACTTGAATTATGACATTGCCATAGCAGGTATAGGAAAGGCAATACCTTCCATTGACCGAATCCGACACATATTCACAGTAAAGTCCCTGTCCCCGCCCTTAAGAGACAATTGTGGGAGCTGTCACGGATACGGACGACGGACGTATTGTCCGTTCTGGCGGGCGATTCGGTACGAGCGCAATCCACAATTCAACGGCTAGTGGTGGTCATCCATTGGGCCGCTTCGGGTTCTATCCACCAGCTACGTTTGCGGCTCAATTTGTCCACAACACCGTCGCTCAACGAGACGGCGGACTCCTCCGGGGTGACAGCGACCGCCCGTCCTCGTCCGCGCCGCACTTCGACGCGGGTGCGTTTGCGCCACCGTCCGACTGTCACCGGTACGGCCACCGCCACATCCAATTGCCCGTCGGTTGGATCGGGCTCGACCAATTCCATTCCGTCGGATTCCCGATACGAACCGGCATTGGCGATCACACACGCCAAGATGGCCTCCCCAGGTTGGGTCAATACCGATTCGTCAAGGTTGATCAGTCCGCTCCAGGGCTTGTCGCCGCCGCCCAGGCGCACTCCGTTGACGCATACACCGCCTCCGTCGTGGCGCATGAGGTCGCTACGTTGTACGGTTCCGGCCTCGACGGCGTCGGCCACCTCCGCGGGATCGGTGGGCAGATTCAACTCTCGGACGAGGTCGGGGGTCTCGGCCAGCGGAAGTACGGCCAACGGTGGCAGATCGGGCACGGTTCGGTCGCGCCGCATGTCTTCGGGGCGTTGACTGGGCGGGGGAGATAGTCGGCGCACCGCACGGCCTACCACCGCATTGAGCTGCGAATCGGAATCCGCGGCTATCACGATGCGGGCGTCGGTGCGTTCCACAATCGGATCGACCTCGCGTTCGGTGGAGGCGGATACCAGCTCGGTGTCCAGTCCACGACGTTTCAATTCGTCCAGGAAATGCAATACCTGGGTGCGCGGTCCGGAATCGGAACAGCTCCGTTCGGTCAAGGTCAATACGACTGTTTTCACAGGTCCCACCATAGAAGAGGTCTACCCTGGCGGCGTGAGTAGCCGATGAGCATATTCATGACGTCACGTTCAGGGCAGGGCTTGAAATGTGTCCACGTATGCGGTGTCGCCAGGGGTGATTTGGGATTCAGAAGGTATGCTATTAGGCTTGGGCGGTAATCGGGTCGATTTTTCCCGGGAAGGTAGGCGCAATGCCAGCGATCGTAGTCGTCGGAACTCAGTGGGGCGACGAAGGAAAAGGCAAGGTCACGGACCTGCTGGGCGCGGACATGGACTATGTGGTCCGCTATCAAGGTGGTAACAACGCAGGCCACACGGTGGTGACACCGGACGGCACGAAGTACGCCATCCATTTGGTACCCGTGGGTATTCTCACACCGGGCGTTACTCCCGTCATCGGTGGGGGCGTTGTGGTGGACCCCAAATTCCTCATCAGCGAGCTCGACGAGCTCACCGCCGGTGGCGTGGACGTGTCGAATCTGAAGCTCAGTGCTGACGCACACCTGGTCATGCCGCACCATCGCGCTCTCGACCGCGTCGTGGAGCGTTACCTTGGGAAAGCCCGCATCGGTACCACCGGACGTGGCATCGGGCCGGCCTACGCCGACAAGGTCGCTCGCATGGGAATCCGGGTGCAGGACCTACTCGACCCGGGCATTCTGCGGGACAAGCTGCAATTGATTCTGCGGGAAAAGAATCAAATTCTGGTGAAGGTTTATAACCGCAAGGCGATCGACGTCGACGAGGTCGTCGAGGAGTACCTCGAGTACGCCGAAAAACTCAAGCCCTACATCGCCGATACCCGCTTGATCCTGAACAAGGCGATCGAAGACGGCAAGAACGTGCTTCTCGAAGGTGCCCAGGCCACCATGCTGGACGTCGACCACGGGACCTACCCGTTCGTGACGTCCTCCAACCCGACCGCGGGTGGAGCGGCGGTGGGAACCGGGGTGGCTCCCAATAAGATCGAAACCAGCATTGGAATCATCAAGGCCTACACCACTCGCGTCGGCGCGGGGCCGTTCCCCACCGAATTGTTCGACGAGTACGGCGAATTCCTCCTGAAACGGGGTGGCGAATACGGTGTTACCACCGGACGTCAACGTCGCTGCGGCTGGTTCGACGCGGTTCTCGGACGTTATGCGGTACGGGTTAACGGTATTACCGACCTTTTCGTGACCAAGCTCGATGTCTTGAGCGAGTTGGAACGTATCCCCGTCTGTGTCGGATACGAGGTCGAGGGCGAGGTCATTGAGGAAATGCCGATGACTCAGACCGATCTGCACCATGCCAAGCCGGTATACGAATACCTGGACGGTTGGTCCGAAGACATCGGCCACTGCCGTCAATTCGAGGATCTGCCCAAGAACGCCCAGGCCTATATCGAACGGTTGGAAGAACTGTGCGGTACTCGCGTGAGCGTGATCGGCGTCGGTCCCGGACGAGAAGAGAACGTCATCCGTCACGACATCGTGTAGAACTTTTAATTCAATCGGGCCGGAGAGCACATCTCCGGCCCGATTTGTGTCGGCCATCTGGAAAAGGCGCCGCCGAAGGGCCGGAGCTGCTTTAGCCTGAATCCATGGAACCGACGAATCCGGCAGTCAATGCCTTCATTGAAACAGTTAATTCCGGCGATTCACAGGGAGTGTTCTCCGTCCTGGCTGAGGACTTCTCCATGAGCGACGACGGCGTCGACCGTAATGGGACCGACTGGGTCCGGCAGAATCTATTGGACTCTCACGCGCGCCTATCCGTTAACGAGGAGAGAAACGACGGTCGGCGGCTGATGGTCGCCATCGACGATGAGAAGTGGGGCCATATGGACACCTACTGGGACTTCGAGGTGGAAGACGGAAAGATCGTGCGTTTTGAGACCGGCCAGGCCGACGCGCTGTCCGATTAGTCGATGACCAGGCTCGGAAGACGCCGAGCCGCACCTGCCTGCAAGCCGGGTTCAGCTGAGGCGGTCGACAATGCGCACGTGGCCCGGAGCGTACGATGCCAGCTGGGCCAGTTGCTTGTCCGGGGACGGATGGAAGTCTTCGCAGCGAATCGCCACGTCGAACCCGGCGACCAGGCCTTCGGTCGCGCGGTTGGCTTCGCGTAGTACCGATCGATCGGAGAATCGGGGCCGGTCGCCCAGGCCAAGGTAGGTGTCGGTGGCCAAGAGGAGGTACGAGACCGAGCGCCGCCCACCGGAAACGGTGATGGCGGCGATCTCTTCGATATTGCTCCACGGAATGACCAGTGTCTTGGTGAACGACGGTCGAATCTTCACCCCGAAATGATTGGCCTGTAGCAGCGGACGCCGCAACAGTGGAACCAGGAAGAACAACGCCCCGATGGCCGCCAGAGTCATGATGAACGGCGGTAGAGCGGTGACGGGATTGGTTTGCTGCGAGTCCAGATGCCGTGGCTCGGTGTCGGTGAGCCATACGGTAAAGAGCACCACGCAGACCATGGCGAAGGAATAGGCCGCCAGGGTGCTCAAACGACGCAGCGGGGTACGGCGGCGGATCGTAATCCACTCCGTCTTACGTCGCATCGTATCGGTCCTTCAATTTGATCTACTTGGGGGAGATGGATATCACTATCCCCGACCGTGTCGGTGACGCGGTAGTCTCCTCTGCGGGAAGGTGGGATGACAGTTACCGGTCGCCTCGACTACACCTTATCGTGGTTCGCCAAATACATCGGGTCCGACGGAGTAGACCGTGTGGTTGGGTGGCGTCTCGGTATAGCTGCTGTATAAGGAGGAGCAAAGTGTCAGGCGCACCGGACGAGGATCTACGAGTCACCCTGGCGACCATGGCGCCGGGGACGGCACTACGCGACGGCCTGGAACGAATTCTACGCGGACGCACCGGTGCGCTGATCATCCTGGGTTGGAACGACGCGGTGGCCGATATCTGTACCGGAGGCTTCGAACTCGATGTGGAATTCTCCTCGACCAGGCTACGTGAGCTGTGCAAGATGGACGGCGCGGTGGTGTTGACCGCCGACCTGTCGCGTATTGTGCGAGCGGGCGTGCATCTGATGCCCGACGCCAAGATTCCTTCCACGGAATCGGGGACCCGGCACCGCACCGCCGAGCGCGTCGCGGTCCAGACCGGTTACCCGGTGATCTCGGTCAGCCAATCCATGCACACTATCGGGTTGTACTTCCGACGTCTCCACCACGTCATGGAGCCGTCTACGAAGATTCTGTCCCGCGCCAATCAAGCCCTGGCCACCCTGGAACGTTATAAGCAGCGCCTCGATCAGGTGGCGTCCAATCTCTTCGCCCTGGAGATCGAGGATTTGGTGACGGTACGCGACGCCGTGCTGGTGATTCAGCGTCTGGAAATGGCTCGGCACATCGCCGATGAGGTGGAGGGGCACGTCATCGAGCTGGGTACCGACGGCCGACTCTTGGCGCTACAGCTCGACGAGCTGATGGCGGGGGTATCGCGCAGCCGTGAACTGGTCGTACGCGACTATATTCCGGCGCATCTGGACTTCCACGAGGTTCTGGACGACATTGATCGGATGTCGTCGGTGGATCTGCTGGATTTGACGTCGGTGGCCATTCGCATGGGATTCGAGGCCGATCCGGAATTGCTGGAGCAACGGGTGTCACCGCGCGGCTATCGGCTGCTGTCCAAATTGCCGCGTTTTACCGATTCCATCGCCGAGCGCATCGTGGCGCGCTTCGAAATTCTTCCCCGCCTGCTGGGTGCGGGAGTGGAGGACTTGCGGGACGTATCCGGAATCGGTCCCACGCGAGCGGCGAACATCAGGGACGGCTTGACCCGAATCGCGGAGGCGTCGATTCTGGATCGCTATTTTTAATCGCATCGCCGACGCGGTGCGATATCGCACGTCACTGTTTTAGACGGACGAAATCGGGGCTGCCAACCCACCCCATTGGTTGGCAGCCCCTTCTTGTGAGAACCCCCAATGACCGGGGTCTCGGGGTGTCCAGGCGCGGCGTCGCCTTGGACACCGATGGGAGGAGAATAGTCCCTTGTGTCCATCGTTGAGGTAGTTCAAGGGGATTCCAGTCATCACCGTGATCGGTGATAAGCCTTTGAATCAAATACCTCATTGCGATTGACTAACCAATTACAACACTGAATAACGTCTGTTGCCATTGATTAACAGGTAAGCTCACTCACGTCCCATATCCTGGGAGAATGGGCGGCACAGTGTTCGATACTCGGCGTGGTGGCGGAACAACCATGACGCGACTAGGGGGAGGCGACTACGTCGCCTCCCCCTAGTCAGAAGAAGTATTCAGTTGTTGCTTCCCCGCGGTTCGGTCGAACCGCTAGTTCCACGCCAGCAGGGCCATACCCGGGTCATTGAGGAAGTTACCCACGTCGGCGAGGAACTTCGATCCCTGCTCACCGTCGATGAGACGGTGGTCGAAGGACAGACCCAACTGGGTCACCTTTCGGACGGCGATCTCGCCGTTGTGAACCCATGGCTGATCCCGTACCGCGCCGAAGACCAGAATCGCCGATTCTCCCGGAGGGAGGATGGGCGTGCCCGAGTCGACGCCGAAGGCTCCAACATTGGTGATGGAGAAAGTGCCCCCGGCCATGTCCTCCGGCGACGTCTTACCGTCGCGAGCGGTGGAGACCAGAGTGCCGAACTCCGCTGCCAAATCGTGCAGAGTCAGGTACTGCGCGGCCTTGATGTTGGGAACCAACAGCCCGCGTGGTGTAGCGGCGGCGATACCGAGATTGACGTCCTTCTTGACGACGATCTCACCGGCCTGCTCGTCCCACTGGGCGTTGATCATCGGGTTGCGCTTGATCGCGGCGAGGACGGCCTTGGCCACCAGGAGCATAGGCGTCACCTTGACGTCGGCGAAGTCCTTGTGCCCCTTCAAAGCCTTGACGGTGTCCATCATGGCGGTCACGTCGACGGTGTAGAACACGGTCACGTGGGGCGCGGTGAAGGCGCTCTGCACCATGTTCTCCGCCGTCATCTTGCGGACGCCCTTGATCGGAATCCGCTCGTCGCCCTCGGCGGCACCGACCGTGGCGCCACGCGCCGGAGTCGAGCCGACCGCGCTCTGCACGTCGTCGCGGGAGATCGTACCGTTCGGTCCCGTCGGGGTCACGGTACGAAGATCGACGCCAAGATCCTTGGCGAGTTTACGTACCGGCGGCTTGGCCAGCACCGGGGAGCCGGTGGGAGCCGGTGCCGCTGGTGGTGCGGGGGCCGGGGTCGGAGTCGGCTCCGGGGCCGGTGCGGCGGCCGCACCGCCCTTCTTTTTGCGCCGCCGACGTTTCGGTGCCTCCTCGCTCGCGCCGTAACCGACCAGGTTAGGCGTGCGCTTGGAGGATTCCTCCGCGCCCTTGTCCGCCTCGGCAGCCGGTGCGGAGTCGTCTCCGCCTTCGGTCTGGAAGGTGGCCAAGGGTGCGCCCACGTCGAGCACGGTTCCCTCATCGGCGTGAAAGGTGGTGACGACGCCGTCGAAGGGGCTGGGAACCTCGACCAAAGCCTTGGCGGTTTCCACCTCGACGAACGGCTGATTGAGTTTGACCTCGTCGCCCGGCTCGATAAGCCAGTTGACGACTTCGCCCTCCGTGAGACCTTCACCGAGGTCGGGAAGATTGAAAATCGTTTCCTGCGCCATAAACCCTCTCCTCAGTACTCGAACGTGGCATCGACGGCATCGAGAATACGGTCCACACTGGGGCGGAAGTCATCCTCGTGACGGCTGGCCGGATACGGCACATCGTAACCGGTGACGCGCTGAATCGGGGCTTCCAGCGAGTAGAAGCACTGTTCGGTGAGGCGGGCCGAGACCTCTGAACCTAGTCCGAGGGTCCGGCTTGCCTCGTGGATGACGATTCCTCGTCCGGTACGACGGACGGACTCCTCCAGTACCGGCCAGTCGACGGGGGAGAGCGAACGAAGGTCGATGACCTCCAGATTGCGGCCCTCATCGGCCGCCGCGTCCGCCGCCGCCATCGCCTGGTCCACGGTCGGGCCGTACGAAATCAGGGTGGCGTCGGTTCCTGGACGGGCGATGTGCGCCTGGTCGAGCCGGAGCGGAGCGGCGTCTTCATTGACCTCGCCTTTGGCGTGGTAGCGACGCTTGGGCTCCAGGAAGACGATCGGGTCGTCGTCGGCGATGGACTGCTGCATCATCCAGTAGGCGTCCTCGGGGGTCGCCGGGGAGACGACCTTGAGGCCGGCGGTGTGGATGAAGTAGGATTCCGGCGATTCGGAGTGGTGCTCGACGGCACCGATGCCCCCGGCGAAGGGGATACGGATGATGACCGGTAGACGTACGTTACCGCTGGAGCGGTACGGCATCTTGGCCAGCTGGGAGACGATTTGGTCGAATGCCGGGTAGACGAATCCGTCGAACTGGATTTCCACGACCGGACGGTAGCCGCGCAACGCCAGACCGATGGCCGTTCCGACGATGCCGGATTCGGCGAGAGGCGTGTCGATGACTCGGTCGACTCCGAAGTCCTTCTTCAACCCGTCGGTGACGCGGAAGACTCCGCCCAGGTCGCCGACGTCCTCACCCATGACAACGGTCTTGGGGTGGTCTTCCATGCCCTTACGCAGACTCGCGTTGAGAGCTTTGATCATTGACATCGAGGTGCTCATTAGGCGTCGCTCCCTTCCTCCAACGAGTCGCGGAATTCCACGGCCTCTTGGCGTTGCTGTTCAAGGTCCTGTGGATTGTTGACGTAGACGTGGTCGAACATGGAACTCACGTCCGGGTTCGGCATATTGATCACGCGATCGCGGAGGCGACGAACTTCTTCGTCGGCTTCGGTGTCGATGGCGTCGAAGAATTCGTCGTCGGCCAGTCCTTCGGCCTTCAACCAGGCGCGGTAACGGGTGATGGGGTCCTTGGCCCGCCATTCTTCTTCTTCGTCCTTCCCGCGGTAACGGGTGGCGTCGTCGGAGGTCGTGTGGGGTGCCATACGGTAGGTCACCGCTTCGATGAGAGCGGGGCCCTCACCCATGCGGGCTCGTTGCATGGCCATTTGGGTCACCGCGTAGCAGGCGAGCACGTCGTTTCCGTCCACCCGATAGGTGTCGATCCCGAAGCCGTCGCCGCGCTGGGACAGTGCGACCTTCGACTGTGTGGTGACCGGTTCGGAAATGGCGTACTGGTTGTTCTGACAGAAGAACACGATGGGCGCGTCGTACACCGAGGCGAACACGAGCGATTCGTTGAAGTCACCCTGGGAGGTGGCACCGTCGCCGTGGTAGGTGATAACGGCTTCGCCGTCTTCGTTGCCCACGGCGCCGTCCTTGGTGATACCCATGGCGTAGCCGGTGGCGTGCAGAGTCTGCGCGGCGATGACGATTTCGTACATGTTGAACTTGTCGTCCTCGACCGGGCGTCCACCCAGGTCGACACCACGAAACAGGGAGAATGCGGATATGATGTCCAGGCCCTTGGCCCACTGGACGCCGAGCTCCCGATAGGACGGGAACACCTTGTCGTTGGGGCCGAGCGCACGGCCGGAGCCGATCTGTGCGCCCTCTTGACCGAGCATGGACGGCCATAGGCCGAGATGTCCCTGACGTTGCAGAGCGGTGCCCTGTGCGTCGAGTTCACGAGAGATGACGAGGTCACGATAGAGACTGCGATACTCGTCGTCGCTGAGTTTGACGTCGAATTCGGGCTTTTTCACCCGCTTACCCTCAGGAGTGATGATCTGAACGAACTGTGGTGAGTTCGTACCGGAGGTAGAACTTTGGCGACGATTGGCCGCCTTTTTCTTGCTTGGACGTGGCGAGTCTTCACCAGTGCCCATAGTTGCCTCCTCGCAATTTAGAGATACCGGTGTATTAAGCATGGCAGAAGCGCGCGGGTTGTGGGCAACCCCCACCGGTCGATTACAATGAGTGTGACTTTCTGGACGACAAGTAACCGGATTTTGGTGCAGAAAACCGACGATAGTACCATAAAACGGACAGTCTGATTTCGAAGAGTAATCAAAATACAACAGACTGATTCTAGATCGTGTCCTTCTGGAATGAGGTGGGTATGGATTCAGGTGGGGACATCGAACCGATCGAAGTGGGACAAACCCGACTACTGCGCGTTCCATTGACACTTGGTGCGCTGACCGTGGGAACGATGGTCGCTTTCGCGGGCACGGGCCTGGCCGTTCTCCACGAGGTGGAAAACGGCCAGGAGGTTCCCACCGCGCAGCGACCGGCCGAGTTGCCGAACGATTTTTCTCTTCCCGAGCGTCAAGACCGGCCGACGCCGCCGGGGCCGCCCCGCCCGTCCGTCACGGCGTCCGAACTGGAAGCCGATCGCGAAGAGCGCGATGGCTCCGAGGATGCTCCCGACGATCGTGCCGAGAGTGCGGAGGACGATCGTCCGCGACTGCGCTTGACGTCAGTGGAGATCGATCGACCGTCCGAGGACGACGACGTCGAGAGTGCGCCGCGTCCGCCCGAAAGCATGCCGCAGCCCCCGGAAGACACTGAGCCGAAACGACGGCCGGTCTCTGAAGACGACGAACCGTCCGAGGCCGACGACGATGACGCGACCGTGGTGGACGACGAAGACGAGGACGAGCCGACGTCCGAATCCGACGCCACCTCCACGACGGAGTTATGACCGTTAAGGTGGCGACACCGAAATCTGCACATGCAATCTGCTTCTGTGGAGAGCGAGAGTCATGGATATCCCGGTGGAGAGACGCTCACACCTCTGACGCCCGAGACATTACGCTTCCCAGTGATTTTTTCATTGTGAGCGGCGCTCTTCCTTCACCTGTTTGGATGACTTGGTGAATTATTCACTCAGAGCCGTAACGTGCATATGCGAATTTCCGTTACAGATACCAAAGGCAGTGATGAACCACACGGAAATTCTGGGGGATAATTCACATGGACATCTTTTCGCGCACCATGCTCGCCGCCTCTGCCGAAGCCGGTATCGTCTCTTCGCAACTGACACGCCACCTGCCCTATCTTCGCCTCAACGTTTCACCTCAGGATCGAGTGATACTCGTTACTCAGCTCATCGGTTCCGGCGGTTACGCTTCTGGCGAACACATACTCATGTTGACCGGACGGCGACTCGTCATTACCCGGCAATCGCGCCTGCTCAATCGAGTACGGGCGGTTCTGGACGCCCCGGTCAACGAAATCGAATCGATGCGCTGGTCGGCCATCCCGAACCGCCCCGGAGTGGAGCTGAGCTTCGTCGCCGGCGGGGAACACTTCCACTTCTGGTTGCCCACCAGTCACCCCAAACGAATGTGGCGAATCGACGCCCACTTGGCTCTCGTATTCCGGCGCCCCGGGGTCGAATGTATTCCGCTGCCGAAGTCGGTCATTCCCACGCAGCGCGAAACCATGCCGCTCAGTGCACGTCGACCGGAACGTGCTCCATCGCGACGCTCCCACTCCTCCGCAACGCTTCGTCGCACCAAGACCGTCGTCTCTCTCGCCGAAGCCCTCAACGGCCCCAGACACGATTAAAGCCCGCCCGCAGAGTGCGGGACGGGCCATGACGTGACGTGGAAACTACGGCCGTAGTTCGGCGGTGCAGCACTTGACTGATCCGCCGCCCTTCTTGAATTCCGAGAGATCGACCGAGGTGACCTCGAAGCCGGCATCTGACAGCTTATCGGCCAATGCCTCGGCCTCCGAATTGATCACGACATTGCGTCCGTCGGACACGAAGTTCAGACCAAAGGCGGCCGCGTCCTCTTCGGTCGCGATGACGGCGTCGGGGAAGAGACGACGCAACAAGACCTGTGAATCCTGTGAAAACGCCTCTGGCAGATAGGCGATTCGGTGGTCGTCGAGGACGGCCAAGGCGGTGTCCAGGTGGTAGTAGCGCTCGTCGACCAACCGCAAGGACACGACCGGACGGCGCAGGACCTCCCCGGCCTCGGCGTGTGCGGCCGGGTCGGTGCGGAAACCCCAACCGGCCAAGATCAAGCCCGAACCCTCGAGATAGGTGAAGTCGCCCTCGCCTTCGTTGATGAAACGAGGAGCGGTGTAGAACCATCCACCCCGGTCCCCGTACCACTTGTCGAACGCCCCGGCTTCGGGTTGCCGCTCACGGTGGCGGAATTTGGCACCGTAAACCCGTCCCTCGACGGTGAACGAGCCGTTCGCCGAGAACACCATGTCTAGGAGCCCGGGTTCCGGACTGATTTCCTCAACCGTGTGTCCCAGCGATTCGTAGGTGGCTTTCAGGTTTTCCCATTGTTCGAGGGCCTTGGCGGTATCGACTGGTTGACTGGTGTCCATCCAGGGATTGATGGCGTATTCGACCGTGTAGTACTCCGGTCGGCACATCAGATACGTGCGTGAATCACCTCGTTGTGTGGCTAGGCCAGAAGCAAAAGTCTGCATAGTGAGAATCTTAATCACAAACCCTGAGCGATTGCACATCAGATCGTGTTTTCACGGAGGCGGTCAATGGGGAATTTGCCCCGCTAGTGGCCCGTTTGAACGGTTTTGCGCCGCGATTGCGCGGAATGGAACGCGCAATGTCTGGAAACTCACCCCCGATCGTGTCGTTTCCAGGTGAGCGACATTCCCACAGCGGCCGACGGTGGAGCTCGATCGCCGGGGCTGTCACATTAGGGAGGTGGGATACGAAATGACAGCCGAGGAATTCGAAGAGGCCGTCGGAGACGCTCTGGATTCGATTCCCCAACGGCTCATGGGCTTGCTGGACAATGTGGTGATTCTCGTTGAGGACGAACCACCGCCGGGCGAGCCGGGCCTCCTAGGTCTGTACGAAGGAATCGCGTTGACCGAACGCGGTAGCGACTACGGGGCCGTGCTGCCCGACACCATTACGATCTTCCGAGGGCCGCATATGAGCGCGGTGTCCGATCGGGAGGCGATGATCGCCGAGATACGCACCACCGTGGTCCATGAAATCGCGCATCACTTCGGTATCGACGACGCTCATCTACACGAACTGGGATGGGGTTGAATTCTGCTGCCCGTCATCGCCGTCGTGCCCAGTGGCACGCAGTTGCTCGAGCCAGGTTGACGCGGCCGCGAAGTCGGCGTCGGTCATGCCCGGCAAGGGTCCGATCGGCACTTCCAGCCATTGCCGTTCGTAGGACCCCAGATAGCGCACTCCGGCTCCGGAGCGCTTGATTCCAGCGAGGGCGTCACCGATTCGGGCGTCGTGGAGATGACCGGTGCAGTCCAGCAGAAAGGTGTAGTGCCCCAGGCCTTCCCCCGTGGGGCGTGACTCGATCTTGGTGAGGTTGATACCACGCTCGGCAAACTGCTGTAGCACCGTGACCAGGGCACCGACCTGGTCGTGCCGGAGGAACACCGCTAGAGAGGTCACGTCGTGTCCGGTGGGCTCTGCGGGGGGAGTGGGGCGTCGCAGCAAGACGAACCGTGTGGCGGCGTTCGGGTTGTCACCGATGTCGTGGTAGCGGATAACCAGGTCGGATTGCTCTGTCGTATGCGGACCGCAGACACAGGCGTCGGCTTCCGATTTCCGCACCGCATCGGCACCCGCCGCGGTCGATAGAGTCTCGATGATGCGTGCCTCGGGGAAGGACGAACGCAGAAATCCGCGTACTTGCGCCAGTGCGTGCGGGTGCGAGGCGATGGTGCCTACCGTCTTGTTCGGTGTGGCGGTGGCCAGAACGAAGCTCACCGGATAGTCCACCTCGGCGGTGATGACGACCGGATCGCCGTGGAGAAGCCGGTCCAGGGTGGGATTGACGGTTCCCTCGTGACTGTTTTCGAGCGGAACGAATCCGGCGTCGACCTCGCCGTTGTGGAGTGCGTCAAGAACATCGGGAATGGATGCCATTGGGACGGGGTGATGCCGTTCGCTGTCGGGAAGGTCGTGCAAAGCCGCTTCGGTGAAGGTACCGCTGGGTCCCAGATAGCCGATGTCCATGCCAATACGCTAGCAGCGCTGCAGGAGTCATTGAGGTTGTGACGCCTTGAACTGCCGTATCGCGATCGCCTTGAGATGGCGGTCTCATCTTGACCCCGCTGTGGACGAGCGACGAACGATCGCGTATGCTTATTGAGGCTTCGCAGTTAGCGCAGCGGACCGAATAAGGGTTCCGTATGCGTGGCGCGCTTCCGATCATGTAGATGGCTCGGATAAAGTCAGGCCCCCATCGTCTAGAGGCCTAGGACGCTGCCCTTTCAAGGCAGTAACACGGGTTCGAATCCCGTTGGGGGTACGGTATCAAGTGTTTTTGCTTGGTTCGCATGGAAAATGCTTCGACACATCGAAGCCAAGCCCGGTGCGGAGCTCAAAAAGACATCTGGTATAAATGAGAAGTCGCAGAAACGATTTCACTTCTGAGGTTTTAGAAGTGAGTCGCCCAGCGAATTTTCACAATTGAACATGGTCTCGTGGAGCAGTATGGAGTGCTCGCCGCCCTGTCAAGGCGGAGGTCGCGGGTTCAAATCCCGTCGAGACCGCCATTGTGATGTCTCAGGACATTGGAAACTCGATGAAACCGTAGGTTCATCGAGTTTTTTGTGTTTTAGATGGTTGGTTTATAGTGGCTCTTCGGAGTCTAGCGGGGCTCAGTCCTAGGCCGTTCCAGTTAAAACTACGTAAAAGACCTGAAATCATATGCGAAGCAACCCAAGTATGCCAATGCATGAAGAGTGCCTTGGTCAGAATATCGCCGCAAGTGGCGATGCGGCAGGTGACGTTTTGCTCTGCGATGCCGCATGGGCCAAGACGGTATCTCCCCAGTTAGAACACGCCAGTCTTACTGGCGTCTCGGTTTCTTGGTGGAACGCCTTGTCATTCGGCCATGAGGGGCTACGCTGGTAAATTGCCAGTCGGTACAAATCGATGTGTGTTAAACACATGTCCAAAACGACCATTCCCATTATGAACACGACAGAACAGGCGTGTTCATAATGGGAATGGTGAATGACATCACATATGGTATACTGGAGTATACCCCCGCCTCGGGGGCTGAGGGGAAGGTTATAGAATGATGACGCTAAGAGAGATGACCACCATTAAGGTGCCAAAGAGTTTGCGAAACCAGTTGCAGCGCATGGCGAAAGATGAAGGTGCTGCAACTCTGGCGGAGCTGATTCAAATCCTGGCTGACCGGCGTTCAGGCCGAACCCGCCCACCGTTTGGTGGCTTCCACAGCGGCGATCCGTTGACAGCTGAAGAAATTGACGCCGAGCTCAAAAGGGGTTTTGGCGAGTAAGGATGGACTATGGCAACGTTGATTTTGGACACTAGCGGGATTCTCGCCGCATTTGACGAGGATGACCCGGTCCACAGGATGGTCAGCGAGGTGTTGTCTGATCCAAGGCACACTCTTGTGCTGTCCCCCTTTATCGTTGCGGAGTCCGACTATATGCTCGCCAAACGGCTTGGCGCTGAGGCAGCCCTGAAATTCTCCGAATACGTCTCAGCTGGAGTCTTCGACCTGGCAACGTGGACAGGGGATGACCACCAAGCGGCCCACGAGATCATCAGCCGTTCGAAAATTGACCGGGATTATGTCGGTGTCGCAGACGCCTCGCTTGTCGTCCTCGCTGATGCTTATCGCACCACTACCCTCGTAACGAAGGACGTGCGCCACTTTCGCGAACTTAAGCCGATCTGGGGAGCCGACCACTTCACGCTCTATCCTGCAGATTTGTAGGTGAGTTCCTGGGGAATATCTGGTGTGATACCCGGTTTCAATGATATCGGTCTGCCAACTGAGAGTTCTTCTACTAACATTCAGATCCACGACGATGGGGCCAGAGAAGGCTGTAAAACACGCATCAGACCCCGATGGCCGCGCTTTGCAGGCAAGCAGCCGTCTTGCAAGCCTTGTTCGCAGGAGCGACGACCTCGGCTGAGCTTAAGTACACATTGTCCCTCGGCTCTTGACGGCTGCTTTTTCTCATGCGAAGTGGCATAAGGAACTTGGGTCGGCCGGTTTTTACCATCACGATCGACAACGGGATCGTCAGGAAGATGTGCATGACCAGGCCCATGGCAACTGTACCCATAACGACTGTTGGAAGCTTCTCACTAGCCAGCGCTTCAATAGTATAGAGAAGCAGGAAGAGGGAGAACATCAACCCGAATCCGCCGTAGAAGGGCACCGCAACGATGTCTGCGTGTTCCTTGGAGCGCTTTATCCCCAGCCTGTGGCGCATAAACAGTTCGACGACGAAGACGTATAGCTGAGAAGTCCTATGGCCACACCACGCTGTTATTGCTCCTGTGCTACCAAGAATCGCAATGGCGGCGATTGCGATCAAGAGACCTGCGTCATCCATCAGTATCCTCACGGGGTTGTCCAGGGCATTGGGGCTACGACAGAACATGATGGTACGTCACTTTCTTTGGTGTCGAATATCTGCGGTCTCCTAAAACCCAAACACGCCGCTGATTTGAGGGATAGGCTGCAATCCACACTGCACAGTGGGGTTCCACCGTTTACCTATCAGGAAGGTCGGCTATATCGTGTTGAGGCGTGCACTGTCGATGACGCTGGCCGCCGTGCTGGCGGCAACGGCTTCGTCTGCTGCGGCAACGGAGGCGACGGAACCGGAAGCCGGAGAACGCGTCTGGCTGCTGGAATGGAACGGCGATTCTCAACCGTCCCTCTTGCAGGGTGACAACGTGGAGGTCCGTCGTGAATACGGACGTCTCTGGGACGGAGTTTCGATATCCGCGACCGAAGCCGAAGCGCGACACCTGGAACGGAATTCGGCGGTGGAACGTGTCTGGCCCGATATCGAGATCCCCGTCCCACGCCTGGAAGCGGTGGAGGAGTCGGCCCAGCGGGAGGAAATGGGTCAAGCGGTGGACGCGACCGGCGCGGCCGAAGCGCACCGTCGCGGGATCGCCGGTGAGGACGTCAAGGTCGGCGTCATCGACACCGGCATCGATTACGAACACCCCGATTTGGGCGGCTGTTTCGGTTACGGATGCCGTGTCGCGCACGGTTATGACTTCGTCGGCGACGATTATCGCTCGGACAAAGGGGACCGTCGCCCCCAACCGGATCGCGACCCCATGGACTGCAATGGACACGGCACCCACGTGGCCGGGATCGTCGGTGCGAACGGCGAGGTAGTGGGCGCGGCGCCCAACGTCGGTCTGGGGGCCTACCGCGTCTTCGGATGCGAGGGCGCTACCAGCTCGGAGATCATTCTGGACGCCATGGAACGGGCTGCCGACGACGGTATGGACGTGGTCAACATGTCACTGGGCTACGCCTTTCAATGGCCGGAATATCCGACGGCGGTAGCAGCGTCGGAAATGGTCGACGAGGGGATCGTTATGGTCGCCTCCGCCGGAAACGCCGGGACGACCGGAGCGTTTTCCCTTGGCGCCCCCAGCGTCGGCGAGAACGTGATTTCGGTGGCCTCACTGGACAACCGCGAGACCCGGATGAGCTCCGCGCAGACTCAACCCTTCGACAAGGAGATCGGTTGGGGACCACTGGATGAAGCCAAGGCCCCTGAAATCGGTTATCACAGTGACGACCTGGAATTTCTCGGACGCGCCTGTGACGCGGTCGAACTGTCGGACCCCGACAATACGGCGGCCCTGGTGGAACGCGGTGACTGCACGTTCGCCGACAAGTACGACAATGCCGTCGCGGCAGGAGCGAGCGCCGTCGTTATCTACAACAACAACGACGGTCCCTTCAGCGCGGGCGGAGTCGACGAGGGGGACGTTCCCGGGGCGGTGATTCCCGGAGAGGCGGGGGATTACCTGCGCGATCTCATTGACCTGGAGTTGAACCCGAGTATTGAGTTCGGCGACGACACGGTCGCGGTCGATTTGCCGCACGCCGGTCTCGCTTCGTCGTTCAGTTCCATCGGCCCGGCGCCCGATCTTTCCGCCAAGCCGGATGTGGCCGCTCCGGGCGGCGGTATTTGGTCGACCTGGGTGCGTGACAAGGCCGATTACAAGTCTGTGTCGGGGACGTCCATGTCGGCGCCACATGTGGCGGGCGCGGCGGCTCTGTTGTTGGGGGAGGACCCGTCGATGGATCCCGCCGAGGTGCGGCGGCGTTTGAGTGCGTCGGCTTCGCCGGTGCCGTGGCGGGAGAACTCCGAGGTCCCTTTGTGGGAGTCGGTGCATCGCGTCGGGGCTGGACTGATCGATATACCGGCCGCGCTCGACGCCACGGTCGTGTTGCGTCCCGTGGTGATGGGCACCGGGGACGGAACGGGTGAACGGGTCTTCGAGTTCGAAGCGTCCAATGTTGGAGACGAAGCGCTCGATCTGGATATGGAGCATCAATTGGCGGCGGCCACCGACGGCGATATTCGCGATATCGACTGGAACGCCGTCGATCCGGATATCGCCTTCGAACCGAAGTCGCTTCAGCTGGACGCCGGGGCGAGCCGGTCGGTGGAGGTGACCTGGCGGCCGGGTGAGAACATGCCCGATCACAGTGTTTTCGGAGGTTATGTGGTGGCTTCGGACGGTGCCGAGGAATGGCGCCTGCCGTATTCGGGTTATTTCGGCGACTTCAACTCACTGTCGATACTGGATCATAAGACCTACCCGAGGCTGGTGGTGGCCGACGATGACGGGGACCTGACCGAGCCGTGGAAGGGTGACCGGGTTCTGCAACGCGGCGACCCCCTGCCGGGCCTGCAGGCGTTCCTCGCGTATCAGACGCGGACGTCGCTGGTGGAGGTCGTCAACGCGGACACGGGTACCGTGGTGGATTCGCTGGAGCAGGAATTCATGCCGCGTTCGCCGGGGGTGGACGATACCTTGATCCTCGATCTGGCGGAGGTGGTGGATCGGTCGTTGCGCGTCGGCGAGTGGCAGGTGCGTCTCTCGGTCGTTCGTCCCGGCGGTGACCCGGATTCGGCTTCGGACTGGGAGACGTGGACGTCGCCGAGCTTTCAGGTGACCCGCTAGGGCGTTGGCTCGATTACCTTACATCCGGTGCTTTGGTTCGGCGATACGCAGCGATGACCGCGTAGTCTGTAGGACATGTCTGGTGAAACCGGTTTTCTTGCTCCGCACGCTGGGATGGCGGGGATAGCGGAAGCGCGTTTGAGCGCCGCCAATCTAGCGCATAATCTTTCGGTTCTGCGGAGCCATGCGCCTGTGCGACACATGGCCATGGTGAAGGCCGACGGGTACGGTCACGGCCTAGAGGGGACCGCCGCACATGTGGTCGCGGCGGGAGCCGACTGGCTGGGTGTGGCCACATTGGCGGAGGCGCTGGATCTGCGGCATCGCGCCAAGATCGTGGACACTCCGATCCTGGCGGTGTTTTTCGTTCCACATCAGATCCAGCAGCTGCGAGAGGCGATTGCCGCGGACGTCGATGTGAGTGTCGCCGGGATCGAACAGCTGGAGGCCGTGGCGGAGGCGGCCCGTGTCGAAGGGCGTCGTGCGCGGGTGCATTGGAAGGTCGACACCGGAATCACTCGAGGTGGGGCCGTGGAGTCGCAGTGGCCGGGGATGGCCGAGCGGCTCCGGCGCTACGTCGATTCCGGAGACATCGAGACGGTGGCGTTGTGGAGCCATTTTGCTCGGGCGGAGGAAGGCGACGTCGACGCCAACACACACCAGAAGCGCGCTTTCGCACGGGCCTGGGAGGTGGCCGGCGCGGCGGGTCTGTCGATACCAATGCGCCATTTCGCCAATTCGGCCGCGATTCTGGTGCACCCGGACGCGCATTTCGACATGGTTCGGCCCGGAATCGCTCTGTACGGTTCGAATCCGGTGTCTGGACACAACGCGGACTTCCGACCCACCATGGAATTGCGCAGCCATGTATCTCTGGTCAAGCGGGTGCCTCGCGGTGCCGGGGTCGGCTACGGCCATATCTACCGGTTGGCACAGGACACCACGACCGCCTTGGTGCCGTTGGGCTATGCCGACGGGATACCACGCTCGTCCTCGGGTCAGGCGCACGTACTCTTGCGTGACAAGGTGCGGCCGATCATCGGTCGGGTTTCGATGGACCAGGTCGTGGTGGACTGTGGGGACGACACGGTCGCCGCGGGGGATCCGGTGGTGTTCTTCGGAGCGGGAACCGACGCACCCGGCCCCGACGATTGGGCGCGGTGGTCGGGGACGATCGCCAATGAGATTTTCACCGGAATCGGCAGCCGAGTACCGCGTCGTTGGGTGGATTGAAACGCCGGAGGCGATGACCTCGCCGCCTCTCGTTGGGGCCCTGTAGGTTCGCTTGAGTCGATACGGATGCGCCGGGCAGCACGACGGATATGACGATAGACCGACATTGAGGAGCACGCGTGGCGTCATGGAAGAAGCTGGGAATGGCCGGGGCCGCGGTCGGCGGCATTGCCGCCGGGGTCGCCACTACGATTGCGGTACCGAAGTACCTGGCGCGTCGGGCCAAGGCGGGCTCCGACGATCCTTACGCCGACGAACCGTTCGAGATGCCGTCCACCGATTCGATCCGGTCGGTGCCGAACCACGACGGGGTCTCGGTGCACGTGGAGACGGTGGGATCGGAAGAGGCTCCCGTGACGGCGGTGTTCCTACACGGCTACATTCAGAATTCGGCGACGTTTTACTTTCAGCGCCAGGCCTGCGCCGAGCGGATCAAGGACGGGTGGCCGGTGCAGTGCGTGTTTTACGACCAGCCGGGTCACGGCCTATCGGGTGCGCTCCCGAAGGTGGAGTACTCGATCGCGGACCTGGCCTCCACCCTGTCGCGGGTGGTGGACAGCGTGGCGCCCCGTTCGCGTCTGGTTCTGATCGGGCATTCCATGGGTGGAATGGTGATCCAGGAAGTCGCCGAGCGCTATCCACGGCTGTGGGAACGAGTGGATTCGGTGGCTCTGGTGTCGTCGTCCGCCTCTCCGCTGCGTGACGTCGATACCAAACCCATGCGAATCGTCCAGCGCATCAAGCGCACCGTGCTTCCGATGATGCAGCGGGTCAGTCGGTGGACACCGCAGTTGATCGAGCGGGCACGTCGTCTGGTGGGCGATTCGGTGTGGTTGACGGCGCGGAAACAGGCGTTCCTTGCACCGAACCCGTCTCCGTCTCTGGTGTCACTGATCGAACATATGAACAGAGACACTCCGATTCAAACGGTCGTCGGCTATATACGCGCTATTCTTGACCACGATGGGCGCAGCACCCTGCCGCTATTGTCCGAACGGGACGTATTGATCGTGGCCGGAACCGATGACGCCCTGACCCCGGTCAAGTGTTCTCGGGACATGGCCGAGGTGCTCACGCGGGCGGAGACGGCATTTGTAGCAGCGCGGCACAATCCCCAGTTGGAACAACCCCGCGAGATCTCACAAAAACTATTGGAGATAATCTACAAATCAGTAGAGAAGTCGAGCTCGCGGACCGGAACGATGTCCCCTCCCGCCGAATCGACCGTGAAAAGCACGCGTCATCGGTGGTGGAATCCGTTTCCGGGGAGGGTATGACCGGTGAGACACAGCCGAACGGGCTCTGTCTCGCCACCCGCGGGCGACCAGGGATGACGGAACGATAGAGGTGACGACTGTGAAGCTGACCATGAGGACGGCTGAGGACACGCACGAATTCGGCACACGCCTCGCCGAGGTACTGCGCGCGGGCGACCTGGTGATACTCACCGGGCCGTTGGGAGCGGGAAAGACCGCCCTGACCCAGGGGATCGGTGAAGGTCTGGACGTCTCCGGGCGGATCACCAGCCCCACGTTCATCATCGCTCGCAGTCACCGGCCGGGACGTCGCCGGCTTCCCCTGATTCACGTGGACGCCTATCGCCTGGGAGGTCTCGATGAACTCGACGACCTGGACCTCGACACCGATGTCGAACGCTCGGTGACGGTGGTGGAATGGGGTGCCGGTCTGGCCGAACGCCTCGGTGAGACGCACCTCGAAGTGACGTTGCGACGTAACAGTGACGATAGCCGTGAGATCGGCCTTATCGCCCGTGGGGGAGACTGGAACGAGCGCCTGAAAGAAATCGTGGAACCTGTAGGAGCCTTATGCTGACTCTCGTCGTGGACACCTCTACCAGTGCCGTTCAGGCTGCCATCGTCGATGTCTCGGCCGACGACGATCAAACGTCGAACGTCGCGGTACGAGCGCATCGCCGCCTGGTGGACAAACACGGCCACGTGGAGAACCTCACTCCCATGATTCAGCAGGCGCAGGAGGAAGCGGGGATCGGACCCCGTGACCTGGACGCGGTCGTCGCCGGAATCGGTCCGGGGCCGTTCACCGGGCTGCGCGTCGGTATGGTGACCGCGGCGGCGACGGCCTTCGCGCTGGACGTTCCCGTGTATGGGGTCTGCTCCCTGGACGGAATCGGCGCGGAGACGAGTGGGCGCACACTGGTGGCGGCCGACGCACGGCGCAAGGAAATCTACTGGGCCGAATACGACAATGGAGTTCGGGTCGCGGATCCCCAGGTGGGGAAGGCATCGGCCCTCCCCGAGCTGAAAGCCGATCGTGCGGTGGGCGAAGGTGCGTTGTTGTACGCCGACCGGTTGCGTCAGGACGTCGCCGACGAACCGCGTTATCCCTCGCTCGCCACCTTGGCGGCCGTGGCCCGACGTCGCATTCTCGACCGCGCCCCCTCCGACGAGATGACCCCGCTGTATTTGCGGCGCCCCGACGCCAAGCTTCTGTCGGAGCAAAAGAAGTAATGGCGCACCTGGCACGATTGCGTTGGTGGCACATCCCCCACATCGTGGCGATGGAAAACGAGATCTTCGGTGCCGACGCGTGGACCGCTCCCATGCTGTGGTCGGAACTGGCGTGCGGTTTCCGTTACCGTATCGCCGTGTCCGATGGAAACATCGTCGGTTATGCCGGGCTCGCCATGTATGAAGGCGGCGAAGAGGCCTGGGTGAACAACATCGCCGTGAGCCCCGAGGTTCGGCGCGGTGGAGTAGGTCGCCTTCTGCTGGAAGACATGCTGCGGACCGCCCGGGCCGACGGGAGGGAAGCGGTGCTTCTGGAAGTCGCCACCGACAATCTACCGGCTCAGAAGCTATACGCCGCCTACGGTTTCGAAGGCGTGGGCATACGAAAGAACTACTATCAGGCGACCGGACAGGACGCCGCCGTTATGCGCTTGGATTTGGAGGAGGCACAATGAGTGGGCCGCTGATTATGGGCATCGAAAGCTCATGCGATGAGACCGGGGTCGGAATTGTGCGTGGCCACGAGCTGCTCGCCGACGAAGTGGCCAGCTCGGTCGACGAACACGCCCGTTACGGCGGTGTGGTGCCGGAGGTGGCCTCACGTGCCCATCTGGAAGCGATGATTCCGACCGTGCGTCGTGCTTTGGAATCGGCGGACGTGAGCCTGAACGAACTCGACGGAATCGCCGTCACCGCCGGTCCGGGCTTGGCGGGAGCCCTGATGGTGGGAGTCGGAGCGGCGAAGGCCCTGTCGGCGGCGACGGGGGTACCGGTGTACGGGGTGAATCACCTCAGTTCCCACATCGCGGTCGACACGGTCGAAAACGGTCCCCTGGAGGGATCGGCTCTTGGCCTTCTGGTCTCGGGCGGACATTCCAATATCATTCGGGTCGACGACCTCGCCCTGAACAGTTCCTATGTCGGCGAAACACTCGACGACGCCGCCGGTGAGGCCTTCGACAAGGTGGCCCGGCTCCTAGGACTGTCCTACCCGGGTGGACCGGCTATCGATAAGGCCGCGCGCCAGGGTGATCCGTCGAAGGTCGCCTTCCCGCGCGGACTGACCAACGCCAAAGACATGCGCAAACACCGCTATGACTTCTCCTTCTCCGGACTGAAGACCGCCGTGGCCCGCTGGGTGGAGTCCCACCAGGCTTCCGGTCAGGAAGTGCCGGTCAACGACATCGCGGCGTCCTTCCAGGAGGCCGTGTGCGACGTGCTGACCCAGAAAGCCGTCATGGCCGCCCAGGACATGGATATCGACACCGTCCTGCTCGGCGGGGGCGTGGCGGCGAACTCGCGCCTGCGCGACCTCCTACACGACCGGACCGAGGCGGCCGGGATTCGACTGCGGTATCCCAAGATCCGGCTGTGCACCGACAACGGCGCGATGGTCGCGGCCCTGGGCTCGCACCTCGTGGCCGCAGGGGTGCCGCACAGCCACATCGGTTTCCCGACCAGTTCCTCGCTGGATGTGGACGACATCATCGTGGCCAACGCCGTCGCGGCCTGACGACCGACCGGAGTGGCGGGACACGAGCAGTCGCGCCCCGCACTCACGAAGCTCAGTTAGTCCATTTTGATCTCACTGCGGTCTCCGGACCAGTCGGTGTGGAAGACGCCCTCGGCGTCGACCCGCCGATAGGTGTGCGCTCCGAAGAAGTCCCGCTGCCCCTGCACGAGTGCGGCAGGCAAGCGGTTGGAACGTAGACCGTCGAAGTACGCCAAGGCGGCGGAGAAACCGGGAACCGGGATTCCGGCGGTCACGGCGAAGGCCACCACGCGACGCCACGACTCGGAGGCCTGGTTGACGATGTCGGCGAACCGTGGCGCGGCCAGCAGACTCGGAAGATTCGGATCTGCCTTCCAGACGGCGGTGATGTCGTCGAGGAACTTGGCGCGGATGATGCAACCGGCACGCCACAGTGCCGCGGGAAGCCCTAGGTCGATGTCCCAGCCGTATTCCTTACCGGCGGCCCGGATCTGGTCGAACCCTTGGGCGTAGGCGACGATCTTGGAGGCGTAGAGAGCCTGACGGATGTCTTCGACGAATTCCTTCGGGGTGTCGACCGTCTGGGTATTGGGCCCGTCGAGCAGGCCTTTGAGGCCTTCGCGTTGCGGGACGCCGCTGGACAGGGCACGGGCGAAGGTGGCCTCCGCGATACCGGTCACCGGCACCCCGAGGTCGAGGGCCGACTGGACGGTCCACCGTCCGGTTCCCTTCTGCCCCGCCTGGTCGACGACGATGTCGATGAACGGTTGCTTCGTGACGGGGTCGGTGTGACCGAGTACTTCCGACGTGATTTCGATCAGGTAGGAGTCGAGCTCGCCCTGGTTCCACTCTGAGAAGATGTCGGCCAGCTCGGTCGGTTCCATCCCGGCACCACGCCGCATGAGGTCGTAGGCTTCACCAATGAGCTGCATGTCGGAGTACTCAATGCCATTGTGGACCATCTTGACGAAGTGACCGGCTCCGTCCGGGCCGAGATGGGCGCAGCAGGGCGTGCCGTCGGGTGCTTTGGCGGCCACCGCTTCCAGAATCGGACCCAGGCTCTCATAAGACTCCACTGAACCGCCCGGCATGATGGAAGGCCCCTTGAGAGCGCCCTCTTCACCACCCGATACACCGGTTCCCACGAAGTGAATATCGTGTTCGCGCAGGGCGGCTTCCCGCTCCATGGTGTCGCTGAAGTGTGCGTTTCCACCGTCGATGATCATATCGCCGGGCTCGAGTAGCGGCTTGAGTTCTTCGATGACCGCGTCGGTGCCTCGGCCGGCCTTCACCATCAACATCGCTTTACGCGGACGCTTCAGGGAACCCACGAACTCCTCCAAGGTCTCGGCGGGAACGAAGTCCCCCTCCGAACCGTGCTCGGCGATCATGTCGCGGGTGCGTTGTGGGCTGCGGTTATAAACGGCGACGGTAAAGCCGTGGTGTGCGAAGTTGCGCGCCAGGTTGGAGCCCATGACGGCCATACCGATGACGCCGATATCGGCGCGGGCGTTAGTCGATTCGCTCATAAGTAAATGGTCCTCACTGGATGGTTGAGAGAGCTCGGATCGTCGAGTAGTCGATTCGGCTACCGGCAGTCTCCGGATGAACATGCCGCCGCGAGTGCTGCGATCCGGAAAGATTCGCCGTGTCGACGGCGGAATCCGGAAAGACTCGCCGTGCTGGACGAGTAAAACCGGAAAAACTCGCCGTGCTAGACGGAGAAAACCGGAAAAACTCGCCGTGCTAGACGGAGAAAACCGGAAAAACTCGCCGTGCTAGACGGCTCGGGGCGTCGTTGCCGCTGTCTTCCAGCATACGGTGGGTTTCGACGTACGACACGTGGCGGCTTACGACGCCTACGCGACCTCGGCGGATCGGCCCTCTAATCTGAAGGTATGCAATACGTTGAGTCTGTCCTTGACCTTATTGGTCACACCCCACTTGTCAAGTTGAACTCGGTTACCGAGGGTATCGACGCTACCGTGCTGGCGAAAGTGGAATACCTCAACCCCGGCGGTTCAGTGAAGGATCGCATTGCCGTGGCCATGATCAATGCCGCCGAGAAGGAGGGGAAACTCCGTCCAGGTGGGACGATCGTGGAACCGACCAGCGGTAACACCGGTGTCGGTTTGGCGATGGTGGCCCAGCAGCGCGGATATCGCTGTGTATTCGTGTGCCCGGATAAGGTGTCGGCCGACAAGCGCAATGTGCTGGCCGCCTACGGCGCCGAGGTGGTCGTATGTCCCACAGCGGTCGCTCCTGAGGACCCACGATCGTATTACCAGGTATCCGATCGTCTCGTCACCGAAATCGAAGGGGCCTGGAAACCAGACCAGTACTCGAACCCCTTCAACCCGGAAAGCCACTATTACTCGACGGGACCGGAGCTGTGGGAGCAGACCGAGGGAGGCTTGACGCATTTCGTCGCCGGAATCGGAACCGGCGGAACCATCAGCGGTACCGGTAAGTACCTCAAAGAGAAATCCCATGATCGGGTCCGCGTCGTCGGGGCCGACCCGGAAGGATCGGTTTACTCCGGCGGAGGCGGTCGCCCATACCTTGTAGAAGGGGTCGGAGAGGACTTCTGGCCGGACAATTACGACCGGACCTTGCCGGACGAGATCGAAGAGGTCACCGATGCGGAGGCCTTCGAGATGACCCGTCGGCTCGCACGTGAGGAGGGGCTTCTCGTCGGCGGATCGGCCGGAATGGCCGTGGTGGGTGCTTTGAACGTCGCGCGTCGGGCCGAGCCGGACGACGTCATCGTCGTGCTTCTGCCCGACGGGGGTCGAGGCTACCTGTCCAAGATATTCGCCGACGAATGGATGACCGCGTACGGCTTTATGAGCGCGGGCAGCGCCGATATGACCGTTGCGAACGTGCTCGAACGCAAACGCCTTGACCTGCCTCAACTGGTTCACCTACACCCGACCGACACGATCCGCGAAGCCATCGACATCATGCGCGAATACTCCGTCAGCCAGTTGCCGGTGCTGCAAGCGGAACCTCCGGTGACCAGTGGCGAAGTAGCGGGAGCGGTAGCCGAACGGGACTTGATGGATCAGCTGTTCCGCGGTGAGGCGACGCTGCACGATCCGGTGGAGAAACTCATCGGCGGGCCCTTGGAAACCATCGGTGCGGGCGATTCCGTGGCTCACGCGGTACAGGTGTTCCACGATCACGACGCCCTGATGGTGCTGGCCGAAGGGAAACCGGTCGGTATCGTGACGCGTCAGGACCTCCTTGAATTCGTGGAGATTCAACGCCCCGGCGGCGAGTAATCGCCTATCGCGCGGTGGCTGTGGCGTGGTCGGTGCAGCGCAACAGCCACCGCGCCAGCCAGACCACCACGACGACGGCGGGGAGTCCTTTCAGGATGACCCCGCTCAGAGTGCCCCACACTCCCAAACCGGCGCCATCGCGCAGGAAGGGAGAATTCCACAAGGCGTGGCACAGGACCGCGAACAACCACGCGCCCCACGCGAGCAGCGCCCCTCGCGCGTTCTGGTGGAGCAGAGCGTAGGCTATCCCCGCCCCGACAATGGCGGTGTAGACCGCGTGCGACCACAGACCCGCGAGGATTCCCCGCACGATGAACACCGAAATCACGGGTGCGACGTCGTCCCCCGCGCGATGCAGCACCACCGTTGACATCGCATAGGCAAAGCCTTCGATGATCTGGAACCCCGCTCCGCAGAACGCGCCGAGCAGCAATCCGTCCAGGACACTGCGAAAACGGGGATAGGCGATGGTGGCCACCAAAATCACTCCGGCGGCTTTTACGGACTCTTCGACGACCGGAGCGCCCAAGACCGGTACCCATCGCTCGGCCCAGGCGGAATTGACCGAGCCGGCCAGGAGGCCGCGAACCGCGCCGGAACCGTACAGACTGGCCATGACCGATACCGTAGCGCCCCATATCAGACCGAGTACCAGTGCGGACGGGGGAACGGTGACGCGACTGTGGATCTTGCGGTAGAAAATCCACAGTGGTACCGCGAAGAGAGAGAACAGGCCGATGGCGGTTCCACCGGCCACGGGATAGGCCAACGCGCTGGGCAGCAGCGAATAGGTGAGAAGAATACTCGAGGCCGTCACCAGGAATGCCAATGTCCATTGTGCTGGAGACGTGACATCGACTTTCAACTAGCTGCCTTTCACCGAGAGTGTGCCCATGAGTTCTTCAATGTGGACGACCGTGGCAGTGTCGAGTGTATCGCCTGAAACGGAGACTTCGAATCGAACGTTGTCTTCCACGAAGGCGCAGATGAACCCCGTGCCGTCCTCGATGACGAAATTGCTGCCCGCGCCTTGGACGTCATTGGCGGCAACACATTCACGTGCTTCGGTGATATTGACCCCGGGACGCGCTTCCAGCAGGCGAGTCACCTCCCCGGCCAGGTATTCCGCATCGTAGTGATATGGACCCGCAGCATTGACGTTGACCGTCGCCCTCCCCACGGTCAGTTCGATCTGACCGGCCTCGGGGCGAAAAAGCCCCGGACGCAGAAGAGCCGTTTCCGGGGCGGTGAATTCGACCCGCCCCAGCTCGAAACTCTCCCCGGCGACGTCCTGCGACGGATTAATGGCCTTATTGAACAGGGGGACGCCCAACGCGAAAAGAAGCACTATCGCGCTGACCAACGTTGAAATCGACAAGGACCGCATTCGCATCACGTTACAAGTGTCCACAAAATCGGCCTAGATCGTACCCAATGGCACGGGAAAAGCCAAGATGTTCGTCCGCGACCGTCGGAGCCCCGACGATAGACGCGAAAAACGGCCGCCGGACGGGTACTCATCTACCCGTCCGGCGGCCCTCCAACCGACCGTCACTCCCCTGACGGCCCCACCAGAGTGGTTTCCTTTGGTTCTGACGGTCCCGATTCACCGGACGACGAGCTCGTATCGCGTCGCATGAGAATCCAGGACAGCAACGGAGCGAGCAGACCGATGGCCACCAAGACGACGAGGGCGGTGCGATGCCCTTGGATCAAGGCTTCCCCTTGCGTTGCCGAGGCCGGGGCGATCGTGGTCGTCACCCAGGCGGCCACCGAAGCCGCGATGGCGATTCCCACCGGGGATCCGATCATGAAGGTGCTTTCCTCAATGCCGGAGGCGATGCCGTTGTCTGCCTCGTCGACACCGGTCAGGGCGGCGATCGATGTCGACACCATCGCAACCCCGAAGACCAAGCCCATGACCACGGCTCCCGACAACACGATCCACAGGTTGAATTCATCGGCGGTAACACTGAGCAACGGGATCACCGCCAGGGCGGTGAGAAGCGTGGACACTATCACCACTCGCTTAGTGCCGAAGGCGGTGGTGACCTTCTGGCCGAGCATGGCCCCCACTATCGACGCTCCAGCGGGAACCACCATGATCAGGCCGAACTGAGTGGCGGAGAACCCGTGGACTCCTTGTGCCATCAGCGTGACGATGAACCAGGTTCCCTGCAGCATGCCCGCCAGGAACAGAGCGACGTTTCCACCGCTCAAAGTCCCGTTACGAAAAAGTCGCAGGGGAACCAGCGGGTAGGCCGCGCGCTTTTCCACGGCGAGGAAAAGGGCGAACAGAACGATCGATCCCCCGAGCATGCCCAACGTAGTCGGGTGCAGCCATCCGCTTTCGGGAACATTCGACATGGCCCACACCAGTAGGAAGAGGGAGGAGGTGATGGTGGCCGCGCCACTCAAATCGAAGGAGCCTCCACCGGCCTTACCTCGATCGGCCGCCAAGAACCGAAACGACAGGACCACCACAAGGAGAGCGAGAGGTATGTTCATGTAGAAAATCCAGGACCAGCCAGGGCCGTCAGTCAAGGGACCGCCGACGACGGCCCCCGAGATACCGCCCAACCCGCCAACGGTGGACCAGACCCCGAGGGCTTTATTACGCTGTCCGCCTTCAGGGAAGTTGGCCATGATCACCGACAATGCCGCCGGCATGGTGAGTGCCGCCGCGGCGCCCTGAGCGAAGCGGGACACGACCAGTACTTCACTGGACCACGCGAAACCGCAGAACCAGGAGGTGACGATGAAGGCCGTCATCCCAATGAGAAACATCCGTCGCCCGCCGAATCGATCGGCGAGACGACCACATAGCATCATCAGCCCTCCGAAGGTCAATGAGTAGCCGGTGACCACCCATTGCACCCCTCCGGCGCTGAAACCGAGATCGCTCTGAATGGAAGGGAGAGCGGTAACGACGGTGGCGGTGTCCAGCACGATGAGAAACGCCGCGCCGCACAATAGTGTCAAGAGAACCCGTTGGTTCTTGGTCAGTGATGTCTTCTGAGAGCCTTGCATGGGAGATCCTAAGTCGGTTGAAGTGGTTGGGAGATCAAAGGAGCGACCGCGACGGGTGTCGGAAACGCGGCCACTCCGGAGAGAGGTTTACTGCCCGTAGGGTTCGACGGCACGCTGCCGAGAGAGTGCCTGCGCCCACCAGGCCAGGTTGTTGAGTACGTGCTGGGCGGCCTTGTTGGGGCCCTCCGGGTCGGTCAACGTCCCCGATTCGTCGAAGGAATCCCAGAAGTTGGGGAAGCAGACGGTGTCGCGAATCGTCGTGGCATGCAGTTCGGCCAAGACCAAACGCAGCTGCTCGACTCCGCGAAGACCACCGGAGATACCTCCGTAGGAGACGAAGCTGACCGGCTTGGCCGCCCATTCGCTGTGGAACCAGTCGATGGCGGTCTTCAGGGGGGCCGGGAAGGACCGGTTGTATTCGGGAGTGACCATGACGAAGGCGTCGGCGCGCTCCAAACGCTCGGAGAGGTTCAAAACCGCCCGTGGAATGTTCTCTTCGCTGTCGACCAACTGGTCCGGCAATTCGCAGTCGACCAGGTCGATGACGTCGATATTGAACCGGTCGTTCTGCTCCGCCTGCTCGCGGAACCATTCGGTGATGGAGGGGCCGAAACGGCCGTCGCGGGTGGAGCCGATGATGATCGCCAGGTTCAGGTTGTCGCTCATTTTTCCTCCTCGTTTGTTGCGATGTGCCCATCATGGGAGGAGGCGCTTACGGAATCCTTCCGATCGGATTACGGTCACCGGGAATCAGCCGTAACCCGGACGAAACAGCAGGTAAAAGTCGATATAAAAGTAGTGGGATGCGCTTTTGGGAAACCGTAAGTATCCTTGTGTTATGCGATTTGGTGTGCTTGGCTCCCTTGAAGTAACCGATCAACACGACCGACCCGTCGACATCCCCGGAACCAAGGTTCGCTGCCTGCTCACCGTATTGCTCATCCACCCCAACGCAGTGGTGTCGGCCGACCGACTCGCCGACGCACTCTGGGGAGACGCGGTACCCGCCAAAGTGGAATCGGCCCTGCGGTCAAAGGTCTCGCAACTGCGCCAGGCCTTTCGCAATGCGGGGGAGAACGCCGCCGATCTCATTACCTGGCAGGACTACGGATACCGCCTGAACGTCGATCCGAAAAAAATCGACACACACCTCTTCGAACACAGCCTGCGCACCGTCGATACCGCCCCTGACAGCCGAACCCAACAGGAGTTCCTGTCCACCGCACTCAGTCTGTGGCGGGGCGATCCCTTCGGAGAGTTCCGCCACGAACGATTCGCGCTCGCCGCGGCCGCGGACCTGGAGGAAAAGCATCTCTCCGCCCGCGAAAGACGCGCCTCACTGCGGGTGGAGAACGGACAAGGCAGCTCGGTCGTCGCCGAACTGACCGCGCTGGCACAACGGCATCCCCTGCGAGAGGGACTGCACGCCTTGTTGATGCGTAGTCTCTATCAGGCGGGTCGTCAATCCGAAGCTCTCGACGTGTTCAGTGAGGTCGGCGAACGACTACGCGACGAACTTGGGCTGGACCCGGGGCCCGACCTGGTACAGGCGCAACAGGACATATTGCGACAGAACCTGCCCGCCGCGCCGTCGACATCGCAACAACCCGCGAGCGTGTCCACGGTTCCCGAGCCGCTCACCGACCTCGTTGGGCGTGAGGCGATGCTTTCGAGGGCCCGGAAGTTCTTGCGACGCCACCGTCTGGTTACCCTTACCGGTCCCGGCGGCGTCGGTAAAACCAGGACGGCGGTGGAGCTGGTTCGGGAGGTATCGGCGGATTTCCACGATGGAATTCAATTCATCGACCTGTCCACGGTTCGAGGTACTGACGCCTCGCAGGTCTACGAAGTGATGGCCGAACACCTGGGCGTGCGTGATGACGCCGCCTCCGGTGGATCGCCACTCGACAATCCGCCGAATCTACGTGATCGGTTGCTGAGCGCTCTCCTCACCAAGCGCTCACTATTGGTGCTGGACAACTGCGAGCAAGCCCGCGACGCCGTCACCGCGGCGGTACACGAAATTCTGGGAATTGCCGGTGAAGTCGCCATTGTCGCCACGAGTCGGGACGTTCTCGGCTTGCAGGCGGAACAGGTCGTGGTGGTCGATCCACTCGACTTCCCCAACTCCGACGAACTTGTGGGCGGGGTGGAGCTGGGACATTACCCGGCTCTCCGTCTTCTGGCCGATCGCATCCGGGCCACCGGTGTCGAACTCAGCCCCACTCCGGAAACCGTGTCGCAATTGACTCGAGTGGCCGAACATCTGGATGGATTGCCATTGGCTCTCGAGCTCGCCGCCGCTCGAGTACGGGTGCTCGGACTGTCCGAACTGGTGCGACGCATGGACGACCGCTTCCGGTTGCTGCGTTCGCGTTCGAACGATCGCCCGTCACGGCAGAGGACCTTGGACGCCGTGATCTCGTGGAGCTGGGATTTGACCACGTCCTCGCAACGAACGGTCTTGGGACGCTTGGCCTCCACCGCCGACGGTATGACACTGGCGGCGCTGGAAGAGGTGTGCGAGGACCTGGACATCGACCTGGATGAGGACTTGACCCGGCTGGTGGAACAGTCGTTGGTATACGTCGTCCAGGGAACTCATGGTCCCCGTTACCGGCTTTTGCAGACGATCCGTGCCTTTGTGCTTCGTGAACAGGACGACACCGAGGCATCACACCGTGCGGTGAAGGCCGTCAACGATTATTTCGTGGCGTACGTACTCACTGTCGCCCCGGACTTGCGAGGTCGCCACCAGGAAACGGCGCTGCGGTCGCTGCGGGACGAATCCGCCAACATCAGGCTGGTGTTGGAACGTCTGCTGGTAACCGATGTCGCTACGGCCGCCAGTACAGCTCTCGAGATGATGTGGTTCTGGGTTCTCACCGGACGGATTACCGAAGCACATGGATATGCACGCCATATGATCGAGGCGGATCTTGAATCCGCGGCCCACGCGACCGCGGTACGCCTGTGGCACGAAGCCTTGTCGCTACGTCTGGACGAACACCACGGCGACGTCGAGCGGTCCACTCCTTTTCACTCCGACATTGCGGACGATGATCGCTCGGCGGACCGGGTCGATATGGCGCATTGGTACCGCACGCTCACCCGAACCGCGACCGGACGTTGGCAATTCCACGAACCGTCACATTCGCTCGAAGATGCGATGTCCGTTCAGAACGAGTGGATCTCGGCGGCATGGAACATCGAATATGCTCTCGCGGCGTGGCGCGATTCCGTTCTCGATGACGCGGTGAAGTTCGCCGATGCGGCGCATCGCGGCTTTTCCGGCTGTGGCGATATGTGGGGGACGTTGCAGGCACTCGATATTCTTAGCCGCGTTCACGACGATCGGGACGCGTTGACGGAGGCTGAACGTCTGGACCGTATGGCCCTGCAGCATGCCGAAGATCTGTACCTGGTGAGCGATCTGTCGCGACTGCTCACCCGCATGGGGAGACGTGCTTTGATGCGCGGGGAGGCGGACACGGCGAAAGGTTTGCTGGTGAGAGCACGTGATCTGGCCGGGGATCAGTGCGACGCCATGATCGCCGGCGAGGCGGCGGGGGCGTTGAAGGCCATTGAAATGGATCTGACCGGTCAAGAGGCGAAGGAAATTCTGGCTGAAGAATGTGGAGCTTTCGTCGAAGCCCTCGATTATCTAAAATGACGTCCAATTCCGGACCTATAAATGTGGGCCACACCGAAGGATCGGTGCGACCCACATTGATCGGAATTTCGGGGGATGTAATGCAGTGGCCTGCGAGCTCACACCACGACGAACCCAAGAGCCCCAGTTCGAACCGCGAAACGCACCGTTGAGGCAGAAATGCCTGCGTCGCCACGACAAACTCAACCGCCAGACTATTCCTACGAATAAACCAACCGGCGAGCCGCTAACGACGCGCCGCAGGCGCGGAGTGCAGTGGCGGTAGAGCTACCTGTGCTCCTAAAAGAGCGCTGCCATCACTCCATCCCTAGGGACGAGCCAACTGGCGAGCCGCTAACAACGCGCGAAGCGCGTGTGCAGCGGCGGTAGAGCTGGAGAAGAGCTCAGGTTGTTCCAGGTGCTTCAGATTTGCGCGAGGAGGATTCGTCGCGACCTTCAGGTCGTGAGAATCCCCCGCAGCGCAAAGGTGGAGTGCCTGGGGCAAGCTGAGCGGTCACCGTTGAACAGGAATTTTCATGGCGCGCTCACCATCGAGGATTTCCATGATTTCGCTTTCGAGGAATCGCCGATGTCCGCCTAGGGTGCGGATGGCGGAGATTCGCCCGGAGTTGGCCCATCGAGTGACGGTTTTGGGGTCGACTCGGAAGAGAGCTGCGACTTCGGAGGGCAATAGCAGGGTTTGGTTGTCATTGGACGCGGATGCTTGCATCGTCACGTTGATCTCCTCTGTACCCGCTCGATGACTGAATCGAAATTTCCTCTCTAGTGTCTGTGATGTCTGGCTTGTCCGACATAGGGCAAATGGTTGTTTTTATCCTCCTAACGGTCAACCGCCCTTCCTACTAGTAGGAGAGGCGGCCCTCCGTTCGTGCCGTTAGGGGAGGTCGGAAGAGGTATTAGTTCAGACGTTCCTTGGCGCGAATTTCACGGAAGCGGGCGTTGAGGCGTTCCAGATGTTTTTCGGCCCCCGAGGTGTTTCCGTCGTTGGCCTCTTCGAGAGCCTTCCAGGTCAGGTCCACCGAGTCGTCCTCTGCCAGTTGTCGGTCGGTCCAGAGAGTCGTCAACCCGCCGAAGTCCAATTCGACCTTTGACGCGTCGTCGAATCCGCGCAACCAGGTCAGGGTGGAGTCGATCGCGCCAGCAAGGTCTTCATCGATCCAATCGTGTTCATTGGCGATGGACATCGCGATGTGGAGGCGGGCACGGACATCGCGAATCGGTGCTCGGTAGAGCAAATGGCGTGTTCGGTGAGAAGTGGAGTATTTCTTGTCCGTTCCGCGCATCGCCGACAGCCAGCGAATCGGGACCGTCCATATCGAGATTCGCTCATGTGAATCACTGGGAGTGTCGTGCCGGTCGATGTGGACGTCGGAAGTGACCACATCGGAGGCGGAGGAGATGAATTCCGGAGGGAACAGACGCTCTCCCAAGGTCCCCGGAAGCATGGACGACAGTTCGACCGCCATATGGGCGGTGCGGTAGGTCAGGTTCCAGGGGCAGATCAGAGGTTCGTCGCCGGGGAGGAGGTACGCCTCTCGAGGGAAATCCGGTACTTCCCGCCAGGGCCACCCCACCCGCGAATACAGCATTTCGCGAATCATGGTCGGCCCGTCCCAGACTGGTACGCCACGGCCGTCTTCCACGTATTGCCGCCAAAAATCCGAATCGGAAAAGGCGCTGACAGGTTCATAGACTCGGAAATAACCTGCGACAGGAGTAAACACGGCTTAATGCTGCCACATTGCGCCAATTCGGACAACCGAGGAGGCAACGGTTTTGACGGGATCTCCTAAGTGCCGGGACAACCAGCAACTTTAAAATCGAATGAGCTTAGACTTAAGAGTGTGACCAATAGAAGGAATCGGTGAGGAAATTCGGGGCGAACCGAAGGCCATCGCCGTTTGTTTTGACAGGTCATGCCACGACACAACCGCGTGTCTCACCCGTCTCCCACCACAGAGACGATCGCCGATGAGATCATGTCGAGCGGGTCTTGACCCGTCCGATATCTCATCGGGGAAAGCGATACAACAACTGGTCAAACCAAACCCAGTACAGCAATGGAGCTCAATATCATGGGAATATTCGACCCCCGCGAAAGCGGACGGGCGCATGAACAGGTCGTCTTCTGCCACGATCCGGAATCCGGCCTGCGTGCCATCATCGCCGTTCACTCCACCGCACTCGGCCCCGGACTCGGCGGAACCCGGTTTCACAATTACGCCTCGGAAGAAGAGGCCTTGGACGATGTGCTGCGCCTGTCGGAAGGCATGTCGTATAAGAACGCTCTTGCCGGCCTCGACCTCGGTGGTGGAAAGGCCGTTATCTGGGGCGACCCGACCGAAATCAAGTCGGAGGCGCTTCTGCGTGCCTATGGTCGCTTCGTGCAGAGCCTGCACGGCCGTTATATCACCGCCTGCGACGTCGGAACGTATGTACAGGACATGGACATTGTGGCGCGGGAAAGCGAATACGTTACCGGGCGCAGCCCCGATTCGGGTGGAGCAGGGGACTCGTCGATTCTGACCGCGCTCGGGGTATTCACCTCCATGCGAGCGGCGGCCCGGCACCGATTCGGTACGGACGATCTTTACGGCAAGCAGGTCGGAGTCGCCGGGGTCGGTAAGGTCGGTAAACACTTGATCGGTCACCTGAGTGAAGCAGGCGCCGACATCTATGCCACAGACGTCAATCCGGCGGCCCACAAGTGGGTGAAGGACAATGTGCCCCATGTGAATTGGGTGCATGACAATGAGATGCTCATGAACCAGGGTTTGCACATCTATGCGCCGTGTGCCCTAGGGGGAGTGATCAATGCGCAGAGCGTATCGAACCTCAAGGCCGATATCGTCTGCGGCGCGGCCAACAACCAACTCGACGACCTCGGAATCGCCCACAACCTCAGGGAAGCGGGAGTGCTGTACTGCCCGGACTACCTGGTCAATGCGGGCGGAGTGATTCAGGTCGCGGACGAGTACTATGGTGCGTTCAACTTTGATCGCGCCAAGCGTCGTACCGAAGCCATTGGAACTACTCTCGCGTCTGTTTTGCAACGCGCCGAAAGCGATGGAACCACAACCGTCGCCGCTGCTGACACGCTTGCCGAAGAACGCATGGACTCGATCGCGCGATTGCGTCGGATCCGGCTCTCATAATGTTGAAATGAAAAAGAGCTCCCGCCCTTAAGTGAGGTATTGCATAATATGTCCCACTGGGGCGGGATTTCGGTAACGAAAGCGCCGGGGTGGGATGCATGCAAGCGCTAGTAGCATGTACCGTAGGACCCACGAAGAGATTGCAAGCGTTCCGGGAAGCCGAAAGGCTTTCCCGATGATTTCTGTGCGAGGGGGTCGAGCCAGATGGGGCGCGGCCGAGCTAAGGCTAAGCAGACAAAAGTTGCCCGTAAGCTGAAGTACCACTCACCGAACACTGATCTGCGCGCACTCGAGCGTGAACTCAGTGGTCGCGGTAAGCAGGACGATGAGCAGCGGGAAGAAGACCCGTATGCCATCTACGCCGAGCGGTACAACGTAGAAGAAGACGACGATCTCCGTGAAGAAGAATGGCTCCCGCCAGGGCGGAAATCTTTAAGTTCACCAGACTGACCACTCTGCGTTCGTAAAAGTTGACATCCGCACGCCTGTGGAAGCCTAAGGTTGCGCAGCGACCCGATTACTCGCGCCGACGGTATCCGTGTACGGGTACACCTCTATTATTCCGGTGTGTCGCGCGCTCGAACGGTAACGGTTGGGTACGCGGGTTACGAGATGGACCAACGGATGCGAATGTAGACGGTTCATATCGGCGGACTGTTCGCCTCGTGACTTTGCGGAACTGCACTGACCGGCTCAACCGATAATGCAATAATGATTCACCAAAGAATTTCAGGTGGTTGGAGTAGGCACTCCAACCACCTTTTTTAAGCAGATTTTACCTGCGCTTTGCCAGAGTGGACCGTGGAATCGCTGTCCGCTGGCGGTGCCCCACTCCGCGCAAGCATTCGGACAGGCCGACGACGGCCTGTCCGAAACGCACCCTATTCAGAAATTCCGGAAGGCTCGAGCCGTCTAACACGGCGAGTTTTTCCGGTTTCCGCCGTCTAACACGGCGAGTTTTTCCGGTTTCCGCCGTCTAACACGGCGAGTTTTTCCGGTCTACCCGTCCAGCACGGCGAGCCATTCCGGACTTACTCGTCCAACAAGCGAACCGTCGCCGTTACTGCTGCGGCGGTTGCTGTTGCTGCCACTGCTGCTGTTGCTGCTGCATCGGCTGACCCATCTGCTGCTGTGCGGCCTGAGCCTGCTGCATGCCACCCTGCGGAACGCCGGGAGCGGCATTGGCCTTCTGCTCATCGCTGGGAACGAGGATGGCAGCGGTGGCCAGGAGGCCGTAGGAAATCAGAAGCAGGAAGGCGCTCAGGTAGAACGAGGCGTCCATTTCCGGCTTGTCCGTGATCAGGTTGAAGAGGAAGCGGCCCAAGAACAGCGCCGCGATCGCGACCGAGAGGAACTGCCACAGACGAAGGTACTTCTTCGGCGTGAAGAGAGCCAGTCCGACCAGAATGATCAGGGTGAAGAGCGATCCCGACAGTACGCCGCCGATGCCGGTACCGAGGAATCCGTACGGCGTGGAGATGTCGTCGCTGGTTCCGGCCAACAGACCGGTCAGAATGAGAGCACCGAATGCTGAGAGAGCCAAAATGGCCGGCAGCATGGGTACACCCAGCTTGTCGAAGGCGTTTGGCCCCTGAGCCTGGTACGGATACGGCGCTTGCTGCGTCGGGTATCCAGCCTGCTGCGGGGCGGAATAGGGCTGACCGGGGTATCCCGATTGTGCGGGCTGCTGGGGGTAGCCCGCTCCTGCTTGTTGTTCACTCATGCTTTCTATGATGCCTTGCCCGCGCCACATCGTGTAGGGAGGGTTCGTCGAGGTGGTGACCACCGAAAGAGCAAGCGCGACATCCCCCTGAACGAGGCGTTTCGTCTGAATCGCCCGATTTCTCGCCGTATTGGAAAGAGGCGAGCGGTACCCCGGTTTCGCCCGTCTATAACCGTGCGACGCAAAACATTGAAGCCGTACAGTGAAGACTATGTCTCTACGTCAACGTCCAGTCTCGCCAATTTGGGTGGGAGGTCGTCCGCAGCACGGTGAGGACGAGTTCCTGGTAACCCATCCGTGGAACGACGCTCCGGTGGGAGCGACCTCCTGGGCTACCCAAGGGCAGGTGGAAACGGCGATACGTGCCGCCCACTCGATCGCCCCGGAATTCGCCGCGACCTCGGCTTACGATCGTGCCGCGGCGCTCGAGTACATGCGTCGACGCATTGAGGAAGAGGCCGAAACGCTTGCTGAACTGATCAGTGCCGAATCGGGGAAACCGATTCTGTGGTCTCGCATCGAAGTTGCGCGAGCGGCGTCCACGTTTCGCTGGGCGGCGGAAGAGGTCCGTCGTATGTCCGGGGAAGTGCAACGTCTGGATACCGACGCCTCAGGCCTGGGGCGACTCGCGTATACCCGGCGTTTCCCCCGTGGCCCGGTCCTGGGAATCACCCCGTTCAACTTTCCCCTCAATCTGGTCGCCCACAAGGTCGCCCCGGCATTGGCGGCCGGCTGCCCCATCGTCGTCAAGCCGGCCCCGTCCACTCCACTGGCGGCCCTGCAATTGGCGTCGTTTTTCTCCGAGACGAAGCTGCCCCATGAGGCCTTTTCGGTGTTGCCCGCTTCGGTGGAACTGACCAAACGTATGGTCGCGGACGCACGACTCCCATTGGTCTCGTTCACCGGTTCGGTACCCGTCGGGCACGAAATTCAACACGCCGTACCCGACAAGCACGTGACGTTGGAGCTGGGCGGGAATGCGGCCGCATTGGTGTGCGCCGACTACTCCCAACTCGACTGGGCGGTGGAACGCATTGCGACCTTCGGCAACTACCAGGCCGGACAGTCGTGCATTTCGGTTCAGCGAGTGTTCGTGGAGTCCCCGATCTTCGAAGAGGTCAAGAAGAAACTCGTCACCGCCGTCAAGGCGTTGCGTACCGGTGACCCGTTCGACCCCACGACCCAGGTCGGTCCCTTGATCGACGTGCGTTCGGCGCATCGGGTGCACGAATGGGTTCAGGAGGCGATCGCCGCGGGTGCCGAGTGCCTCATCGGTGGAGATGAGCCGGCAGGTGCGGAGCTGGCTCCCACGGTGTTGACCCATGTTCCACGTGAAACGAGGGTGGTGGGTGACGAGGTTTTCGGACCGGTGTTGATCCTGGAAGAGGTTGCGAACCTGACTGAAGGTCTGGCGGCGGTCAACGATTCCAAGTTCGGTCTGCAGGCCGGGGTGTTTACCGACAACATCGCCACCGCCATGCGAGCGCATCGGGATCTGGAGGTCGGCGGGGTGATCGTCGGGGACGTGCCGTCGTTCCGCGCCGATCAGATGCCGTACGGCGGAATGAAGAATTCCGGGGTGGGGCGTGAAGGCGTACGCAGTGCGATTGAGGATTACACCAGCGAACGTGTGCTGGTCATGCCGGATGTTTTCTGAGAACGCACTGAGGGCCCGCGTCGGGAGGAGTGACGCGGGCCCTCAGTGTTTGGAGTCGACGTGGTCGTTAGCCGAAGCGGCCGGAGATGTAGTCGGCGGTGCGGGGGTCGGACGGGTTGGAGAAGAGTTTATTGGTCTCGCTGAATTCCACGAGGTGGCCGAAGCGCTGGTTGGCGTCGTCGATTTCGGCGCTGAAGAAGGCGGTGGAGTTGGACACGCGGGCGGCCTGCTGCATGTTGTGGGTGACGATGACGATGGTGTAGTCATTGACCAGTTCGTTCATGAGCTCTTCGATTTTGGCCGTGGCGATGGGGTCGAGCGCGGAGCAGGGTTCGTCCATGAGGAGAACCTCGGGCTCGACCGCGATGGCGCGGGCGATGCAGAGTCGCTGCTGTTGTCCCCCGGACAGAGCCAGGGCGCTCTTTTTGAGGTTGTCTTTTACCTCGTCCCACAGGGCCGCGCCGCGCAGGGCCTTCTCGACGCGTTCGTTGAGATTGTCGGTCATTTTGTTGACCCGCAGTCCGTAGGCCACGTTGTCGAAGATGGATTTCGGGAAGGGGTTGGCCTTCTGGAACACCATTCCGATGTGGCGGCGTACCGCGATGGGGTCGACGTTGGGTCCGTAGATGTCTTGACCGTCGAAAGTGACCGTACCGGTGACCCGGGCTCCGGGAATGAGGTCGTTCATGCGGTTGATGGCGCGCAGGACGGTGGATTTACCGCAACCGGACGGGCCGATCATGGCGGTGATGCGGTTTTGTGCGATGGGGATGTCGACTCCGCGCACGGCGTGTACATCGCCGTAGTGGACGCCGACGTTCGCCAGTTCCGCGATGGTGTGTGTGCTGACCGGGGAGGTGGCCGGTGCGGCGGTGGTGGGCTGTTGCATCACCCTGTGGCCCGTGGCCGATGAGGTGTTCACGTGCGACTCCAAACTTCGAATGAATCTCCTGCCGTTCCAGGTTCATTGCAACCGCTGTAGGTGGCCGGTAACGATCATTGAAGTAAACGCAAAATGAACAATTCTTGTGACGTCGTCGGGCGTCTAGAGGCTAGCGGTGTTCCGGCGGTGCCAACCAGTCGTTCGGGTAGTCGAGGAGCAGGTCGGAGGAGACGGTGAGGTCGAATTCGGTGGGGAACGGGATGCGGTAGAGGTCGACGTCGGTCTTGATGCGACCGCCTTCGGCCAACTCCAGCAGCGCGCCCCGGACGACGGGTTCGGGAACCTCGGCGTGTGCGGAGACGTCGTCGATGGAGGTGGTGATCTGCTCGGATTCGTTCGGGAGTTGAAACTCGCCGTTGTCGTCTTGTTCGAATTCGATGTGGCCCAGTTTGCGGAGGGCGATGACGGTCAGTTCCTGGTAGTCGGCGCGCTGTTCGACGCTTTCGTCCATGGCTTCAATTCCGGTCAGCGCCAAGATGTCGAGTGGGTTGAGATACAGCTGGGGAATCACCCAGGATTCCCCTTCCGGGCCCTCCACTCGTCGGTACAGTCCGATGACGATGAGAAATTCCAGCAGGTCGCGGCGAGTGTGCGGGACGGGGACCTCCATCCGGGCGCACATATCGCTCAGTCTGCGGATACGTTCGGAACGCTGTTCCATCGAATGGTCGTAGGCGTCGCGGACCTGTTGTTCGACGATAGTGGGATTGAGGTGTGCGAAGTCGCGCTGACTGGTGGAAATCCATTCCTCGATGTCGCCGGGATCGCACCAGACGGGTTGTGACCACAGTTCGGTGGGGTCGTTTTGCTTTTCCACGTCGTCGAGGGACTGGACCGTGTCCCACCAGGAAATGGGGAATGGATCCAAATGTGGCACTACCCGGAACAATTCGATGCTGCAAGGAAGCCAGCGGACCCAGGCGGGATGCATGGGTGCGAGAACCGGCTGGTCTTCCGGCGGGTCACCGTCGAATGAGTCAAATCCGTCCACTCAACGACACTAGCAGTCCGTCGGTGACGAATTCCTAGCGCACTGTCGGGCCGGCGCTTCCGAATCCGTCACACCAACATGGTGATGAGCTCGGATCGCGTTTCGACTCCCACCTGGTGCGGAGCGGAGGTGTTGGCCGGGCGCGCGCCCTCGCGTATGAGGCCGCCCAGCTCGACCAGCTGTTCGGCGGGGTTGAGGACCAGAAGACTGTGATATTGGGACGGCACGTGCTCGTCCAGTTCGTTCCATTCGTCGGTTCCGTAGACGGGCGGAAGGTCGTCGGTCGCGGGTGCCGGAGTCGCCGTGTCGGTGTCCAAGGTCGAATGCATGAATGGCTCTTTTCTGTCGATGGCGTGGAAATGTCATCCGAAATGTGAATCGGCGGGGGAAACATGTCCGATGAGAGTCAAAGTAGAACATTGAGGGCCGCTAAGAGGGGCAGACACGCGGAATGTCCCCGAAAAGGTGGAAAACGGGGGCGTCACGGCGACAAAAGAGGAGGCCGGTCGCTGCCGGCCCCCTCGGTGGAAGGTGAATTATCGTTGTGACGGTCCGAGTGCTACGAACGCGATTCGGGAGGTGTCGACTCCTCGGCGCGTGTGGACTCGCTTTGCACATTGGTGCCGCTGCTGTAGCGGGTCGATTCGTAGCCGCGCCCCATTTGCTCGGTGCTGGAGGACGCTCCACTCGCGCCACCCTCGTTGCGCACCGTGTGCTCGGCGGTGCGCAGCACCGTTTCCCAACGCTGCTTCATCGGCTGGATGAGTCCACCGCCGATACCGACGATGCTGACCCCGGCAACGATGGCCAGAGCGGTCCACAACAAAGGCGTGGTGACGGTGGTGGCGATGCCCGCCTGACCCAGTGCGGCGAAGACACCCACGACGATGATGACGGCCTGCACCACACGGGCGACGGTCTGTCCGTAGCTGGTGTGGCTCAGGGTTCCGGCGATGAGTTCGTGGACGGCCTTGGCGATGGCGAAGGCCACCACCGTGATGATGATTGCCACGAACAGCATGGGCAGCCAGGCGACCAGGTCGTTCAGCAGGGTCGATACCGGATTCGGTCCAAAGACGCCGAACGACAGTTGCAGGACTACCAGGAAAAGTGCGAAGTAAACCAGCATTCCCAACAGCTGCGATACCTCGTAATTTCCGGTGAAACGACGCAGGCCGGATTTATTGGCCGCCACGTCGAGTTTGAGCTTGGCGAGCCCTTTGCCGACCAGTTTTCCAATCCAGCGGGCAATGAACCAGCCGACGATCAGAATGACCAGGAAAGCCAGGGCACGCGGGATAAACGTGATGACGTCATCCAATAGGTTCTGGAAACTTTGGCTTATATCCATACCGGAAGACTAAGACACAGAAGGCCACGTCATGCGGAAATCAGAGCATTCGCGTCACTTTTACACGACTTGTTGAGTCCTGGGTATGTATTCAGCGGTTCCGTGTCCGTTGGAACCGACGGTTCAAATCTCCCAGGTTTTCCAGTTCTGCCACGATTTCGACGGGGTCGGTCCCCGCTGTCCCCAGTAACGCGATCCGCTCGCCCCCGAGCCGTAGGGGTATTGCGCCGGGGTGGTCAGTTGGAAGACGCACAGCTGGCCGATCTTCATTCCGGGCCACAGAGTCATGGGTAGGTTCGCCACGTTCGACAGTTCCAGGGTGACGTGACCGGAAAAGCCGGGGTCGATGAATCCGGCCGTCGAGTGGGTGAGGAGGCCGAGGCGCCCCAGAGAGGATTTCCCTTCCAGCCGTGCGGCCAAGGAGTCCGACACCGAGACCACCTCGACGGTGGAGGCGAGGACGAACTCGCCGGGGTGCAGCACGAACGGTTCGCCGGACTCCACGGTGACCTCGGTGGTCAGGTCGTCTTGGCGTTCGGCGGGGTCGATGTGGGTGTACTTCTGATTGTTGAAGACCCGAAAGCGACGATCGAGGCGTACGTCGATACTGGACGGCTGAATCAGTTCGGGTTCGTACGGCTCCAGCCCGAGTCGTCCGTCCTTCAAAGCCTCCGCAATGTCTCCGTCACTCAACAACACGCCCCCAGCTTAGCCGGGACCTGTAGCGGACTCGTACGGGAGTGGTCTGCTCAGCCCGACGAGGTCTCACCGTCGTCCTCGTCGGAGCCCGGCAGGGCATAGGCGACGATGCCGTGCCGTTTCCAATCCCAGCCGGGAGGCACCAGGTCCCGACAGGTGACGAGATCTTCGGCGCACACGATGGCGTCCATGTCCTCGGCGGCGGCAGGGGAGTGATCGGGAATGTCGGATTGGAGTGCGTGGAGGCGTAGCCGATCGGGGTCGTCGAGTTCCTCGCGCAGCAGGAACCACCAGGGGTATTCCCAGGAGTCGTTACTCTGCACCAGTCCGACGTGTGCGGTCGGCGCGTCGGTATTGAGATATACGGCCACGGCTTCGGCGGTGCTTTCGTACGGGGCCTGCCAGGCCGCTCGCCGCAGAAAGCGCTCTTCGGTTTCCGAGACGGTCAGGACCGAACCCGAACCGGCGAGTCGATGCGGGTAGCCGTAGGTGGTGGTGAGGATTCCGGCGAGAGCCGCCAAGCCGGACACCGTCGCGACGACGCCCCAGACGGCAACGGTGTGGAGCCGTACGCGATGACGTTGACCTCCTCGTTGTCCGCGCAGTCGTCGCAGTGTCGAACTCAAGGCGGCGGCCTTCTCCACCAGAGCCGCCGCCAGCAGCCCCGCCATCGGGGCCGCCAGTACGACGATGAACAGCAGCAGGCGGTTGATCCAGGGCTGCCAGGCCACGGTGGCGGCGAAACCGAGGACGATCAGGGCGATCGCCAGCGCGTAGACGGTGCGTGACGGTGCCGGTCGCGGTCGGGATCGGGCGCGTGCTCGGACGAGACAGTAGACGAATCCGGCGAGCGCCGCGTATCCGGTGATGGGGAAGGCCGCCCGGTCTTGGTCGGGGTACCAGGCGTCGACGGGGAAGGCCGTTCCCGGGAAGGTGATGGCGGGGTCGTTGACGTCGACCCCTATGGCATCGGCATAGCCTTCCACTCCCTGCGATCCGAGATCCGAGAGTGGCGGCAGTGGCGTGTCGAGTGCGGTGTGAGCGATTTTGAGGAGGTTGACGCTGAGCAGACGTGGGTCGTGGGCGCCGGTTCCGATCGAGGAGGTGAGGACGTCGGGTCCGAGGGGATTTCCGAAGGTGGATTGCATGCGTCCCAGGAAGGGGCCGACGATGGTGAAGGCGATGAGCACGACCGCGCCGCTCGCGGCGAGTGTGCGGATCGCTGTCGCACCGCGCCGTTCGGTCGACCGGGTGCATTCGTTGTCGCGGCGGCACAGGCATGGTGGGGCGTGGTCGTGGTGGCGGTGGAGGCGGCGCAGGAGCCACCACAGGCAGAACACTCCGGCGGCGATGAGGCCGGAGGTTTTGGTGAGGGCGGTGAGTCCGACGGCCATTCCCAGGTACACCACGTCGAGTTGGGATTCGTGGGATCGGGCGGCGAGGCGGGGGAGGGGGTCGTTGAGGGCGATGGTGGCGACGGAGGCCACCCAGGCGGCGGTGACCAGGTCGACTTGGGTGCTGGAGGCCTGCAGGATGACTTCGGGGGTCGTGGCGAGGAAGAAGACGGTGGCCAGCTGGGCGAGGTGATTGCCGCCCAGTTGCGCGGTGAGTCGGGAGGCGGCGGCGAGGCATCCGGCTCCGGCGAGGAATTGGAGGCCCAGGTAGGCGGAGTCGCCTCCGCTGATGAGGCGTAGGTGGGTGAGGAGGTATTCGGCTCCCGGGGCGATGTCGATCTGACGGTGGATGCGGGTGGCGAAGGGGTCGACGGTGCCGTTTTGTACCCAGTGTTCGATGCGGGGCAGGTGGTAGGTCTGGCTGTCGAAGTTGTTGGGGTGGCCGATGACGACGAGGAGGGCCACGCTGAGGCCGATGATGGCGATGATGCCTGCGGTGGCCCATTGTCCGGTGGTGGCGGCCGCTGCGGTGGCGGTGACGCGCCGCCAGGTGCGGGAGGCGAGCGGTTCGGTGTCGTGTCGGTAGCGTGCTGTGGCGGCGAGTACGATTCCGATGGTGGTGAGTGCCCAGATGCCGACGATTCCCGCGGTGTTGAGGGCGTGGAATATCGAGAGGGTTTCCACGCTGACGACGGCGACGGTTCCCAGGATGAGTGCGGCGCGCACGATTGCTAGACGCAGCGGGGCGATTGTCGGATTGCGGTCAGTCGGTCGGACGGCCCAAGCGAGTACCAGGAGTCCCGCGATCGGCCACAGCATCAGTAGCACGGTTCCATTGAACCGGATAACGGTGACGTTCTATGTTAAGCCCCACCGGACACACCTGAATTGCCGATGTGAGGGGGTGCGTCGCCGGGGAGTGACGCCGCTCGTTCGCGGTATTTCCAATTGAACGCTTCATCGCTACAGTGTGAGGTGAACGACATATTCGACGACTCGGAGAGGCTTGAGCCGTGTATTTGTCCATTTTGGTGCCTGTATTCAATGAGCAGCACCGTCTGATGCGGGCACTGAAGGAATTGTTGGCGGTGGACTTCCCCTGCGAAACCGAGGTGGTGGTCGTCGATGACGGGTCGCGGGATCACAGTTGGGCGCTACTGCAGTCTCTGAGCGATGACGAACGGGTGGTGCTGCGGCGTCATCAGGGCAATCGCGGTAAGGGCGCGGCGATTCGCACGGCGGCGAAGGCGGCGTCGGGGGAGTACATAGTCGTATACGACGCCGACGGGGAGTATGAAGCCGCCGATCTGGTGCGCCTCGTACGGCCGGTACTGCACGGTAAGGCCTCGGTGGTCTACGGCTCGCGGTCGTTCGGCCCGCATTCGGCCTACAGTTTCTGGTACGTCTTGGGCAATAAGGGAATCACCCTGGCGGCCAACATGCTGTTCAACTCGTACCTCTCCGACCTGGAGACCTGTTATAAGCTGTTGCCGCGTCGGCTGTATCTGGATTTGACCGTCGTCTCCCAGGGGTTCGGCATGGAGGCCGAACTGACCGCGAAGGTATTGCGCAGCGGTATCCGCCCCTATGAAGTGCCGATATCCTATAAGGCGCGCAGTCGGGCGGACGGAAAGAAGATCTCGTGGCGCGACGGGGTCCAGGCCGTCTGGATTCTGGGGCGGGAGCGGATGCGGAAACCACGCGTACGGAGAACCCGTCGAGTGTCGAATACCTGAAATTACACGATTGATATTCAGCTTATTTGTGACCACGGGCATTGGTCACAGAAACGCCTCCGGACTTGAGTAAATTCGCAATACCGGACTCTACGAGCGGTACAAACGGGGTTATGTCCGAGAACGCCTCGCCCTCAAACGGCGGCCGCAACGACCGAGCCCGCCGCGCACCCGTACGGCCCACACCCATCACCACGCGCAACCTGGCCCAGAGTCGACAAACCGACTCCGAACCACCCGCCGCCAATCACAGTCGCATCACCGCCTACCAACTCATGCGGGCCATCGGCATGACCGCCCTCATCGCCTGGGTGGTCATCCTGGCGTTCTCCACCTTCACCGAAACGGTCAGCGGCGGCACCGGCGGACCCGGAGCCGTCATCGGCGTGGTTCTCGCCTTCCTCCTCGTAGGAACCACGATCTCGGCGGCCGTGGCGTACCAAGGGGCGCGCGTGATCCTCGTGGGACTCCTGACGGCCCTGCTGGCAGCCGGTTCCGGCTGGCTTGTGTACCACTCGATACCCACCGCGGGACCCGGATCGTTCATCACCCACCGGGAGGGCATCGCCATGCTGGCCTATGCCTTCGGAATCGTCGGCTCCTGCCTGATCGTGCTCGCGGAATTCGTGGTGGACGGCTACGGCGGTGCCCGGATGCCCGCCGAACGCCCCACCCGAATCAAAGTCGGAGCCATCGCCCTCGCCTCGGTCGGAATCACCTCCATCGCCCTCATCCCCGCCATGCACCAATGGGCCGAAATCGCCAACACCGAAAAACAGCACAACTCCAGTCCCACTCCGGCCTCGGTTGGATCGATGTCGGAGGTCGACTTCCTCTCCGCCGACATCGACGAATACGTCTCCACCCCCAGCGGCCTCCTCCGCATCGACGACCCCGACGACGGCCGTACCCCACAAGCCCTCACCCTCATCAACCCCGAGACCGGCGATACCCATTGGTACTACCGGCGCTGGAACTGGATCATGAACCCCGGGCCGGTGTTCAACGCCGACAAAACCCAGGTCGCCATGGCCGGACGTCGCATCGACAACGCCGACACGTACGGAGTCAGAGCCCTCGACATGACCACCGGCAGTCTGCGCAATGAAGTCGTGCTCGACTACGACCCCGGCGAACTCACCGCCTACGACTCCGACACCTTCGTATTCGCCGACTATTCCTCCCCCGAAACCACTCACCTCACCGCAGTGGACGACCGCGGTCAAGAACTATGGTCACGCAGCCTGGCCCAAAACTGCCGGGGACTGGACTACGCCCTACAAAAAGACACCGTCGTCGCACTGGCCGACTGCGCCCCGGCCCCCGACCGCCGCCAAGCCGCCTCATACGTCTTCGGTATCGCGGCCGACAGCGGCGAACAGGACTGGAATTACCAGGTCGACCCGGACCGCCGAGTCGACGAGACCAACTTCGTCACCACCGCCACCCACGTGGTCCTCAACGCTCGCCGCGAAGTCCGTGTCACCGACGGGCCCTACTCCGCACGCCGCTTCGGCCATCAGCTGGAGGCCGTCTCCATCGCCGACGGGACTCTGCAATGGCGCCTCGATGAACAGCACTTCGGCAGCACCCATACCTCCGCCTGCGGCGGTACCCTTCACCTCAACAACCTCGAACAGCACTCGGCGGCCATGGCGGCCGCCTCCGACAACAACCAAGCAGACGGCGACCACGCCACACGCGACGACCAGACGATACAGATCGCCGAGTGCTACAACAGCCCGTCGGGAAACACGGAGATGGGAGTGCGCGTCTTCGAAGCCACCACCGGCAGCCTCGTGTCGAAGGAAAGCCTGCCGATGGGGCTCACCCCCACCGACACGGAACTGGCGCGCGGATGGGTGACCGCGCTCGCCGACGGGAGCACGGTGGTCGCCACCGATCGGTCCAACAATCAGAACTCACCTCGGTGCACCCTGTGGCAGATCCGTTCCGGCGAGGCCGAACACATGGACTTGAGCGCGGAAGGTGCCGCACCGGACTGGTGCCACAGTGCCCGATTGCGGTCCAACGGAGGATCAGTCGTGGTCAGTTATGCGGGGGAGGACGGAACGATGCGGCACATGGTCGTCCGCTGAGGGACCGACTGCCCGGTATCGGATAGACGATATAACTGAGTTCATCGATCTATAGATTGCTTGATATTATGTACGTCACAATCGAACATGATACGTGATTATAGTACGTAGGATTGAGCAAAATATTTGATCGATACTAGTTAGGCTGAAACCATGTGCGGAATCATCGGTTACACGGGTCCCAAGGACGCTCTGTCCATCGCGCTGGAGGGATTGCGTCGTCTGGAATATCGCGGCTACGACTCGGCGGGCATCGCCGCGACCGGTCCGACGGGGATCGACGTGTGGAAGAAGTCCGGCAAATTGGTTAATTTGGAGGCGGAATTGGAGGCCTCCGATCGGGGAGCGGCAACACCGACGGCCGCGATCGGTCACACCCGGTGGGCCACGCACGGAGTCCCCTCCGACGACAATGCCCACCCGCACACGTCGCAGGACGGCCGCATCAGTTTGGTTCACAATGGAATCATTGAGAATTTCAGTCAGCTGCGCAGCGAATTGACCAACACCGGGGTCGAATTCAACTCGCAGACCGACACCGAGGTGGCCGCACACCTGTTGGGATTGGAATACGCCAAGGACGGTGACCTCACCGCCGCCATGCGCCGCCTCTGTCAACGGCTGGAAGGAGCGTTCACCTTCCTGGCGGTGGCCGCCGACCAGCCCGAGGTGATCGTAGGGGCGCGGCGTAATTCGCCGCTCGTCGCCGGGGTCGCCGACGGGGAGTACTTCCTTGCCTCCGACGTCGCCGCCTTCATTTCGCACACGTCCGAGGCGGTCGAATTGGGTCAAGACCAGATCGTCACCATCTCCCCCGAGGGAATCGCCCTCCACGATCTCGATGGTGCCGCCGTGGACGGCAAGCCCTACTCGGTCGACTGGGACATCAACGCCGCCGAAAAGGACGGCTACGACACGTTCATGATGAAGGAGATCCACCAGCAACCCACCGCCGTAGCCGACACGCTGCGCGGTCGTATCGATCAGCACGGCCACATCGCACTCGATGAAGTACGTCTGTCCGAACAGGAATTCCGTGACATCAACAAGGTCTTCATCATCGCCTGCGGCACGTCGTATCACGCGGGACTGGTCACCAAGTACGCCTTGGAACACTGGACTCGCATTCCCTGTGAAGTGGAACTGGCCAGCGAATTCCGCTACCGCGACCCCGTTCTAGACCGCTCCACCCTGGTCGTGGCCATTTCGCAGTCGGGCGAGACGATGGATACGCTGATGGCCGTTCGTCACGCCCGCACCCAAAACGCTCGGATTCTGTCGATCAGCAATACGGTCGGCTCCAGCATTCCCCGTGAGTCCGACGCGGTCGTCTACACCCGGGCGGGCATCGAGGTCGCCGTGGCCTCGACCAAGGCCTTCCTCACTCAGGCCGCCGCGTGTTACGTGGTCGCGCTGCACATCGCGCAACGGCGCGGAGTCATGTACTCCGACGAAGTCGCCGCGGTCGTCGAGTCATTGAAGGCGATGCCCGACAAGATCGAATCGGTCGTCGGCAACGGCGAGAGCATACGCAATCTTGCCCAGCACATCGCCGCGCATCAGCGGGTGCTCTTCATCGGGCGTCACGTCGGCTATCCCGTCGCCCTGGAAGGTGCCCTGAAACTCAAGGAACTGGCCTACATCCATGCCGAAGGCTTCGCGGCCGGTGAACTCAAACACGGGCCGATTTCGCTTATTGAAAGCGGCACACCGGTAGTGGCACTGGTGCCGTCTCCGGCCGGTCGCTCGGTCCTGCACGATAAGATGATTTCCAATATGCAAGAAGTCAAAGCGCGTGGGGCGCAACTGATCGCGATTGCCGAAGAGGGAGACGACGTGACCGCCTCGCACGCCGACCACACCGTCTACGTACCACAGGCCCCGACCTTGTTGGCCCCCATCCTGACGGCCATACCCCTGCAATACCTGGCCGTGGAGTACGCCGGAGCCTTGGGGCACGACATTGACCAGCCACGCAACCTCGCCAAATCAGTCACAGTGGAATAGCAGCGCATAGCCTCACAGTTCAGACGTCAATGCGACCCGGTCTCGTATCGACCGGGTCGCAGTCGCTATTCTGGAGTTATGCCCACGATAGAACCTTGGATGTGGATTGTCGTCGTCGCAATCGGTTCCGCCGTTGTGGTCAGCCTGCTTCGGTTGATCATCAAGTGGCTTTTGCACCGACACCACTCGGAAACTCGGTCCCTGGTGATCGCCAAGGCGCTTCGTCCTGCCCAGGTCCTGGCGGCCACCGGCGGTGTCCAGATCCTCCTGGCGGTGCAGAAACACAAGGAAGGCTGGGGCTACTCCCTGGCCGACGACGGTACCGCCGAAGGATGGAATCCCCGACTGGCGAACATCCTCCTGTTCGTCACCGTCGCCTGTGGTGCCTGGCTTATCTCCAATCTCCTCTCGGTCATGCGTGCCCCCGTACAGCGCCGTTGGGGTTCACTACAACAAGGTGACATCAACGGACGCAAGCGACGCACTCAGATCACCGTCGTATACCGCCTGCTGTCGTCGGCCATCTGGCTGGTAGCGGCCGGGATCATCCTGATGAACGTCGAATCCCTGAAAGTTCTGGGAACGTCGCTGCTGGCCGGTGCCGGTCTTGCCGGTGTCGTCGCCGCGCTGGCGGCCCAGACGATGCTGTCGAACGTCTTCGCGGGCCTCTCACTGGCCTTCGGCGACGCGTTGCGGCTCCAAGACGTCGTGGTCATCCAAGGTGAATGGGGAACGGTCGAGGAGATCACGCTGTCATACGTCGTCGTCCGGATCTGGGACGAACGCCGCCTCGTGCTTCCCAGCCAACACTTCAAAGAAAACAGCTACGTCAACTGGACACGCAACAATCCCCAGGTTCTGGGAACCATCCGGATGGACGTGGACTGGCGCCTGCCGGTGGACGACGCCCGAGTCGAACTGCGCCGATTCCTGGAGGACAACCCTAAGTGGGACGGACGAAAATGCGGCATCATCGTCCTACACTCGGTCGGCCCGTACATGCAGCTGCGGATCCTGGTGTCGGCCGACAGCCCCTCCAACCAATGGGACCTGCGCTGCGAGACACGCGAACACATCATTCGTTGGATCGTCGAAGAGCACCCGACGTGTATTCCCCGCATGCACATCAACACCTACGAGACCAGCGGAGACTACTGGATGGGCGACGAGGCCCCGGCTCTGGAAGTACCCGCCGCGCGCGGATCCGGCCGAGCGCAAGAGATCGACGCCAGCGCCTCTAACGATTTTAGGTGACCGCTCAGCTTGCCCCAGGCACTCCATATTTACGCTGTGGGGGATTCTCACGACCTGAAGGTCGCGACGAATCCTCCTCGCGCAAATCTGCAGCACCTGGAACAACCTGAGCTCTTCTCCAGCTCTACCGCTTCTCCACTTCGTTCGAAGCTCGCCAGTTGGTATATCCGTGGGACCTGTGCGGCGGTTGAGCTCTTTAGGAGACACAGTCAGCTCTACCGCCGCTGCACACGCGCCTATGGCGCGTTGTTAGCGGCTCGCCGGTTGGCTCGTCCCTGGGGATGGAGTGATGGCAGCGCTCTTTTGGCAGCGCAGACAGGTCTACTGGGGCATAACGCGCTTCGCGCCGCTTATTGTTCGGGCTCGGTTTTCCGGCGGCTCTGAAGTTGATAGGTGACAACCGCGGCGATCGTCAACGCACCTCCGACAATCCAAATCGGGTCCCAGACGAAGACATACCACCAGAGCGTCTCGGGGTCAGGGGCGTCCGGATATTCCGTTTTACCGATATAGACGGGATAGGCCAGTGCGAACTGCACAGAACCATAGGCCAGCGTCAGTGGGCCGACCGTCCAACCGCCGAACAGAAGAAGCCAACGCGGGAAGACTCGTCCCCAGGGCCTCGTGATCGCGAGCGCCCAGACTCCGTATCCGAACTTGACTACCGCTGTGCCCCACAGAAGGAGGATGAACCACCAGACGGGGTCGTCCGCCATTTGCTGTAGTCCGGGGGATACTTTATCCACTAGCCAGGTTCCGCCGGAGGCCCAGATAACGCTGAGTCCACCGAACGCTGCCGACCACACGATGAGTAGCCACGCGGCCGGGTTGATCGCGGTGGGGTTCGTTTTGGTTGTCACGTCAATCGTCCCGTCATTCGTTAGGTGACTCCTTTTTGGCTGCTTGCGTTCTCGCACGGTCTATATTGAACCTCGCTTGAGGTGCCGATGTTCATGATTTCGAGGACGGCGTTGCGCGTATCAATGTGCTGGATCGTGTTGCTCCGGTTCTTAGTGTCGCACGGGTTTTATACGTTGGGGGAACGTGGAATCGGGTTCGTTGCGCCGCTGAAAAATCAATTGCGGCTCCGCCGTGCCCGTGCCACGATCGACGTATGTTGCAATTGACCGATTTCATCATCGACTGCCCGGACCCGATGAAGCTGGCGACCTTCTATTCCAAGGTGACCGGCTTCGAGATCGTCGAGCGCAGTGACGACTTTTGGGCCAGCATCCGGATTGGGGACATGGAGCTGGCGTTCTATCGCGTGGACGAATACCATCGCCCCAGCTGGCCCGATGATGAGCACCCCAAACAGTTCCACATTGACTTTGAAGTCGATGAGTTTGAGCCGGAGCATCGTCGTGTGATCGATCTCGGTGCGACGTTCCATAAGAGTTTCGTCGCAGACAGCGGCTTTGGCTGGAAGGTGTACACCGACCCGGTCGGTCATCCCTTCTGCCTGTGCCGCAATAACTGGTCCGCGGTGTCGTCCTAGACCGTATTCGGCAGCGATCACGGGCGCGTCCGACCAATCGCTGAGACTGCGCCAGAGATGGAGTCGGTCGGGCGTGGCTACGCTGAGACCGTAGTTGGATCCGTATTGAACGAAATATCCCCGGTCGCGCACGAGCAAGAACGCACTTGTGCGCGACCGGGGATATTTTTAGAAGTCGAGAATCCAGTCGAGAACTCCTTCGCGTTTTGAGCTCTTCTTCTTACGCTTCTTGTCCTTGCCCTTGTCCTTGAAGTCGTCTTTGCCCATGTCGACCGGTTCGGGTGCGAACCCTTGAGCCTTCTGTTCGTTGTCCAGCAGGTGCTCGAGTTCTCCCCGGTCGAGAAAAATACCGCGGCACTCCACACAGAGGTCGATGACGATACCGTTGCGTTCGATCTGGCGCATGGCGCCGGTGCATTTGGGACATGTGATGCTCATCCGTCCATGGTAATGCGGTAACGCAAATACTGTTCACATCCCGGGTTGGTGGATGGAGTCACCGACATTGACCCCTCGTGTGCGTCTCTGCCAGCACCGGCATCGTGACCGTGGCATTCTCTCAAAGGTTGAAACGGGTAGTCTGTACTGAATGGAAGAGGATCGTATCGGTCGCCGCAACGGGTCTCGTCGCCGGCGCGAAATACTTGACGTGGCGGTGCGACTGTTCGCTCAGCACGGATACTACGGGGTGTCGATGGACGACATCGGTGCCGCGGCGAACATTACCGGTCCCGCTCTGTACCACCACTTCAAGGACGGCAAGGAACAGATGCTGGCCGAAGCGTTGGTACCGGTCAGCGAACGCATGCTGGACGGCGGTAAGCGGTGCGTCTCCACGGCGGATCGAGATCCGCGTCAGACCTTGGAGGCCCTGGTGGACTACCACGTCTCCTTTGCCGTCGAATCACCCGAAATCATCATCGTGCACCTCCAGGAATTGGACCGCTTGCCCGAATCCACGCGCCGGGAAGTCCGTAAACTTCAGCGCGAATACGTGGAACAGTGGGTGAACGTCCTGGTGGATCTGCATATCGGGATGAAACCGGAGGAAGCCCGCGTGCTCGCGCACGGAGCGTTCGGTCTGATGAACTCCACTCCTTACCAGGCGGTGGGCGAACAGGTTTCCGCCCGGGACATCGTCACGCTGTTGAAGGAGGCGACGTTGTCCGCCCTCCTGCACGGATACGGCTCAAACACCGACTAATCCGACCTCCGCTGGTATCACCGAGAAGGTATCGGACGCCTCGTCGTAGTCGAAAATGACTACGGTGGCACCGCGTTTGAACTGTTCGTCGCGGACATGCGAAGGCTCGTGTTCCGTGCGGCGGATGTTGACCGCGTGAGACGTGCCCCCGTCGTCGGGGATTTCGCCCTGCCCGAAAACGGTGGAGACCGATTCGGTCGTGACGATGCAATTGCGTCCCACCAAATCATGCCGCGCGATCAACGGCGGATTGAGAAAGATCTCGGACAGCGGCAGGGCTACCAGCTTGGTGATCAAAATACCGAGTCCCAACCCGGCCAACAGCACGGCCGAACCGGCGACGGCCGACCACAGAGCGGTTCCGCTGGACGGACGCAGCCACATCGACCCCAAGAGAGTGACGAGCCACGCGATCAATATCCACAGGCTGACGATGATGGGGGTCGGAACGATTCCGAAACCCAGCGACGAGGGAAACCCGTCGCTTCCTGCGGAGTTCGAGGGGCCGATGGCGTCGATGTCGAAAACGCCCAGCAATACCAAGACCCAATAGACGAGCAGCACCCCCATGCCGACGGTGAAGATGATCGGCGGAAACGACAGGGTCAGGTCGATGAGCACTCGCATTACTGAGATCCTTTGTTGGCATGGTGTGGGCAATCGTGAGGGAATGGGCGCGCGACGGGCGATCGCGAGCGTCGGAGTGCGTGGTTCCCGTGATCGACGGGACCGTCTCTCCCATGTTGAGGGTATCGCTGTCGTCTAGGGGCGACGGGGCTCGAGTCTCAGTGTCAGAAACATCTGAATCCCCGTCTTGGTTGCGGTCTTGTTTCGATAGTGGCTTAGTTTACCGCCACAAGGCCGACACACTATTCTATAGTTGACGACCGACGAGAGGAAACGCCGCTGTGCCGAGTCTTCGCGCTCACCTGAGTCACGCCCTCGGAGCCTTCAGTGTCATACCGGACCGACTGAAGGCGCTGGACAACCTGTCGAATCACCGGTCCGTTCCCGTCGAACCACGTTTGGTGGAAGACGAGGACCGCTTGGCGCGGGAAGCGGAATCCATAGTAGAGAGACTGAAATCCGACCCGCATCGTCTCCCCGTCGGAACGTTCCGAGCGCACAGCGGATCGAGTATTCCCGCCTTGATTCCCTTCGGGTCTCACGGACATCTGGCCTTGGATCGGGACGCCAGAGACGACGGCGTCGCGGCGGTGGTGCGCGACGTCCTCCTGCACGTGCTCGACCGGTCGCAGCCGGGGGATGTGCGTGTCCTCGGCGTCGACATCGCCACCTTGGGCTCCACTTTCGCGCCCTTGACCGCTCTACGGGAGGTCGGGGCGATCGAACAGGTCGGTACGGACGTCGCTTCGTTGGGGTCGATTTTGGAGGCCGCTGAGCGGCACGTGGCCGACCGTATCAGCGGAAAACGTGCGGACCGACTGATATTGGCGGTGGCGTCCACCGGCGAGGTGCCACGCACGCAGTTGTCGCGCCTGGAGGCTCTGGCCCGCTCGGGCCGCGAACACGGTGTGAGCATCGTTGCCGCCGGGTATCCCGAACTGCCCCACTCCACCCGTCTGGAATGCGACGGGGAGTGTCTGCGGGTGTCCAATCCGCCGGGAGAGGCCTGGACGACCGCCGAGGTTCACGCCGTGCCCGTCACACCGAATCCGGTTCCCTCCACCGATTACGTACGCTCCGAGGCGCAGCGCTTGGCCGATCGCATTAAGGCGGCCGGCCTGTTGACCTTCGCCGATTTGATTCCCCCGCAGCCGGAGCGCCTCGACCCCGCGCAGGGGCTGGAGGTTCGTATCGGTCGCGACATGACCGGCGACGTGTATCTGAACTTCGACGACCTCACCCCGCACTGGCTGATCGGAGGACGAACGGGAGGCGGTAAGACGGTCTTCCTGCTTGACGTCCTCTATGGACTCGCGTCACATTACCGTCCGTCCGACCTGGCGTTGTTCCTGCTGGACTTCAAGGAAGGCGTGTCATTCAGCGAATTCATCCCCACCGGACACGACGACAGCTACATCCCGCACGCCCGAGCGGTCGGGGTGGAATCGGACCGCGAATACGGGCTGGCGGTCCTGTCGGCGTTGTCGGAGGAAATGGTGCGCCGCAGCCAAGTCATGAAACGTCACGGTGTATCCGGGTTCGCCGGGCTACGGCAGTACGAAGCCTATCCCCGCATCGTGTGTGTGGCCGACGAGTTTCAAGTACTGCTGGCGGGCAATGACCGCGTCGCGCAACAGGCCGTCGCGCTTTTGGAGACCATCGCCCGCAAGGGGCGTTCCTACGGTGTGCACCTGGTTCTCGCCTCGCAGACCTTGGCGGGCATCGAATCTCTCTGGGCCAAGAAGGATTCCATCTTCGGCCAGTTCCCCATGCGTATTGCCCTGCCGGGGGCCCGCACGATCCTGGAGCCGGACAACACCGCCGCGCAGGGCATCGGGCTCGGTCAGGTGGTCGTCAACACCGACGGGGGCGTCAAAGGCGCCGACCGCGTCGTGCGGTTCCCCAACTCCGACGACGAGCGAATGAAGACCCTGCGACAACGCTTGAACGAACAGTACGACGACTCCCGTCCGCCGCGAGTGTTCTACGGCTATAAACCCATCCATCTGTCGGATACTCTGCCCGGCGAGCGCGCGGGCCGACGTTTCCCCTTGGGACGACACGTCGACATCGGTTTGAGTGTGGCCGCTCCCGACATCACCGGCGCTCCGGGCCGCAATCTCGCCCTCCTCGGCTCGGACGTGAAGCTCGGCGAGACCTTGGAGGCGGTTGTCGCCGCGGTGGCCGAGCGGCAGCGGATTGCGGTGGTGGACGTGACCGGTCGCGCGCGGGTACCCGGGAACGTGGAGCGTTGGGACGGAGATCGTTGGCGGGAGTTCATTGATGACCCGCACGACGATCAGCTCGTCGCCGTCTTCGGTGCCGACGCGGTGAGCTGGGACCGTAAGCAATTGGCCGCGTTGCGGGATCTGATGCGGCGCGGGCCCGAACGTGGGATTCATCTGCTCGGCTGGTGGCGGGTGTTCCGGCGGTATCTGGACGATGTCGGTGGTGCGTCGGGGCGCGAGGATTGCGCGGTGAATCTGGTGGGGAACATTCCCGGCAGCGAGATCGCCGGGCATTTCGGGCAACAGTTTCAGCACTGGGCTCCACGTGAGGGGCGTGCCTTGCTGATCGACCGGCATTCCGATGACCATGCGGGACGGTTGATCGTGCCGTTTACTCGGGCCGAGGATGATTCGGTTCCACAGCCGCCCAGTCAGCTCGAGGCCGACGATAGCGAGAGGAATCCATTGTGAGCAGCGTCGATGATAGTTATCGCCTGATTGTGCAGCGTCTCGACGGTACGCGGCGGGAACATACCGATCGGGTGGAGGCCGCACATCGCCAGCGTGATGATCAGGCGGAACGTTCTAGGGACGTGGCGGTGGCGGCGGAGGAGTCGCTGGGTACGGCCGAGGCCTTGCGTCAGGCGGCGCGCGTGTCGGCGGAGGCGGAGCGTCCCGTGCCGCCTCCGAGGGACGATCTGGCGATCGTGGAGACGGACATGCGGAGGGCCACTGAGGCTCTGGAGGAGGCGAAGTATCTGGCCCATCGTCCGCGTCTGCTTCCGCGTTGGCGCAGCGACGAGCGCAATGCCGTGGTGTACGGCGTTGTGGCGCTGGTTTTTCTGGTGGTTCAGCTGGCCGTGATTCGTTCGTGGACCGGGGACGGGCTGGTGAGCCTCCTCCTGCTTTTGGGAATCCTGGTGGCGTTCCCCTTGGCCGGCTTCATTGCCGGTTGGCTGGCTATTGGTGTGACGTCCCGTCCTCGTCTGGGAGAGGGCGAGAAGCTGGAGAAGAATCCCCGCCTCGGCTGGGCGATCGCGGCATCGACGCTGGTGGTCGCCGTTTACGCCGCGTTCAGCTGACCTGTTTGCGGCGAAAGTGCCAGAGGTATATCTGCCCGCCGATGGGGAGGATGAGCGGTACGAAGCCGTATCCGGAGCCGAAGTGCGACCAGACCGAGGCTTCGGGAAACCAGTCGGGGACGAGGTAGCTGACGGCACCGACCGCGATGACTCCGACGAGTTCGATGCCGACGGCGATTTGGGCGAGCGTCCGTCGTCCGCGAACGATGGCGACGGCGGCGATGATGTAGACGGCGGCGGCGAGTGCCGACAGTGAGTAGCTCAGTGGGGCGTCGGTGAATTTGACGGCCAGTTGGTAGACGGCACGGACTCCGGCGGAGACGGCGAAGACGACGTAGACCAGTGCGATGAGTCGCCCCGGCCCGGAGGCCAGCTGTGGGTGGGGCGTGGTGGTGCGGTCAGGTGACGACATTGATGCTCATCTCCCACATTTGGTCGCAGCGCAGGAGCAGGGCGGCGACGACGACCGGGGCGATGGCGACGGTGCCGATGCCCCAGCGACTCCGGTCGATGCGTCCCCACAGGAAGGCCGCGACCGGTGTCAGCGCGGCGACGACCAGGTAACTGAAGAAGAGGGCCTTACCGTCGCCGGGGGCGGAGGGCACTTGCGTGAATCCACCGATGATCACTGCCAGCAGGGCGATTTCCAGGACGCCGATGCCGATGGCGTGCGCCAATCCGGGTCGGGCCCAGCGGGCGGTGTCGACCAGAAACCAGACGGTGAGGATTCCGGTGACGCCGAGGGCGCAGTAGTAAAGCCAGTCGATCACGTCAGTACGTTATTACGTCGCCGCACTGTGACGCACTCCTGCGGTGCCTCACAGTGTCGTGAGCGACGGTCGATTCGATGGACGGTGTTACTTCTGCTTCCCGGTGGATTTGACGAACACGATCACGATCGCCACGACGGTGGCGGCCCCGAGGAGGACCAGTAGCATCTTGGTGAAGTTGCCGCTTTCGTCGTCTTGGCCGTCGTCGTGGGCGGATTCGTCCGTGGCGTCGGCGGTCTCCTCGACGTTGTCGTCGGCGTTCGACTCGTCGGCGGTCTCGTCGTCGGTGCCGTCGGTGGCGTCTTCCTCGGTCGTCGCGGTGGGAACCTCGTCGACGGTGAAGCTGAGGTTGCCTTCGACGTTGTGTCCGTCAGCGGAGAGGATGCGGTAGCTGACGGTGTAGGTGCCGGCGGTGGTGTATTCCATCGGCTGGGTGATGGTGCCGTCGTCCACTTCGGCGGGGGCCAGTTCCAGGACTTCTTCATCGGGGTCGACGACGGCGATGTCGGAGTTGTCGGCGTCGAGTTCCTCGTTGAACGTCAGGCTGACGGCGTCGGGCGCGGTGTCGAGTTCGTCCCCGTCGGCGGGGTTGGCCTCGGTGAGCGAGGCGTGCGCGGAGGCGGTTCCGGCCATGGCGAGTGCGCCGAGGAAACCCAGAACGACGGCGGAAATCTTCAGTTTCTTCATAATGGGAATATTGTCACGGCCGTTCCCTCGCGCCACCTCACAGTTCGGCCTCACCGCCCAGCTCACATTCGATACCACTGCGGGGTATGCGCACCACTCGTGTCCAGGCGAGAGTCATACGTACGACGTGCCCGGCCCGAAAAACCGTGACGGACTCGGCTCAGCCGTGACCAAGAACGTAATTGAATCGTTATCAGACTAAGGGTGAATCATCGTACGAAATCTCGTGCGTTGCGATCGGGCCGTCGGCCCGTGCCTCCACGTTTCCGTTGTGGACAGGACGCATACGTATCGAGAAAGGGCAGACCATTGAAGGTTGGTTGGATGCAGTGTCAATCCAGAACACATCTGTCAGCGACGTGGCCGTCGACGACGATACGACCGAAATAGCCACGACTGTTTCTCTCAAGCCATCGGCCCAGCGAGGAGGCGATGAGACCGTGGCTCGCCACGACCGTGAATCGATTCGGCGCACGGAGGTGCGCCTCAGCAGGCCCGTCACGCAACGGAGGTCGGCGGAACAGACCACCGTTCGCACCCGGGTTCCGACCGAGCAGCGCCGTACCCGACGGCGGCGCGTCGACAGCCTGTATTCGCCCGAACGGCCGCCGCCCCTGGAAGCACCGTCCGGCGTTGCCGAGGTCATGGGCTGGGAACTGGCCGCACGCCTGTGGCGGGACCATCTCCCGGAACAGTTGTTGGGCGTCGACTGTGCGGCCTGCGGTTCGTCCTGGCCGTGTGACGCCTGGGAACTGGCCAACGGGATTTTGACCGACTGCCATCACGGCGCGAACCCCGAAGAGTAAAGTTGAGCCAACGCAGCTCAACTTTGTCTGCTTAATCACAATTACCCAAAAATCTTGACAGTAGCTCGGCCCGTCATCAATATTGAGTCTAGCGGACTCAAGTTTTGAGATGACGGGCCGTCTCTGTTGTGGTCCGGGATTGGGAGTGGAACCCGAGCGTAAATACAGAAGCGTGAGAGCTTCTGGAGGGACCGACCGGCGATGCCGGTCGAAATTCCAGCGGTCACCCGACCATGACACTCTCATTGCGCCCTGGGGGTCACTTGGAACGAATAAAGCGACATTTAGAAGTCAGGAGAAGAACATGGCACGTGCGGTCGGTATTGACCTAGGTACCACGAACTCTTGTGTATCCGTACTCGAAGGTGGCGAGCCCACCGTCATCACCAACGCCGAAGGATCGCGGACCACGCCGTCGATCGTGGCGTTCGCCAAGAACGGCGAAGTGCTGGTTGGTGAAGTGGCCAAGCGCCAGGCGGTGACCAACCCCGATCGGACGATCCGTTCGGTGAAGCGCCACATGGGTACCGATTGGGACGTGGAAATCGACGGTAAGAATTACACCGCTCAAGAAATCAGCGCTCGTATCCTCATGAAGCTGAAGCGCGACGCTGAAGCCTACCTGGGTGAAGACGTGACCGACGCGGTCGTCACCGTTCCGGCGTACTTCAGCGACGCACAGCGTACCGCCACGAAGGAAGCCGGTGAGATCGCCGGTCTGAACGTGCTGCGCATTATCAACGAGCCCACCTCCGCCGCGCTGGCCTACGGCCTCGACAAGGGCGAGGAAGAAGAGCTCGTCCTGGTCTTCGACCTCGGTGGCGGTACGTTCGACGTGTCCCTCCTGGAAATCTCCGAAGGCCTGATTCAGGTCAAGGCCACCAGCGGTGACAACCACCTCGGTGGTGACGACTGGGACGAGCGGATCATCCAGCACCTGGTGAAGACCTTCGAAGGTCAGTACGGCGTGGACCTGTCCAAGGACAAGATGGCCATGCAGCGTCTCAAGGAGGCTGCCGAGAAGGCCAAGATCGAGCTGTCCAGCGCGACGAACACCACCGTCAACCTGCCCTACATCACCGCGGGCGCCGACGGACCGATGCACATGGACATCTCCATCACTCGCGCCGAGTTCGAACAGATCACCTCTGACCTGCTCGACCGGACCAAGAAGCCGTTCGACCAGGCCATCAAGGACGCCGGGATCCAGCTGTCGGACATCAACCACGTCATCATGGTCGGTGGCTCCACCCGTATGCCCGCCGTCAGCGAGATGGTCAAGAAGATGCTCGGCCGCGACCCGCACAAGGGCGTCAACCCCGACGAGGTCGTCGCCGTCGGTGCGGCTCTGCAGGCCGGTGTTCTCAAGGGTGAGGTCAAGGACGTTCTGCTGGTCGACGTCACCCCGCTGAGCCTCGGTATCGAGACCAAGGGCGGTATCTTCACCAAGCTCATCGAGCGCAACTCGGCCATTCCGACCAAGCGCTCCGAGGTGTTCACCACCGCCGACGACAATCAGCCGTCCGTGCTCATCCAGGTATTCCAGGGTGAACGCGAAATCGCGGCCTACAACAAGAAACTCGGCACCTTCGAGCTGACCGGTCTGCCTCCCGCTCCGCGCGGCGTGCCGCAGATCGAGGTCACCTTCGACATCGACGCCAACGGTATTGTGAACGTGTCGGCGAAGGACCAGGCCACCGGCAAGGCCCAGTCGATGACGATCTCCGGCGGTTCCTCACTGCCGAAGGAGGACATCGACCGCATGATGCGCGAGGCCGAGGAGCACGCCGACGAGGACAAGCAGCGTCGCGAAGAGGCCGAGACCCGCAACATGGGTGAGTCGCTGGTCTTCCAGACCGAGAAGCTGATCTCCGAAAACGGGGAGCAGATCCCGGAGGAGACCAAGACCAAGCTCAACGACCAGGTTTCGGAATTGAAGGAAGCCCTGGCCGGCGACGACGTTGAGAAGATCAAGACCGCCACCGAAGAGCTGTCCAAGGTCAGCCAGGAGGCCGGTGCCGCCATGTACGCCGCGCAGCAGGAGCAGGCCGGGGGCGAGCAGGCCGCCGGTGGCGATGCCGGGCAGCAGAGCTCCGACAGCGGCGACGAGAATGTGGTGGACGCCGAAATCGTCGATGACGACAAGGACAAGAAGTAGTGAGCGACGAGCGAAAAGACGAGCCGAACTCCGAGGCGGCCGACGGCGAAGGGACGGAATCGCAGGCGGAGGAATCCGCCGCCGATTCCACTCCCGACGAGTCCGCCGCCGCGGAGAAGGCCTCGACCGACAAGTCGGGCGAATCCGAGGAAACGGACGAGGACGGCCTGACGGTGGACGACATCCTGGCGGCCGCCGACAACGCCGACGCCGCCGCGGACGACTCCATGAAGGTTCTGGAACGGACGGTGGAAGAGCGCACCGCCGACGTGCGGCGCATTACCGCCGAATTCCAGAACTACCGCAAACGGGTGGAGCGCGATAAGAGCCGTGCCGCCGAACTGGCGGTGAGCAACCTGCTCAACACCCTGCTGCCCGTCCTCGACGACCTGGACCGGGCCCGGGAACACGGGGATCTGACCGGTCCGTTCGCCGCCGTGGCCGACAGCCTCACCTCGGCTTTGGAGAAGCAGGGGTTGGAATCGTTCGGGGAGAAGGGCGACGAGTTCGACCCCACGATTCACGAGGCGGTGGCGCACATGGAGGATGCGACCGTAGACGGTCCCACCTGCATTGACGTCATGCGTCGTGGCTACCGCATGGGGGAACGGTTGATTCGACCGGCCATGGTCGCCGTCGCCGAGCCTCCGGAAGGCTCCGCTAACGACGAGGCCGACCGGGAATCCGGTTCCGACGACGAGTCGAAGTAATACGTCCCGAAACCTTGGAGTGAGGCCGCATACGGCCTCACTCCAAGGTGGGCCCGACAATCGCATTCAATCACAGCGCTAAGGAGAGTCCATGGCATCGCAGGATTGGCTTGAAAAAGACTTCTATGCCGAGCTTGGGGTGCCCTCCGACGCCTCCAAGAAGGACATCGACAAGGCGTATCGGAAACTGGCCCGCCAGTATCACCCCGACAACAACGATTCGCCCGAGGCCGAAGACCGCTTCAAGGCGATATCGGAGGCCTATTCGGTCCTGCACGACGAAAAACAACGCGCCGAATACGACGAGATCCAACTGATGAAGTCCGGGCGCGGTGGATTCGGCGGTATGGGCGGCTCCACCGGCGGCTTCAACATGGACGACGTCTTCTCCCAAGGTTCCACCAGTGGAGACTTCGGAGACATCTTCGGTAATCTCTTCGGCGGTATGGGCGGCGGACGCGGTCGTCGCGGCCCCAAACCGGGACACGACCTGCGCACCCACATGTCCATCGACTTCACCGACGCGGTCAAGGGAACCACCCACGACCTGCGGATGCGGGCTCCCGGGGTCTGCGACACCTGCCACGGCTCGGGTGCGGCACCCGGTACCAGCCCCGAAACCTGCCGGCTTTGCCACGGCGGCGGAATGATCACGGTCAATCAGGGCGGCTTTTCGTTCCAGCAAACCTGTCCCGATTGCGGCGGAAGCGGATCGGTCGTACCCAATCCGTGCCCCGAATGCGGCGGTTCGGGCGCGGTAACCAAGGACCGCGTCATCACCGTGCGGATTCCCGCCGGAGTGCGCGACGGACAAACCATCCGGCTGGCCGGACGCGGCGCCCCGGGCGAACGCGGCGGACCCACCGGCGACCTCATGGTCGACGTGCACGTGCGTTCCCACGCCATCTTCGGGCGCGACGGTAACAACCTGACCCTTCGTCTACCGGTGACCTACACCGAAGCGGCTCTGGGTGCGAAGATCTCGGTACCGACCCTCGACGAAACGGTGACCATGCGCGTTCCCGCCGGAACCCCCTCGGGCCGAGTGCTGCGCGTCAAAGGACGTGGCGTACCCGGCAAAGGCGACCTGATGGTGACCGTCGACGTAGACGTTCCGACGAAGCTCGGTTCCGAAGCCAAGGAGGCTCTGGAAAAATATGCGTCTGTTGAACCTCCGACCGATCGCAGTAAACTACAACAATTCACCGCGCACTGACCGCCCGGGGCGGCCGATAGGGAATAAATCGGTCGGCGAGGGCGTCAAGCCCGGCAACGGTGACCGGGGAAAGGGGGAGAGCCTGTGGCAACGCCAGGACGGGGAAAACGGCGCACTGTCATACGGTTTACAGTCTCGGAAGACGACGCCGACTTCGAAGCCAAAATCCTCACCATCTCCGCTGCGGCGGACATGGCCGGGATGCACCCGCAAACCCTACGCCAATACGACCAGATCGGCCTCGTCGAAGCGGGCCGCACCCCCGGCGGAGCACGACGCTACTCCGCTCGCGACGTCCGCGAACTACGCGAGGTACAACGCCTCAGCCAAGACGAAGGCATCAACCTCGCCGGCATCAAACGCATTCTCGACCTGCAACGCGAGTTGAGCAATGCCCAGTCGCAAACGGCGACCCTGGTCGACAAACTCCGCCAAGCCCAGGCCGAACTCGCCGAAGTCCACGCCATGGCGAGTATGTTCGGAAAACAGGTCGCCGTGCGCCAAACCCGCGAGATCGCGGTATGGAGACCCAAACAGCGCTAGAGACCACCGACGAGTGCGACGGTCCCCGAACGGGCCTTATACTCGTGGCGTGAGACGTATCCTTCCGAAAGCGCAGGCGACGTGCTAATACTGTTCGGGCTCGCCATTATCCTCGCCGTCACGGCCGCCACCGGGTTCTTCGTTGCCCTGGAATTCGCTTACACCGCGGTCGATCGAACCAGACTGCACGACATTCACGACAACGATCCGTCCCGTGCTCCACAGGCCAAACGGGCCCTCCACATCGTTTCCAAACTCTCCTTCGCCCTGTCCGGCGCCCAACTGGGCATCACCGTCACCGCGCTGTTCGTCGGCTTCTTCGCCGAACCGTACCTGGGACGCGGACTGGCCAACGTCTTCGGTCTCGCCGGAGTCCCCGCCGCCGTCGGCACGACCGTCGGGGTGGTCCTCTCCTTCCTGCTGGCCAACGCCATCCAAATGATCATCGGGGAACTCGGACCCAAGAACCTCGCCATCGCCCGCACCGAAAGCCTGGCGCTCTGGCTGTCGCGCCCCACCCAGGTCTACCTCGCCGTGTTCGGCCCCCTGATTCGCTTCTTCGACGCCGCTTCCACGAAAATGCTGCGTATGATCGGGATTCATCCGGTCGAAGAACTCGAACACACCGCCACCACCGAAGACCTCCACCACATCATCGACCACTCGCGCGACGAGGGAACCCTGGGAGCCGAACTGTCCCAACTACTCGACCGGGGACTGGACTTCAGCGACATCACCGCCGAACAGGCCTCCACACCACGCGTCGAAGTGGAAACCCTCCCCGCCGACGCCACCGTCGCCGACGCCGTCACCGCCCTGCACACCGGACACTCCCGTTTCCCCATCGTGGGAAACGACGTCGACGACGTACGCGGCGTGATCGGACTGGCCGACATCGTCGGAGTCGACCGCGAACAACGCGCCTCGACGCCCGCCGTGGCCGTCGCCGACCCCGCCCTGCTCGTGCCCGGCTCGCTACCGCTGCCGCAAGTGCTCGACAACATGCGCCACCAACACCGCCAAATGGTGTGCGTCGTCGACGAATACGGCGGCTTCGACGGCATCATCACCTGGGAAGACCTTGCCGAAGAACTCGTCGGCGACATCCGCGATGAACAAGACCGCTACGAAGCCGGCCCGGTCGCACTGCGCGGTGGAGCCTGGATCATTCCCGGACGCTGGCGTATCGACGAAATCGCCGACGCCACCGGAATCAAACTCCCCGACAGTCCCCACTACGAAACCATCGGCGGCCTCGTCATGGCTCACCTCGGACGCATACCGTATAAAGACGACGCCGTCACCGTTCCCGTCGAAAGTGAGGACGCGCAGCCGATGCGGGCCGAGTTGATCGTCATCTCCATCGGACGCCACGTACCTCAGGCCGTCGAACTGCGACCGCTCGAGGCCGACGAGCGAGAGGAGAGCTCATGACCACGACAACGGCACTGGTGGTGTCGGTGGCCCTGCTCATCTTCAACGCCTTCTTCGTAGCGGCGGAGTTCGCGCTCGTCGCCTCCCGCAGCCACCGCCTGGAACAAATCGGAACCCGGACGTCACGTAACGCCCTCGACGCCACCAGAAACCTGTCCATCATGCTGGCCGGGGCGCAACTCGGCATCACCGCCTGCACCGTCGGACTGGGTGCGCTCGCCGAACCCGCCATCGCCAAACTCATCGAACCTCCCTTGCACGAGGTCGGCCTCAGAGCCGCCGCGCACCCCGTCGCCTTCACCATCGCCTTGATCATCGTGGTCTTCCTTCATATGGTGCTGGGCGAAATGATGCCCAAATCCTGGGCCATCAGCCACCCGGAAAGCTCGGCGACCATTCTCATCTGGCCCTTCCGAGGCTTCATCATCCTGGCCAAACCCATCATCGTCGCCCTCAACGCCATGGCCAACGGATTGCTGCGCCTCATGAAGGTCGAACCCGCCGACGAGAAAGCACAAGCCCACTCACCGCAGGAACTGCGCTATCTCCTCAGTACCTCGGCAGAAGCGGGACTCCTGGAAGAACCCGAACGCGACATCCTCACCCATGCCATCGAAGTGCAGGAACGCACCGTCGGAGAAGTGGCCGTGCCATGGAACAACGTGGTCACCGTGTCGGTCCAGGCAACCGCGCCGGAGGTGGAACGGCGTTCCCGCGAGACGGGGCGCTCGCGCCTGGTGGTCGTCGGGCTCGACAATCGCCCGGTCGGTCTGGTGCACGTACGTCAGGCGGTTTTGGCCTCGCACGGCACCACCGCGCGTGACTTGGCGGTGGCTCCCTTGTTGACGCCGACCGATATGACCGTGTCGGCGGCGGTGGCGTTGATGAAGCGCCAACACGCGCAGCTGGCCCTGGTGACCGGGGCGGATTACCAGGTCGTAGGTCTGGTCGGAATGGAAGATCTGCTTGAGGAGATCATGGGGGAGTTTTACGACGAGACCGATCGCGGATAGGGACTGGACGCCCGGGCGTCCGACCGTCTACAGCTGAGTGGGTGGACAGAGTTATGCTAAAGAAAGTACACTAAAAAAATTCTGTCTATCCGCTAGGAGCCCCCGATGCGCCGCCGCATTTGCCTCATCCCACAGCCTCAGAAGATGCGCGAGGCTGACGGGCAATTGGCCGTTTCCGATCTCACTGAAATCGTCGCCTCTCAGCAGCGAGACCGTGACCTAGCGGTACTGCTGTCGCAGAGGCTTTTTTCCGGAACCGGGCATTACCTGCCCGTGGTGGAGCAGAAATCCGGCAACGGTCGGTCGGTCGTCCTCTCATCGGACGCTGACCTGGACGCCTCGGAGATCGCCGAGGTCGCTCAGGAACGCTATGAACTGACCGTCGACTCCGACGGCGTGGTGTTGCAGGGGGCGACTCCCGCCGCACTGTCGCGTGCCGTCGCGACGTTCAAGCAATTGCTGCCCAGTGACGCCTTCCGCCGAGGCGGCGGTACGACCGCGGCGACCATTCCGTTCGTGAGCATTGAAGACCAACCGCGTCTGCGGTGGCGTGGAATGATGATCGATACCGTACGTCATTTCCAGCCGAAGGCCTTCATCCTCGATCTGATCGATCAGGCTTGGCTGCACCGGATGAACGTGGTGCAGTTGCATTTGACCGACGATCAGGGCTGGCGCATCGACATCCCCAGCCGCCCCAAACTGCGCGAGGTATCGGCCTGGCGCAGCGAGACCGTTACGGGACACGCGCTGTTGGAGGGGCCCGGCGACGGGACCCCGCACGGCGGTTACTACACGCTCGACGACCTGCGCGAGATCGTGGCGTACGCGCGGCAACGCCACATTACCGTGGTTCCCGAAATCAACATGCCCGGCCACACTCGCGCGGCACTGGCCGCGTACCCGGAACTCGGCCTGGCCGAAAAGCAGCCGGTCGCCACTACCTTCGGGGTCTTCTTCGAGGTACTGGAGCCGACCGAGGAGACTCTGAAATTCAGCGAAGACGTCTTCGCCGTCGTCACCGACGTATTCGACTCGCCGGTCATTCACATCGGTGGAGACGAGGTGCCGCTGGAACAGTGGGAGAAGTCGTCCAATGCCGCCGAGATCATGTCCCGGCACGGCTACGACGACCTGCGTCAGGTGCAAGGCTGGTTCGCCCAAGCGTTCGGGGAACAGCTGGCCAAGCACGGCCGCCGGATCGCCGGTTGGGACGAAGTGTTGGGAGCCGGTGCTCCCAATGACACGATAGTGACGGTGTGGCGCAACGAAGGTTATGCCGTTCGCGCCGCCGACAAGGGTTATGACGCGATCGTCGCGCCGGAACCGTACGCCTACCTCGACCACTACGAATCGGAAGACACGAACGAGCCCTTGCGGATTCACGGGCAGACCAGTGTCGGCAAGATCGAGAAATGGGACCCGGTACCGGAAGGACTGGACGGCAGCCAGATTTACGGTGCGCAGTGCCAGCTGTGGGCCGAGTATCTGCCTACGCCACGGGATGTGGAGTACGCTCTGTTCCCGCGCTTGGCCGCGTTCTCCGATGCAGCCTGGTCGGAAATGGAGGTCCGCCAAGCCGACCCGGTGTCGGAGCGAATCGCCGAAGGCTACATCGAGCGCCTGGAGGCGCAGGGGGTCAACCATCGGCCGTTGGACGGTCCGTTGCCGTGGCAGCAGGGCGGCACGGGAGTGCGCCGTCGCTGGGACCGGACGTATGTAGCGATGGAGATGGACGAAGAAAAGTTCGTCTACACCGCCGACGAGTAATCCGTCTACGTTGCCCTTGTGGGGCAGCGAAAAGACGATGCTGAACAAAACCAAAACCTACCGGTGCAGTGAGCGATGCCGCGTATCCCTCCAGACAGGATGCGCGGCATCGCTTTTCAACGCGTCCAATGGACGGCTGTCACCGCCGAACGTAAGCACCCGACGCCAGCAGCAGGACTGTGGCATTAGATATCGATTCCGGCTTTGCGTGCGCGAGTCGGCCAGTCATCGGTGCTGATCGGGTCATCAGGGAAAATCCATTCCAGAAATCGGGCAGGATCGTCCTCCCGTTCAGTTGGATATTCGCGGTACAACCGGTATAGCTCGTTGATACGTTCGTCAAACAATGGATGCCAATCCGCAGGGCAACTGTCGCGAGCAGTTCGCAACTCCGGTAGTAGCGTCGGATAGCGCTCGCAGAGGTTCTCTACGGTATAAATCAAATTGTCATTGAGCCTTTGGTTCATATGCATGGTTTTCAAATGGTGGAGAATCGTCGGGATCTCCATGCAGATGATATGGAAGATTGGCTCATCGAGGCGGTATACGCGCATGTAGTCGTCCGCGCTTAGCTCCGCCCGGTTCGGTATAGTCCAACAACAACCCAAAAGTTCATCCACGAGACCGTAGAGATAGTAGTTCGTGGTGAAGAGATTGTTTCGCAGTAGCGACATGACGACGGCGCACGCCGGTACCGTTATTTCCGATATCGAGCCTTGGACGCTGATAACTTGACCGAGGTCCTTGCGACCGAGTGCTGCTTCGGCCAATTGGTTACCTAGATCGGGTTGACGCCATCCGTGTGGGCATGGATAGTCTTGCCAGTTGTAGCGGGAGGTGACGGCGCGGATTTGTTTTTCAAGGTCGGGCACGAGTCTCACTTTCACCGGGGAAGCACGTTAAGATGATCAGTTTAGAGTTCTGCAATATGAAGATTTCTGCGAATTCTAGTGTAGTACGCCTGAAACTACCTGAGCGGCAGGATGAGGCGATCTTGTGGAAAATCCAATATGGGCTCGGGTCTCAAAGTCGCTTATGCCGACTCTTTTGATGTCACAGGGAGCACAGACAATGGAATGAGTTGTCACCCTGCTGAAAGGATAATCCGATGGTCTACTCCACCCCGAGCCGTCCACATGATTTTACTGTGCCGTTCCCAGAGCTCAAAAGACTGGCACGATCAGCAATACGACTTCATCCCCGCAACGGCTCGCCTCAACAACAGGAGTCGTCTATTGGCGGACCGCTCCTGTGGCCGAGCGACGAACCGTGGCCACTATGTGGGGGCGAATCGCACCCCACCTTTCAGTTTCCTTCTCATCAAGAATTTAACTTCGAGGAACCATTGGATCTTGTATATGCACGACGAGCGGTCCTAGCTGAACGCGATGCGAAGGTCGCGGCCGGAGAGGATATTCCGTCGGATTGGGCAATCCCGCGTCTTGAGGTTGTCAAAGAACGATATTCCATGGCGAACTACCAGCACCACGGTGCAACTCCGTTGCTGCCGGTGCTACAGGTGTATCGCAGTGATGTTCTTGATCTTCCGTTTCCCGATCAGTATGACCTTCTGCAGCTACTATGGTGCCCATACGATCACACCGATATCCACCCGCCTTATAATCCGGCACCGCTATTGATCTGGCGTGACTCCACCGTAATCAACTCCAGTATCGAATCGCCACCGCTTCCCAGCCTTGTTGGCCTAGATAACTATGTGCCCGAACCATGTGTCCTCGAACCTGAGGAAGTCACCGAATACCCTGATGACCGTGAACTTGAAGCCAACCAACCGGACCTATCGACGCAGATTGACACTTACATCGACAAAGCAGCGATGGACGAGTTCTCTTACATTGACGCATTCGCAAGTGCTCCCGGTTGGAAACTCTTCGGCCACGGTGGAGAGTGGGGAGCCATCGATCCGTATCCGATAGATTGTCATACCTGCGACTCGCCAATGCAGCCGTTGATTACAGTTGATTCTGCGGAAAGCAACGGAAACGATTGCACGTGGAGGCGCCGTGATGAAGACGGTGCACCTGAACACGTTGGGAATCCACCTCAGGTGGTTATTGGCCGTTGGTATCAATTTCAAGTCTTCTACTGTCCCAGTAGCGCCACGCATTCACCACGGTATGAGATGTATTAGAATGCAACGCTTCTATCGGTAAAACCGCTGGCGGTAATCTAAAAGAGCCACGCTGGACTTATCTTCGTGAACCCTTGGGCACCAATCAAAGTATCACCCTAGCGTGGTCTTACACGGCGCAATCGCTCCACAATATCGTTCTAATCGTCTCGGAGTCTGGGCTCTTATAGGGGCGAGAGTGTCTGGCAGGACTTCTATTTAAATTCCACCTCCGGTATTGAATATCAATAGCCCCAGTCACTTTGCGGTTGTGTGCGCTCGCTACGCTACTAATTGTAAGTAACCCACGCGTTATGACAGGAAGCAAGGTTTCACTATGTCAATTGGCGATGTCAAGAATCAAGTCCAGCAGGGAATGGAGTACTCGAACGAGGCGAGCGGCATGTTGGAAGGCGTGCGCTCAAAGATCGAGGAAGCCATGAACGCGGTGAGCGCTGCGACCCAGGAGACGAGCAACCCACTGCCCGGCGAACAGATCTCTATGTATCAGACGGCGTTCGAACAACTCGAGGAGGCCGCCCGAACTCTTCAGGAGGGCAATACGAGAGGCGAAGAGTTCAATAGCTCTATTTAAAGGAAGTGAGTTCTCCCCGGTGACTTTTACAGTAAAGCTCGATCTGGAAAATGCCATCGAACAGCTGCAACAGTTCCAAGGTGCAATGAGTGCGGCAGGCTCCGCCTACGAACAGTTTCAAGGTGCCCTTTCGGCGCTGTCAGAAGGTTCCAGCGGCGCTGAAGCTCCCGAAGCATCTGGCAACTTTACCCGTTGTCAACAGGAAACCGAATCTGCTAGTGCGGTAATAAGTCAAACCATTACGGTAATAGAACAATACAGGGACACAATATAGAGCGAATATAATCGCTCGGAAGGAGGTCGCTCGATGGCGAGGATCATTATTCCCATAGGAAAATCACTCGGCCCTATTCAGGATGAAAAGAAGGATATCGATCATTTCGAGCTGCTGATAGGCGGCGAAATCGAAGATCTGACGGAACTTGAGTGGGGCACTTGGAATGTGGCCCACTCTGATACTGACGCTCACCGAGATCTCAAGTTTGACCGTGAACGCCTGATTAGCACGACCCTCGACATCACCGATAGCGTCGACCGGCTCCAGATAGAGGAAGCGATCAGGAAGTTGCTCGCGGTTGGCGCGATCGTAGAGATAGAGCCGAAGGACGGGGAGCTTGAGAAGTTTTTCAAGCAACATCTCATGGTTCCCTCGGCAATCGCCCACGGCTCCTCACCAGAAGACCCGGACTTGTTCCGTATTGGGGATGCCTCCGGAGACTGGGCAGACGTCGACGGCTGGGAGCGACCTATTTGGGCGGTATCGTTTTACTACAACTCCATGTGGTACATCTGTGAGCAACTTGCAGAAAATTCGGAAGGCGAAAGTTCGTCCACGGTGGCGATGGCCACTCTCCCTAGCATTTTGATTCTGAATTCGCTGTTTCTTGGTCATTTGGAGCCTGCACGATGAGTAACTGGCGACAGGGGAAAAGGAAGAAATCCCGGGAATACCAACATCGGACTGATAAGAAGGAAGCTAAGAAGGCTCGGACTCTTTATGTCGGTGAGTTGTTTAAGGGTGCTGGCGGTGCCGTTGGTGCTGTTCTCGGTGCTGTTAGCGCAGTGAAGACGATGGGACCGGCTGGTGCTGGAATGGGTGCGATGGCAGGCTCTGCGGTTGGTGAGTCGGCGAAGTACTACATTACTTCCAGGTTCGGTTCGGGCTCTGTCGCATCTGCTGGGAATTTTGCAAGTATCGGCGAGGCCAAGTCAGCCGTTCATGGGCTTGTCGACTCGGTTCGTTCAGAAGCCGACGCTCAGGTCCAAGCTGGGCGCGGTCAGTTGGAGCAAGTGCTGGATTTGGTTCAGCACGCCACCGACGGTTCGAGTAATAGCCTCGTCTCTGACGCACTTGACGGTCTTCAAGAGGCGCTTGCGAAAATGGACGACGTGTTGGCCGCGTCGGATGCCGCGAAGGAAAGCGCTGAGTCGTGGGCGAGTGGACTCTAGACGTATTCCGTCTGAGGAGTATAGCTTCGGCAAATCAACGTTTGGCAGTCGTCTTGACAAGTGACGCACCGAAATTATGGACTTTCCACGGGTACCAATCCTGCCGACGGATTGACCTCCAGTCGTCCACCTGAAAGCGACCGAACATCTCACGCTGCGAAGGACCACGTAGATCCCGAGTCGGGTATTTGACATCTGGCTCGGGTTTTTCTTTGTCTGACACGCGTTTGTGGTTGTTGACTTTGTGTCAGCAATGCGCGACACTAACGCACGCTGGGTGATCCCGATGATCGTCCAGGGGGTCTTTGGTAAATATCCAATTTGCCGAACCCAGCGACTCGCCAGAGATAGCTGACAACTTCCTACTGGCGAGTCGCCCCTAAACACAACTCCCCGAAAGGAGGTTTCGTGTTCTCACACATCGTAATGCATCGTGCGCGTCTTTTCCAGTCACGAGCCGGTGTCTCCGGGCGCGTCAGTTACTACTGACGTAGCTCCTGACCGGCCTATTCGCCACATTCACCACTGATACCAGCTAATTCCTAATTCGCGTGTGTCTTGAAACGGGCGGCCACGGTCGCCGTTGGAGGACACTCGTCTACCCCGTCATGCCTTAATGCGGGCTGTTGAGCCAGTGGGCAGCGCCTGGACGGGAACAAGTGGCACCAATCGTGGGTGGTCATTAGCTGGGGTTCATTGGGTTTGTGGTGGCTGGTCTCGACGGCTTGTTCTGTGCTTTTCATTGTTTTTCATCTATCCCCCGATCCCCGGGGAGAATGGAGACCCACCATCATGCCTGAACTCTTGGGCACCGTGACATGGGACGGCTCCCGTGTCGATATCACGCAACGGTTCGGACGCGACACCGCCTGGATCGTCATCGATGGTGATTTGGCCGCCATCGTCCACCTCAAAGGCCATTTCATCCGTCCACACAACGGTTGGACGATTCCCGACGAGATCCAAACCTGGTTGCTACGCGAAGCCATCGCGGCACATATCCTCCAAACCTTCCTTCGCACTGGTGAGGAGGCCGACCGATGAACACCAATACCTCAACACTCTTCGCCGTCTACGAGGTCTTGCTTATCGCTTACCTGCTGGCTGTTCCGCTCGTTCTCTTCCGTGCCCGGGCATGGGAGGCGCAACCTACCACTGCTGCCGAGACCGTCTCTGGAGGTAACCCGCCCAACCACAATTCGAGTGATGATCATAATGCCTGGCCCCATCGACTATTGGAACGCTTCCGCCGCAACGACACCTACGATCAAGCGTCGGTTGGTCGTTTCACTTGGTCGGGGAACTCCACTTTCACCGCTCAGCCGTCATCACGTTGGAAGGAGACGAGAGCTGCTGATTCGAGTGGCTCGCAGCCAGAGGCCGGATCAGGGCAACAGCGGTACCAGGCAGATGATCTGGGGGGTTCTGTCCACCGAGATCAGGATTCAAGCCTCGGGGTTTGGAGTTCGGTATATCGCAACCAAGGTGCAGGGCGTCAGAAATACAACCCGGGTCGTCATCGGGCGTTGCGCCGGTCAGACTCCTATTCCCACCAATCCGGTCGCAACACAACACCAGGCCGGTCTGTTACATCGCACCGTTACTTTCCTGGTCGATCCGTCATCTATCGGACGGTGGTGCGGCCAGTCAACAATCGGGGGTTGCCGGAAAGTCCAGCGGTGTTTATCGGTTCGCGTCGCCGATGGTTGAGCCCCAACACCGACCCGCACCGGTCCATGAACGGCGAGTTGATGACCAGCGTGGACTTCCTCGGCTACCGGGTGGAGATCCGGCGCGTGACGCTCATGTCGGCCACCATCATCGCCGTCCACCCCACCGGCGGACAACGAATCGTGTTGGGTTCGATCCTGTGGGACGCCAAATACGCCGACCACGTCCTCTGGACCACCACACCCGCCCGCCAAAGCCTGGTACCGAATGGAAGCTTCAACTTCTTCTGGCTCAACGAACGCGTCATCGCTCGGGTGGAGAAGGTCTTCCACGACCGCACCCGGCCGGCCTCGGTGGTCTCTGATACTGGGGAGGTGACAGACGCGTATGCCAGTGCGTTACATGCCCATCGGCACATTCAACCTCGGCACCATCACACATGAGGAGTATCGCTTCCACGGCCGCCTGGACGTTAGTTCCTCAAACGTGTTCCTGTTCCACACCACTGAAGCAAAGAACCACAGCCCGGTCGATACTGCGCGGAGACCCAACGTGCCGACAACATCCCGCACTGTTTCTAGGGTGCCTGCCGGTAACAGTGACGATTGGGGTGGAGGCCCCGGCTACGTCGATGTTTCGTTTGAGCGTCAGCCTCCGGATGTGTTGGCCAACTGCGCCGATCTGATCAAACCCACCATCGTGCTCTACGACGACGAACTGTTCCAACGCACCGTCACCGACCCGAACTGGCTACACCGGTTCGCGGCCACTATTCGGACAACGGTCGCGCCACACCTCGACCCTGACCGAACAACATCGAGGCGCAACAGCCCACCGGCACCACGCTGGAGACTGCGACCCAAATGAACACACCCACCCGCCTCACACGGCACAAGAAGCGCGACAAGCCGTGACCATGAAACGGCCAACGTCTTTATTCCGGGTTCTCTCTCCTGACAACCGGCGCTGCAGGAAAGCGAACCCTGGCCCTATCGGAGCTCTGAAAGGTGGGCAACTCCGATAGGGCCACCTCGAAATCTTCAGAAGATGCAGACTGAAAACCAGACACCTCCAAAATCGCAGAAGAACCGTATTGGCCCAGTGCTTCCGATATCTTCACCCGCTACATTAGCCCGGGAGTTCCGCAGAGATGGTAAGGATTGGCGCTATACCACTCATGTTTATAGAGTTATAGCGCCATTTAGAAGTAATATTGCAGGGTTCTTGGACTAGTCAAGGCCGCTTGATTCGGGAACTTCAATCGGATAGTCGCAAGTAGACGTAGAACTATAACCAAATCTGACACTACGTGGCACGAATGCGTGTGTTCCGATGTCATGTTTCGGCTCGGCCGAGCGCTTCCAATATGGCTGCGGTGAGAGCTTCTGGTTGATCAGTTTGAGCCAAGTGACCTGCGCGTTTCACCAGATGGAGTCGGGCATTCGGAACCATCTCGGCCAACCGGTGAGCCCTGTCCACGGGTATCCAAGTATCGTCCTCGCCCCACATAATCGTCGTCGGTGTCCGTATGGTCTTATATAGCGGCTCAATTTCGTCGGTGAAACGTTCGTCCGCTTCAGCGATCTGCTGATAGAAAGCCCGTTGCCCTTCAGCTCCGAGCCACGGTAGTGACAGCAAGTTCTCCATCTCGAGCGTTAGTCCTCGGTGAGACGCCGTAGAAATGTACGCCTTGACAGCACCTTCATGAACGGCGGGCGGTACCTGCTTGAACACGTCGGCATTGTCTCTGACAAGACGGAAGAAATCCGAACCCCACGGTTTAAGGGCCACAACATCAATAAGCGACAAGGAAGTGTATTCACAACCATGCAAAAGATGAGCCCGCAAGGAAACGGCGCCACCGTAGTCGTGCGCGACCACATGCGGAGCATCCAGATCCCAGTACTCGAGTAGGTCCGCAAAAAGTCGCGCCTGAACGTCAAGAGAAACAGGATGGTCTTCATCTTTGGAGGATTGGCCGTAGCCAGGCATATCCCACAGATAGACGGTGTACCCCACCGCAGTAGCGTTTGCGATTGACCGCCACAACGCTGACGACCAGGGTGTCCCATGACAGAAAACTACAGTTGGACCAGCGCCAAAGCTAGCCCAACGGACATGACGACCTTCCCAGTCGAAAGTGTGCGGAAGAGGATTAAACTCAGCAAGTGTATCAGTCATCACAGAGTATTTTCTCCTTGAGGGTGCGAACCTGAATTACTTCTTTGCACAGCAACAGGTAGGGGTTTCGAGAAATTCCACGAAACCAATATCCCTCTTCCCACCCTCGTCAACACCCCATTAAATTCTGCACGCTGCGTGCATCACAGCCTTACGCTTTGTTCAACATCAACACTGCGTTCGTCCAGCACTTCAGATGCCACCGGAGCTTCCCCCCCCCCCCATGGAGCTGTCGAAATATTACCGCTCGACGAGCACATACGCTGTCTGGCAAGGACATATATCAGGATCGAACAGTAATTTTCCGACAGCTCCCTGAGTTTCCCCCTGCTTCCACCTTGCGCCTCAGGCCGATCTACCCGGACTTCTTGGACTTTGCCGCGCCCCGGCACTTACGTACGAATACATCTATGTGCGGAGAGCTACTGCGGGAGCAATTTTTGAAGCACGCCAGGCGGGGTACATGCCCGCAACAATCCCTACTGCCGCGCCCAATCCAGGACCAGCAGCCAAGAGGGCCGGATTAAAGACTAGCTGCCAATCACGTAGCAGGGCCACGCCTGCTACCGCATTTATTCCAAGTATTGTCCCAGTAATTCCACCTAGGATTCCAGTAATCGCAGCCTCGAATAGAAATTGAGCGGCCACAGCAATACGACTTGCTCCAACGGCTCTACGAAGGCCAATTTCGCCTCGACGTTCCATTACAGCTACGAGCGAAGTATTGGATACTGATACGGCCCCAATTACCAATGAGACGATTGCCATTGCAATGACGAGCCACTTCATCTCTCCGGTAACACCACTTCGAAGCTTATCTAGACCGATCGGGCTTGCGATGTCCAATTTCCCCGGTGCCTCTGGGAATGCAGCCACAGCCACGGATTCGAGAACCTTATCCGCAGCGCCGAGATCGGTTCGTACATAGATGGAAGCAGGATTGAACTCTTCGGAGGCTCTCAAACAGTGCGTTGGCGGGACAACGACAGTTCCATCAAACTTTGACGATTGGCCAGTAGATTCGAAAACTCCGCCAATTGCATATTCAATTCCATCGACATAAATTACTGGGGCACCTTCGAGGGAAGAGTAGCCCAATTCATCTGCAATCATGGAATCTATCAACGCAATGTTATCATTTCTATTCAGGTGGCCACGATCAAAATATCCGCCCTCAAGTATTTCGACTCCGAAAGCAATCAGTGTTTCTGGTTCCGAACTGTAGATCTTATGATTAAACCTACTATTTGCTTCATTCGTCCGGGACACTGGAACCTCGCTAGTGGACTCACAGTATATGCCGGCTTGTTCGACGCCATTAATGTCTCTAACACGTTGCGTCGACTCGATAGTAGGAGCATGCCCCTGGTCACGAAGCGTTTCAGAATAGGAAACGGTAATCGACCGGGCTTCAACCTCATTGAACCGGTCGCTGATGGCGTTGGCAGCTGTTGATGATAGTCCAACGGTGGCGACAGTAGCTGCTATTCCAAGGGCGATCCCGAGGGCTGTCAACCAAGTTCGGATGGCTCTACCACGAATGGACTGGCTCGCCTCAAGTGCAATTCCTGTGCAGGTCCCAATGAATCGACTTCTCTTTTCAAACTTTCTATGTGAACGAATCATTCTTTGCGATCCAATTTTCCAACCGCTACGGTTTCAGTCGGAAGGAGAGATCCATTAATCGGTTTGATGACCGTGCGTCCATCATTGCTAATCGTCGGAGTGACCTGAACCTGTCGAGACTCTACCTTATTGTTGTCGATGACGGTCACAAATGTCTTTTCACCATTGCTCCAGAGCGCGGAAACCGGAACAATCAGTGCGTTATTAGCACTGCGTTCCTTTATAATATCGAGAATTACTTTATCTCCGGCCATCGAGCCTTCTGGCACATCGTCCATTTTAAGATCAAATATGAGGAACGGCGTGGTAGCTTGCTTGTCATTCTTGGATGCGTCATGAGACTGCGAGTCGACCTCCCTCATTTTCATTGTATAATCGCCGGGACTAACATCTTTAATATTGTTGCTAACGAATTCATACGTCCAACTATTTCCGGTTTGTTTAATATCCTCTGCCAGGGATTTCGGAAGCTTGAAGGCAACGTGCCAATCGCCAGATGAAAGAGTCAGGGCCGGGGACTCACCGGAAGGATCATTGGTGGATGCGTGAACTTGACTAACCTTCATTGGAAAGGAAGGGATAAATTGAATTTCCCCGGCAGGAACAACAATCCGAGATTCTGAATTAGAATTCCGAGCTTGCGAACCATCTTGTGTGTCACTATCATTTACATCTTGCTCTGATCTAGAGTCTGCACTGTCGGCAGTAATAGTGTTGTATCCCCATGCACCATAGAGTTTTCTAACAGCAGATGCTGTTTCTGCATCGAAGGTGCCAGTAATTGGTGTGCCATAAAGCCGAGATAGTGCTGATTGCAATTGTCGGACATCATCGCCTCTAGTCTCCCCCTCGACGTAGTCTCTGTATGTCGAGACTTCCCCCTGTAGAGTAAAGACCGGTCTTCCTGATATTTCCAATAGCAATGAGCCGTTTTTAACAGCATCGCCTTTTTTGACTGGGACACCTGAGACAATTGCTTTAGAAGTTTCGGATACAGAACTGGGTCCTTCGATTTTGACATTGCCTGTCCGTTCGAGAGTTCCAGCTAGGGATTCAACGTCTACGAGTTGGCCCTGTTCAATTTCTACGCCAACTATACTGTCGTCAGGAGGCGAAGCTTCAGCCGCAATCTGATCGACTGTGCGGGCCTTGCTAGCAAAGTACCAAGCTGCAGTCGTCGTGCCGACAAGCGCCACCATAAGCATAGCAAGTGCTATCCGATTCTTATTGATATTCATAGTGGTCAGGGATATCCCTTCGGAGTAAGATCGGTCTACCGGTGAGAAAATTGATGATCTGAGCAAGACGGATCAAACATAGGGTGCAGGATATCTTCATGTTTATAGGGCACTATTAGGGGGTCTTGGTCTAGTGAGTGATTCCGGGCAAGGTGATGCATACTCAGAGTGTCCGTAACTCCGTGGGATGCAAGGTAAACTCCTGGGGAAAATGGAGTTTTTGCATCTGTAACGTCAATACAGGAGGCTCCGTGTTCTCAATTGTCCCCTATCCCCCAAGGCTATCGGTCGATAGGGCTTCTGTATCGTCCTGGCCAGAACCACATTGAAACCAATGGGTTGTAAAAGGGTGATTCGGGCGGCTATAGTCAAAGAACCTGCAAAGTGTTGCCCCCCACCAATTAGCGAGCATGATGAGACTAAAAGCCCGTCACCCCAAGGTTAGAGCTTACTTTGTATCTACATTGTCAACGCTAACCGTGGTTCTTTCTATTGTGGCCTTGTCAGGATGTGCGGAAGGCAAAGAGGAGCTTCCCGACCCGGAACTCATTCTTACGGGATTTCCGCCTACTGACCCCGATGAAGATCGGCTTCGTAGTTGGGCCGAGGATATCCTTACAGGGGAATGTGTGGTCGATGGTGGCTATAGCTACGAGGTTCTATGGGAAGACCAGTCCGAATTTTCGTACGGTAGCCGCTCCTACCTTAGGTCGCTTTATCTGATTCCGAACCAAGAGACTGTCGAATCCGTTGGATATGATAATGTGACCGCAAATCAGGGTGGGCCTGCTGAACGGCCCCAATCTAAGATCGATGACTATATGGAGGAGCTTTCCGGCAGTCAAAAGAGAGACCGGCAATCCGTGATTTCGGGCAATGGAGAGCTTGATGTAGAAATCGTGAATCCGGATGGATCGACGGGTGGCCATAGGACAGGTGGCTGTGAAGTTAAAGCTATGGAGAAACTTTATGGGGATCCTGAGAAATGGTTGATGGCAGAAGGTTCTCTCCGGTCCATAGATGTAAATAACGCCATGCATATGAGAGTAGGGGAACGCTCGGAATACCATGATTTGCTGGAGGAATGGTCGGTCTGCATGGAGCAACGCGGTTATCCGCAAGTAGCAACGCCTCAGGGTGCCTACTCTAAGTCAGAAGATATGTCTGATAACGAATCCCGTGCGATGGCGATTTCCCACGCTGAGTGCAATTCCGTAACCAGCTTTGAATCGAAGATTGTGGACCTTCACAGTACTGAGTTGGATCGTTTTCGTCAAGAAAACGAGAATCTGTATGACCTCTTGAATGAGCTTAAGGAAAAGGGGAATGGGCAGGCTCAGAAAGTGCTTGAACGATACAACAAGTCAAATTAGGGTTCTCAAATTCTGTCGAGACTCGAAAGTTCATATTATTAAGGGGAAACGCACAAGTGGCACCACGTAGCAATTTCCATTGCAGGTAGGGGTACCTAAGTTGCGTACCACATAGCAGTTTCCTTTTAATACTAGTCTTCGTCGCTTACGCGATGAAGTGGAGCTGGGAATGCGCTCCTAGCTCCACCTGATGTTATCCCTAGAAGAAAGGTACCACGGATGAACGTGAAGCAAAAGATTAAGGGTTCTATCGCTGTGGCTCTTGGAGCTGCTGGCGTGGCTGTGCTTCCGCCTACGATGGCGGAAGCCGCCTACCCCGACGCCTGTTCGAGCGGCTACATTTGTCTACACCGGTATGCCGATCATGAAGGCTACAAAGCTAGCTACGAAGGTGACGTATACGCTTATGCGGATGCGGTGTCGTGGCTCGATAATTCGGTTAGTAGCTGGTACAACAATGGGTACTCTGCTACCTATGACGGGGTTGTCATGCAGCAGTTCGTTACCTACAATAGCGGCGGTATGCACGTCTGTGCCGTGCGCGGCGACTACGAGAATGCCAGTACGGAGTTCGACAACAGAGCCTCTCGTCACTATTGGGTGACAGAGACCCGTTGTGAAAGCCTGGACGGTTGGGACGGCGCCAACTAGCGTAACTGGTTGTAAGGGAGTAGCCCGATGCTCCCTTACAACCTACAGGCTGCATTTTCATCAATTGTCTGGAGAGATTCGGAGGATGCATGACTGGATATAGAATGAGACTTTCTGTAGTAGCTACCACGGTGTTTGTGTTGTCAGGTTGTTCGATGGGAGGGGGAGATTCCGACACACCTACTGTTGAGAGTGCGCTAGCTCAGCTTAAATCAACCTACGAGGCAACCAATGAATTGCATTCTATGATTCTATCTGCGGAACGTGATTGCCTTGAAGCTGCTGGATTTGCTGTTCACCCATATTCAGACCGACAGGTTGAAGTAGAATTCCAGCTTGAAAACCTGGTCCCGTTCCAGATGCACCGGTCGCCCTCTGTTGAAGATGCTGGGAAATACGGCTATGTCTTCTCGGAAGAAGCGATTCAACAATATGAAAAGGATCATCCGGTTGATCCAGAATCTGAAGTAGAGTCCGAGTCGTTGCCTCCGCGCGCTCAGGAACAGCAGGGTAAATTTGACGAGCTACCAATGACCGATCAGATTGCTTATTATGATGCTTGGTGGGGCGAAGGCGCGGGTGAGCGGTATCTGGAAGGTTCCACGTCCTCTGGAGGTCTTTACTCCGATGAACAGATAGAGGAAGGTGATTCGACAGGAGGATGCGAGCGGCTCGTGTCAAATTACCTTTTTGGAGAAGATGGCGAAAATAAAGAAGTTGAGCGGGTATTCCGAATATTCGGGGAAGCTGTTGAGGATTCTTTCATTGAAAATGAGGACAACCAGCTTGCAATTGAGGAATGGGCATCATGTATGGATGATAGAGGATTCAAGTCCATTCAACACCCCAAAGACACGATCTATGAGGTTCGGAATATGTATTCCGACGGTCGACCGGCGTTGACGAAGCCAGATGAACTTGATATGGCAAAAGCAGATTCAGAATGTGCTGAGAAGCTCCAGACCAACGAAAAAAGAGAAGATGCATTGGACAGTGCAATTCGTGAAGCTGTGGTGGAGATGGAATCTGAACTTTATGGTGCACAACAACAAGCAATGGAATTGCGGGACAAACTTGAAAGTATCGAAGACAGTAGCTACTGGAACGATGTAGAGTAGCCAGTGAAGCATCGCGTCCGATCACCAAGACATGTTAGTGTACAGGATATAGATTGTACCCCCCCGAATCCGATAACCGATTGCCTCAAGAGTTTCTTAGTAAGATTCATGAGATTCGCAATTCTGCACTCGATCTGACTAGTAGACAGAAACAGGTGCTACTCTTGGTTTCACAAGGTCTTTCTGACCGTCAGATTGCACACAGGCTTGGACTTACTTTGAATACGGTTCAGAATTACAATCGTGATATCAGAACGCGCCTTGGAGTCCAGTCTCGAGCAGTTCTAGCAATAGTTGGCTACGTGGCGAGTGACTCTGGACAATGTGATAGGTACTCAACGTGATCCGACCTTGTTGGGGTACATGGAACTCTCGGGGCGACGATGGAGTTGTCACTGCTGCTAGCACGACTATCGTAAATTTTAAGGGTGGAACGTATCTTACGCTGGTAGCGGCCTTGTCGGATCTTTTCGCGGCAGCGTCGTCGCCAGTTGACAGGCGCGAGAACTTCCTCTAGCGAGCGGGCTGTGAGGAGGATCAGGCCCAGCAAACGCCGAACGATCGGCGTTGTGAGCCTACCCCGACCGCCTGTGCCTTAGGGTTGCCGCCTGCGGTGATGGCAAGGAATGCATATGCGTATATGGCCATCGTGACGTGCCGGTATCAGGAATTCCATTGTCGGACTTGGTAGTCGTCCAGCCCACATTGGCCTTTGGCCTCTTCAAAGCACGATTCGATGCCCCAGCGTGCCACGGCAATGCTCATCAATTTGGATTTGGTCGTCCCGATCGGGGCGAAGCACAAGTAGTAGGCGATGTCGTCAGGATCGTTCGGTGACCGGCGGGCGAGGACGGAGCGCTCATAGCCGTCATGGACGTCGCTCTGACCGGGAAGCAAACCCCAAGCCCAATCGTATTCACGGGGACCACGTTCTCCCTCGCCCTGGGGGAGACGAGTCCACGCCCGACCAGGCGCCTCGGCGAACAGACTTCGGATTTCTCTCTTTCGTCCGCCGGCGTCCGAGATCATGTGATTGGTCTTCACTTCCAGCACATTCCGAATGCGTGCTTCTTCCAGATTTCGTTTGAACAACTGCCGCCGGATGTGTTGGCCAATTGCACTGATCTGATCAAGCCCACCATCGTGCTCTATGACGATGAGCTGTTCCATCGGACCGTCACCGACTCGAACTGGCTACACCGGCTAGCCGCCACGCTCCAGCAGACGGTTGGGCCGCATCTTGATCCCCAACGAGCGCGGGTACCCCGCACGGGCAGCCAACCTCGACCGTGTCGGATGTTGCGGCCCAGGTGATCACGCCGGTTCACGTCACACGGCACCACAAATCGAACGAGCCGTGAGGCGTGCAGTGTCTTTATTCCGGGTTCTCTCTCCTAACAACCGGCGCTGCGGGAAAGAGGACCCAGGCCTTGTCGGAGCTCTGGAAGGTGGGCAACTCCGATAGGGCCATCTGAACGACCTTCTGAGGTGCGGAATACGTATTAGGCAGTTTCCAAACCTCAGAAACCCCCTGTTTGGCTAGTGATTCCGATATCCTGACCCACCACATCAGTCCTAACGCAACTGGCGAGCCGCTAACAACGCGCGCAGCGCGTGTGCAGCGGCGGTAGACCGGGAAAGGAGATCAGGTTGTTCCAGGTGCTTCAGATTTGCGCGAGGAGGCTTCTCACGACCTGAAGGTCGTGAGAAGCCTCCGCAGCGAAAATATGGGGTGCCTGGGGCAAGCTGAGCGGTCACCCACCAAAGGTCGTGAGAATCCCCCGCAGCGCGAAGGTGTAGTGCCTCAACTAACCCCAGCGGTCACCCAAAACGAAGCCGTTGGAATCGCGCTCGGTTCCAACGGCTTCTTTCTGTTTGGCTGCTTCCCGGTGTTCCCCCGTGTTCAAGCCGGGTCGCAATCGTCAGGTTGGGCCGGTCACCACGGTCAACGCGGCGGTGGTGGCGCGAGCCGCGTTGTCGTGTCTCGCCAGACCGGCTTGGCCGTGACGACTGGTTTTTCGCTTCAGCGCCGGTATGAGAACGGGCCCCAGACACAGCCCGCCCGGTAAGGACCGAAGCGGTTACCCCATATGGGCAACCCCAACCAAACACAATGAAGTTGTATCTATTAAGAGAGATTATCACTACTCTGGCCTGGTGTCATTACTATTTGAAATTGTTTCGTAACGCATCAGGGGAGATTTCGGGCAATCATGATCCGAGGTGAAAAAGTCCTTCGGTATCGGTTTCCACCAAGCCGTCGTCGATCAATTGGGCCAGAGCTTCCGACACCATGACCTCGTTGTTCCATGCCATGTCCAATTCCTGGCGCTGCCGTGGAGCCTGCTGGCGCAGCAGTTCAATGAGGTTACCGCGCACGTGCCGATTCGTGCCGACGTATTTCTGGCGTTTCCGGCTCGGTCCGGCTGGAATCTCCTGGAAGGCGAATCCACAGTCATCCACTAGGGGACAGGCCGCGCAGTCGGCCTCTTTGGCGCGACAGACCAGCGCACCCAGTTCCATCAGGGCGATGGACAGCTTCGCGGCGGTCGCCTGGTCCTCGGGAAGCAGTTCTTCCGTGGCGTCCAAGTCGGCCTGCGAGGTGGCCTTGCCGGAGTCGGGCTTGCCTTTGAGTCGAGCGACCACCCGCCTTACGTTCGTGTCCACCACTGGGTAGCGCTGCCCGTAGGCGAAGACGGCCACGGCCGCCGCCGTGTAGGTGCCGATACCTGGAAGCTTGCGTAGTTGTTCGGGGTCCTTCGGCACCACCCCGCCGTGGTGCTCCACGATCGCGGCGGCACAGTCGCGCAAGCGTAGCGCGCGACGTGGATAGCCCAGCCGCCCCCACATGGTGAGAATGTCCGGGCCCGACGCCTCGGCCAGGTCGGCGGGTTCGGGCCAGCGCTCCATCCAGGCTTCCCAACTTGGTACGACACGACGCACCGGGGTCTGCTGGCTCATCACCTCCGACACCAGAACTCCCCAGGCCCCGGTTCCCGGATGACGCCAGGGCAGGTCGGCTCGTTGATGGCGATCGAACCAAGGTAGTAGAGCATTGGCCGGCCACGTGCCCGGTGACTCCTCCGGTGGATTTTTCGACATGGCTCCTATTGTGCACCTCCAGAAACACGGCCTACCCAAAGTCCGCTTGGATTGAGGCTTCCCCGGCAGATCCCGGAGCGCCGGAATGACGTCCTCGTTTACGACTGTGCATAGGCCGGTCTTAAACGAGGAAGCCGTTGTACTGCAAGGGCCTCGCTCTGGAGTTTGGATGGGCGGGGCTTCTCGGTCCGGTTGCGCGCCGGGACGGTCCGCGTGGTGTGTGTACGGCGGCATCTTCTGCTGACAGTCGTCATCCTGCCCTGTGCAGCGCTCTCAACCGGGCACAACGACCTCGCCACTGTGGTCTGTTTCGCGATCGATAGACGGAAACCTGTTGGCGTGCTTCCTAAGACAATAATATTGAAGGAAATTTCGTTGCAGCAGCGCCGCATCATGATAATGAGTGAAACTCACAAGCTGAAAATTCCCGACCACACACCCACCCACTCGAAGGAGAATCTCGTGATTGACAACGGTGAATCGGCAAGGCGTCGCCTTGAAGAATGGCGCGACCGGTCTCTAGCGCGGCTACATCAGACCCAAGAGGTGGCGGAGTCATTGCAGCAGCTAACGGGAGAGGGCAGTGATTTGAACGGCAACGTGACCGTCAAGGTGAACTCTTCCGGAGAGCTCCTCGACGTTTCCATGGGGTCGGCTGTCCAGCGACAGTCTGCTGAGCATACGGCACGTCAGGTAAAAGATGCTTACGAGGCGGCCCGCACTCGACTTGCAGAGCAAGTGCGTGAGCAAGTGCAGGAAACCCTTGGCGCTGACTCTGAAACCGCTCAGGCGTTTCTTCGTAACTCGTGAAAAGAGATGATTATGACGGATGGATTCAACGTCGACCCGGACGAACTGGATGATCACAGTTCTAAAATCAAGGGCCTGGCAGAAGAAGTGGCCCCTGTTCTCAGCGCCGCAGACACTGTAGTTCAGGATGATGAGGCTTACGGCCTGTTTTGCGAGTGGCTTCCATCGCTTCTCGAATCGAAGCAAGAGCAGTTCAAAGATCTGGTTTCCGGATTCAAGGAGAATCTGGAGGCGCATTCCCGAAATCTGGGTGATGTGGCTGCAGGTTATCGAGAGACCGACCAAATCGTGAGCGAGAGCCTGCAGAAGATCATGTCTGAGTTGGAGGGATGACATGAGCGAGAACCCATTGGTTGCCTCCGCCGATGAAAAGGACGGCATCGACGGCACCGGCTTCGGTCTCTGGGAGGACTACACGGGAGTAAGAGATGCGATCTCCGATGGCACATGGATTGATGTAACGCTAGCCGGTGTCGGGGCGGCCTTGGACGCTGGTTCATTGGCCATAGATCCCATAGGAACGCTCGCCTCGATGGGCATCTCGTGGCTTATGGAACAGGTTGAGCCGTTGAGCGAGATTCTCGACTGGCTGACCGGAGATCCCGATCTAGTCGGTTCGCATGCGCAGACCTGGTCCAACGTTGCCAACGAGCTTTATCTCATCGGAGAGTCATTGCAGACTTCAGTCGACTCCGGAGCCTCGGCCTGGAATGGTGAGGGTTCTGACGGCTATAAGGAAATGCAGTCCTTCAACGTCGAATATGCGGGACTTCTCGGGGCAATGGCGGAGACTTTGAAGGAAGCCACTGAAGGTGCGGGAACTCTTGTCCAAATTACCAGAGAGCTGGTCCGAGACCTGATTGCGGATGCCGTCGCCACACTCATGATCCGTGTTCCAGAATGGCTGCTCGAGATCTCCGTCACGGTGGGCGTCGGGACTGGGTGGGTGATCGGAAAAGTAGTCGCTCTTGTTGTGAAGTGGGTCGGCACGGCCTTCGGATTCGTTTCGGCTTTGATCTCGTCGATCCAGGCCCTGAGTAAGATCATGGGATGAGACATTGAAACTTTGGAAAACGCTCTGTCTTGTTCTCTCCGTAGGAATCCTCGCCGTTAGGCGTTCAGGAGGCGGCGGAGACGGTGGGAACGGCCCTTCTAATAGGGGCGACGACAATACGACCCGCCTGAACAAGCGCAACAACATCCAAAAGGCCTCGAGTTATTCAGAGCTTGTCACTTCAGGGCATGATCTCCAGCTTAAAGGACATCCGAAGAAAGTGGAGACTCCGGAAGGGCAGCGGAACCATACTCAGCAGCCGACCGACCTCCCACCGAACAATTGTCCGCAGTCTCCCGAAGAGGCCCGGGATCAATTGAAGAACCAGGTGGAAGAGTCAGCCAGGGCCACCCGTGAAGAGAAACCGTTCGTACTGACCAAGAACGAACGGGGTCCTGTAACCGGGGGCGTCATAGACCGCACCAGTGGAGAGTCTCGCGTTTATGTCAACCAGGACACTCCGCCTCCGGACATGCACCCCAAGGTCAAGGAGCGTTATGACCAGATGATGCAGGATACCAACGGGCAGGGGTACGCTCCTGACCAGAAGAGCCGGCCCGGGTCCCATGCAGAAGTATGGGCCTATAGCGACTTGCTCAATCAGCGAGGAGCAGATTCGGACCCTAACGCGAACGATTTCCTCGTATACAATGTTTGGAATGACGGGTCCAAGAGGGACACGTTTGCTCGCTGCTGCGCCAATTGCAGCTACCTGCTGGACGGCGTCATTGACGCCGATAAAGAATGATCGGTGAATTCAGTGCAGACAATTGATAGAAACGAAGCCGAATACGATGGCGAACAGCGCCTACTCTACCGGGGTGAGTTGTTCACCGGCCTGGCTATTGACATCGACCCCGATGTCCCCGAAGACAATCGCTTGGATGCCCTCTACCTACGCGGCGTTCCGAACGGTATCTGGAAGGAATACGATTCCGAAGGCCGCCTTATCCAGGAGGTCACTTACGAAATGGGTGCCAAACACGGACTTCAGCGCGACTTCGATACCGAGGGTCGGCTAACCCTGGTGAAGGCACAGGACCATGGCTACATTCTATGGACCGCCGATATCGACGCCAACGGCCTCGTCGCCAACGTTCACCAGTCTTCGCTCACCGATTTCCAAAGGGAGGATCTCGGATGGGCCCGTAAGGGAACTCCTTTGCCGCCTATACCTTCGGCACCCGCGATTGGAACTCCAATCGAATAATGCGAAGAGCGGACGCCCGCGAAGAGGTCTCCACGACGATCGTCCGCTTCAAAATACGCCACTATTCCCTCAGCTTTTTTGATTCTGCCCTGGCCAATTGATCCGCGAATCGAATTGGATCCGGCTGGCGAAAACCTCGGGTGCATCCGAGAACAAGGTCGACGGCCGAGTCGAGGGTGATTCTGTGTCCGACCGACACGTAAATCGGCTTGACCTCGTCCCTCGTTCTGACGGAACGTCCGATGACCGGTTCGGCATTGTACTCGTCCCAGTCCGGCGAAGGTTCGAGATCGACGGTGTCACCTCGTTGAGGACCGGGGTCGGGAATTCGGCCTCGGTACGGCGGATTTTTCGCCACTCCGATGACGGGTACCGTCTTCGCCAGGCCAAGGTGGCTTGCCAAACCGAATCCGCGGGGATGCGCGCGTCCGAACCCGTCGCAGAACACGACGTCCGGCTTGGACTCGAGTGAATCGAATAGTTCGAGCAACAGTGGAAGCTCGCGCAACGCCAGAAGACCGGGAACATACGGGAACTGAGGCACGGAGGTAATGGTCCGCTTCTCAATAACGTTCAATGAGGGGTAGGAAAGAACGACTGCCGCTGCCACGGCAGGCCTGTCTTGTCCTTCGTACTGAACGTCGAGCCCGAGGACGGTCTCGACGTGATCGGCGACGTCGGCGATGACTACCTGCTGCGACATCTCAATCTGCCATTGCCGGTAGCGGTGTATGGAATCTGTATCTCGAGGGTTGACGGCCGGTAGCGTGAACTTCTCCATGAACCTAGTATGAATGGGTTCGAACCGACCAGAGAGCACGGCTTTTCCGCCGGCTTTTTGGGTCCACCATGATTCGCCTGATCCGGGGCATGAATCAACGAAGGACCCTTCGTTGACTACGTCTTAGCCTTAGGGTTTGTTGGTGAATTAGTGGTTCGTTTCTGGGTGGTTGTGATGGTCGTTAGTAAGGTATGGATGAAGACGCTATCTCGGTCATGTTGGAGCCGCTTAAACCGCATTTGAACGAGAAACAGTGGCGAATGACGTTGGGTTCGCTGGCCCAGTCGTTGGGGCGCGGAGGTATTTCAGTGGTCGCTCGGGCGGTTGGTGCGCATCGTCGCACGGTTCGTCACGGGATCGCCGATCTCAATGTCGAGTGTGACCGTGGGGACCGTATCCGTGCTCCCGGTGCGGGACGCCCCTCGATTGAAGATGAGCAACCGGGAATCACATCCGCGTTGGAACAGTTGGCTGATGAGCAATCGCGTGGGGATCCGGTCAACCCACTGCGCTGGACGACAAAGAGCCTCGCTGGTCTGGTCACCGCACTGCGGCAGAAAGGGTTTCGTTCCAGCAAGACGACCGTTCGTAAGTTGCTGGCCGAGTGCGGATTCCGCCTACAACGAGTGGTCAAAACGAGAGAAGGTGATCAACACCCCGACCGTGACGCTCAATTTCGCTATATCAACCATCTAGCCCGTCAGTACTTGAGTGACGACGATCCGGTCGTGAGCGTCGATGCGAAAAAGAAGGAACTGGTCGGCAACTACGCTCAGAAAGGCGTCGAATGGCAACGACAGGGCCACCCGGTCGATGTTAATGTCCACGATTTCCCTGCAGGGGTAGACAAAGCCATCCCCTACGGGGTCTACGACGTTGGTGACAACGAAGGATGGGTGACGGTCGGGATGACTGCAGAGACGTCCCAATTCGCCGTCAACGCACTGCGCCACTGGTGGCTCCACCATGGACGAGATCGATATGGACCCGTCGACCGGCTGCTGATCACCGCCGATGCTGGTGGCTCAAACGGATACAACCGTCGACTCTGGAAAGCCGAACTGGCCGCCTTCGCCGCACAGACTGATATCACCGTGACCGTCTGCCACTACCCACCCGGCACCAGCAAATGAAATCGTATCGAACATCGACTATTTGCTTTCATTAGTAGACAGTTCAGAGGCCGCCCATTGACCTCCTACCAAGTCATCCTCGACCTGATCGCCGGCACCACCACCGAAACAGGACTCCAAGTCGAGTCCTACCTCGATGACACTGATTACCAGACCGGTATCAAAGTCAGCGACAAGGACCTCGAAAACACCCCTATGGAACGGCACCAATTCCATCCAGACTGGAACTACACTATCTACCCACGATGAACGCCACCAACCACACTCAACCCCACATGGACCACTAATTTACCAACGCACCCTTAGTCGGCTTGGTGCAGAGTATTCCCAGGTCAATCCCGGATCAGAGGAACGATGTCCCGCTAAAGACGGTGTGCAGGCCGGTCGTGAACCGCGGAACCCGTTATCTCGCAAGGACCTCACGTTGACGTTTGAATCGCCCGATTTTCGCGCGTCATATCGTCTACGTCCCGACTTCCGGGACGATTTACCGGCGCAAACCAGCAGCTATTGCCAATGCACTTCGGGAGAGGCGGGTGGTGGAGACCGGCCACGTATTCGGTGGCTCCTCCGGTGGATCTTTCGACAGGACCCCAACGTGTGCCGCCGAAACCCTGGTAAATACCTGCGCGCAGCGCCATAATGTTATATCGTCTCGCACTATGCGGGACTGGTGGAATACAGCGAGGGAAGCCGTACAGAAGGCGATACGGCCCTCCGGGCGAGAGGCGGCGCGGACGTACTGGGTGCGGCGCGGATTGGTTGTGGCCGCAGTAGTCGTGTTGGTCACCTCCATGGCCGCGGCTGTGAAATCGATTGGAGACGACGATCCCACCGCTGTGGAAAACGCCGATCACAAGCGTCCGATAAGTCCTACTCCTTCCGATAGCCCCGCGACCCCGCCGGAGAAGGCCGATTCGCCCGATGTGGAGATGGAGGAGCCCGAACCGGAGCCCGAGACGGACACTCCACCCGCCGAGTGCAGCGAAGACGGGCTGCGAATGCAGGTCGTCGCGGCTTTGGACGAAGCGTACGTGGGAACCAAGGTTCCGGTCAGTGTCCTGGCGGTCAATGAGGAAGACGTCGCGTGCGTGCTGGAAATGCGGCGTATCGAATTGCGGGCGTCGAAGGGCGACGACGTGGTGTACTCCTCGACGCATTGTTCCGAGCCGAATGAGGGCCGGGTCGAATTGGAGCCGGGCGACGGCGAGACCGTGCAGTTCACTTTTCCGGCCCGAGCCAGCGATGCGGATTGTGAGGGCAAACAACGCCGTTTGCCCGCTGGAGAATACGATTTGAACGCGTCGGTGGGGGAGTCTGACGCCACGACCTTGCTGCGTTTGAAATTAGGGGAAACCGAAACGAAGCCGCCCGGTCAGGATTCGAGCAGCTCGACCAGGCCTCGGGAGGCACTGCCGGGCTTGCTGTCCAGGTTGAGCTGTTGGGCGGCGTCAATGCTGCGGTTGACGTAGACGCCCTGGATGAGCGATACGACCATGGCCGCTATGGAGTCGGGGTCGGCGTGTTCGGCGAGCTGGCCACTCACCTGAGCGCGTTTGCACAGTTCGCTGACGTCAGTGTGGAGTTGTTGCCAGAACTCGATGATGCGTTGCGCCGTCGCGGGGTCGTCGCCCAATTCGAGCGCGGCGCGAGTGTAGAAGTCGCCGTCGGTGAGGTGCGGAGCGGTGTCGATGAGAGCGGTCAGAATGCTGGACAGTCGCCGAGTGGGGCTCGGCTCCAGTGTCAGCACGGATTCCCACTCGGAACGCATTTCGGTGCGCAGGAACTCCATGGACATGATGTAGATCTGGTGCTTGGAACCGTAGCCGGAATAGAGGGTGGCGCGGTTCAACCCGGTGGCGGCCACCAGGTCGGTCATAGTGGTGGCGGTGAAGCCCTTTTCCAAAAACGTCTTGCTCGCAGCGGTCAAAATGCGCCACTCGTCAGGGTTGCGCGGTTTGATTACGTTTGTGTGCTTCATGTTTGAACGGTATCGACCGACGGCACTAGGGGTCAAGGTGCGTTGACGTGACCGACCGGAGATCCGTCGTCACCGTCCCTGCCGGTGGTCTTCTTGTGCACAGCTCGGCTCACCACTCGCGTGAACTGCCGAAACATGTCGAATCGCGATGGTGCGGGCGCCTTGGTACGTGGTGGAGGAAACGGATTGATGGTGCGTCCTCGCAGGCGGTCTCAGGTAGGCTCATTATGGATCTGGAAAGAAAGGTGCCTACGACATCATGCTAAAGAACCGACGTAACGGCAAACGTGCCCTTGCGGTGGCGGCCATGCTTGCCCCCGTCGCCGCGCTCCTGCCGACCACGGCGGCCGTCGCGGAAGACGAAGTGTTCGCCGATCCGGACCAGGCGGCCGCTTCCTGGCTGGGAAACCAGTCCGACGGTGACTACTGGAATTACGGCGGCCAAGCCTCGGAATCGGCTTCGCTGGATGGCGTGATCGGCCTGCTGGCCGCGAACGTCGGTGCTGAGCAGGCCGAAAACACCCTTAATTGGCTGAGCGATCCGGACGTTCTCGACGGCTTCATCTACACCGGAGCCGAATCCGGCGAAGACGAAGAACTCAAGACCGGTCAGATCGGTAAGCTCATCTACGTCATCGAGACCTCGGGCGGCGACGCCACCCAGTTCGCCGAACGCGACCTCACCGAGGAACTGGAAGAAAGCCTCACCGACGACGGGCTGTACGGAGAAAGCGGAGATGTGCTGGCCACCGGCTGGGCGGTGCTCGGTTTGGATCGCGCCGGTGCCGAGCTGGACGATTCCACCGCTGCGGCGATCGCCGATCTGCAATGTCCCGACGGTGGATTCAGCTGGGAGTCCGGTGAGGAATGCGCCTCGTCGGCCGACTACACGGGCGTGATGGTGTCGGCGCTGTCGGTACTGGGAGGCGACGACGCCGAGAACGCTTTGACCGACGCCGAGCAGTGGCTGCTCGACAACCAAGACGAAGACGGTGCGTTCACCGACGGATCCACCGCGAACGCCAACTCCACCGCGATGGCCGCTCAGGCGCTGCTGGCGACCGGCAATGCCGAAGAGGCCGAGCGAGCGGTCTCTTACCTGCTGACCTTGCAGATCCCCTGTGGAGACGACGCGCAGGGCGCTATTAAGTTCCAAGCTGAGGAAGACCCCGACTGGGGTGAAGACGCTCGGATCATGGCGACCGGTCAGGCGTTGGTTCCGCTGGCCGGGCAGAACTTGGCCGAGTTGGACGCCTCCGACGCCGCGTCTGACGTGCCAGGAATCGACTGCGAGCCGGAAGAGGCCGTCAGCGACTCCGACTCTTCGTCCGACTCCGACAATGGTTGGCTGCCCTGGATCATCGTGGCCGTGGCCGTGGTCATCGCCGCGATGGCCGCGTTCTTGGTCATCCGTGCCAAGCGTGCCAAAGGCAGCGAATAGGTCGCTGACCACTACGAATGCAATATAAACGGCCGGGGCACGATGTGCTCCGGCCGTTTCCCGGAACCGATCCGTCTCGCTCGATCCGTCCCGGGTGTCCCGGTCAACCGCCGCCACCGGCTCCCGGTGGAGCCCGAACCCGCACCGCAAAACACGTCACCGACAGGTTAGGGGAACAGAATGCTCAAGAAAGCACTCGCCACACTCATCGGTCCGGTGTTCGTGGTTCCGGTGCTCATCGGCACGACGGCAGCATTGACGAGCCCGGCACAGCCTGCCGTCGCTCAAGAAGACGAAACCTGCGACGGCGTCACCGTCGTCGTCGAATTTCCCGACGGCGACAGCGAGCGCGGTTGCGCCGCCGATCCCTCCGACGGTCTCGACGCGTTGCGTCAGGCCGGTTTCACCGTTACCGAGGTGTCGAGTCAGCCGGGAATGGTGTGCCGCATTAATGCACTACCCGATACGTCGTGTTCGCAAGCACCGCCTCCGGAAGATTACTGGTCGTATTGGACGGCCGACCCCGGGGATTCGGCCTGGGATTATTCGCCCGCCGGACCGACGGTCGTGGAGCCCGAGGCGGGTAGCGCACAGGGGTGGGCCTTTGGCGCGGGCGATGAGCCGAGCGATGCTCCGTCCACTGCGAGCGCGGACGAATCGGCGTCTGACGATACCGCGTCGAACAGTGGTGCCGACGATGAGGACGAGAACGGGAAATACTGGTGGTTGGTTGCTCCAATGCTGGTCATCGCGTTGATTCTGCTCACCTTGGCGGTGAAGAAACGTCGTGACGACGAGTAAGGCGTTGGTCGGCTCGATTGCCGCCGCGGCGCACCCGTTGGCGTGGTGGGGTTGGGCGCTCAGTTTGGCGACCGTGGCCGCTCTGAACCACAATCCCTGGCTGAATCTGCTGATCATTGCCGTGACCGCGCTGGTGGTGACGACGTGCCGTGGTAATGAACCGTGGTCGGGTACCTGGCGAATTTTTCTCTACATCGGATTGACGGTCATCGCCATCCGTTTCACTTTTTATCTCGTCTTCGGCGGTGTCGGTGGAACGACCGTCTTGTTCGAACTGCCGGAGTGGAGCCTGGGGTCGACCGGGTTCTCCATTGGCGGCCCCATCACGGCTGAGGGGGCCTTGGCCGCTTTCTATGACGGACTCCGCCTGGCGACCCTGTTGATCTGTGTGGGAGCGGCCAACTCTCTCGCCAGCCCTCGTCGCCTGCTGAAAAACATGCCCACCGCGCTGTACGAGATCGCTTTGGCGATCGTCGTCGGGCTTACCCTCGTACCCCAGCTTGCCGCGTCGGTGTCGCGTATCCGGCGGGCCAAATCCCTACGCGGCAACTCCAAACGCGGGCCGGTCACCTTCATGCGCACCGTCCTCACCCCGGTGCTGACCGACGCGCTCGACCGGTCGCTACAGCTGGCCGCATCCATGGCGTCCCGAGGCTACGGTCGCGCCACGGCCAGCGACGCCGCCAATCATCGCCGCGTCGCCGTCCTCAGCCTCGTCGCCCTCGTCGCACTGCTGATTGGAACCTACGGGCTGCTGACGTCCACCAACAACCCCATCACGTGGGTGTTCCTCGCACTCGGGCTCGCCGGGGCCATCGCGGCCCTCCGCTACGCCTCCCGCCGCCTGCGCCACACCCGCTACCGCGACGACAAACCCCAAACGAGCGACCGTCTCATTCTCGGCATCGCCGCGGTGACGGTCATCCTGGCAGTGGTCAACAACGCGGTCGATCCCGCACAATTGTGGCCGACCCCGGGACTCACACCGCCACCTTTGCCGCTTCTCGGGTTCATCGGCGTACTGTCGGCCATCGCGCCGGCCGTCATCGTCCCCAAGCACGCGACCGTGAAGGGCCAACCGTGATCGAATACCAAGACGTCACCTTCCAATACGGCACCGAACCCGTATTCGAACACGCCACCTTCACCGTCCCCGAAGGGGAATTCTGCCTACTCACCGGAGCCACCGGATCAGGCAAGACCACATTGCTGCGTACCATGAACGGCCTCGTTCCCCAGTTCAGCGGCGGCACCCTCGCCGGTTCGATCACCGTTAAAGGCCTCGACGTCCGCCACACCACCCCCGCGCAGGCCGCCGACCACATCGGCTACGTCAACCAAGACCCGCTCGCCGGATTCGTTACCGACGACGTCGTCGACGAACTCGTCTACACCGCCGAACAGCTCGCCATTCCCGCCCACGCCATCCGTAAACGCCTCACCGAAATCATCGACCTCACCGGGCTAGCGCCGCTGCGCGGCCGCGTACTGTCCACCCTGTCGGCCGGACAGCGCCAACGCGTCGCCATCGGCGCGGCACTCGTCGCCGGACCCAGTGTCCTCATCCTCGACGAACCCACCAGCGCCCTCGACCCCGCCGGAGCCGACGAAGTACTGTCCATCCTCCACCGACTCGTCCACGACCTCGGCATCACCACCGTCATCTCCGAACACCGCCTCGAACGAGTCATCCAATACGCCGACTCCGGGCTACGCCTCCACAACGGACGAATCCAAGCCGGAAGCCTCTCCGACACCCTCACCGGCACCGACATCGCCCCACCCGTCGTCAAACTCGCCGAAACAGCGGGCCTGCGCAAACCCGACGACACCGTCCCCGTGACCGTGCGCGACACCCGCCGCCTCAGCGGTCCCCTCACCCGAGCGCTCGCCGGTCGCCTCCCGCACGAACCCACCACCCCCGACGGAACCGTCCTGGCCTCCATCGACCGCCTCAGCGTCACCTACGGCACGCTCCCGGCCGTGACCGACGTCGGCCTCACCGTGCAACGCGGCCAAAGCATCGCCCTCACCGGGCGCAACGGCTCCGGCAAAAGCAGCCTACTGTGGGCGATACAGGGAACCCGCAAACGCGCCGCCGGCACCGTCACGATCAACGGCACCGACCCCACCCGACTCAAACCAAACAAACGCCGTGACCTCGTCGGACTCATCCCCTCCGAACCTACCGACCTCCTCTACCACGACACCGTCGCCGCCGAATGCCGATCCGCCGACCATGACACCCAGGCGGTCAAGGGCAGCTGCGCCAAAATCTTCCGCACCGTCCTGCGCGGCGACACCCCGCCCGACCACACCAACCCCCGCGACCTCTCCGAAGGGCAAAAGCTCGCTCTCGCGCTCGCCGTCACCCTCACTGCCGCCCCGCCCCTCCTTCTGCTCGACGAACCCACCCGCGGACTCGACTACCCCGCCAAACAAATCCTCGCCGACTTCCTCCACGAACACACCGCAGCGGGCGGAGCCGTGCTGCTGGCCAGCCACGACGTCGAATTCATCGCCGAATACGCCACCGACGTGGTCCTCCTGTCCGACGGAGAGGTCGTCGCCACCGGAGAAGCCCGCGACATGATCTCGGCCTCACCCATGTTCGCCCCACAAGTCGCCAAAGTCCTCCCCGGCTGGATGACCGTCGACGAAGTCAAGGCGACACTCGATGAGTGACACCCCGGCCCTACGATCACAACACACCCCCGCAGCCGCGACCGTCAGCCGCGTCCCCGCCCTCACACTCGCGCTCGCGGCGGTGTTCGGACTGGCCGCCACCACGTGGCCACTGTTCGCCCAACCCGGCTCATCGGTCACCGAAAACAACGCCGCACCCTGGATATTCGCCCTCATGCTGCCGTTCGTGCTGGCCGTCGCCCTCACCCAAATCACCAGCGGCGGACTGGACCCCCGCGCCATCGCCATGCTGGGAGTCCTCTCGGCGGCCGTCGCCGCCATCCGGCCGTTCGGAGCCGGAGCCGGGGGAGTGGAAACGGTCTTCTTCCTCATCATCCTGGCCGGACGCGTCTTCGGACCCGCTTTCGGATTCCTCCTCGGCACTACCGGACTACTCACCTCCGCGTTTTTGACCGGCGGAATCGGCCCCTGGCTGCCGTACCAAATGTTCGCCGCCGCCTTCATCGGACTCGGCGCCGGACTACTGCCCGGAGCACGCCGCGACAGCAGCCAACCCGGGCCCACAACCCGCGGCGGACGGATCGGAGAGATCGCCCTCCTCGCCGTCTACGCCGCGGTCACCTCCCTGGTCTTCGGGCTACTGCTCAACCTGTCGTTCTGGCCGTTCACCGTCACCACGGGTGCGCTCGCCTACGACCCCGCCGCCGGAATGGGCGACAACCTGCGCAATCTCGTCGTGTTCTCTCTGGCGACGTCCTTGGGATGGGACATCGGCCGGGCCATCACGACCGCTCTTCTCATCGTGGCGACCGGTACGGTATTGCTGCGAGTGTTCCGACGAGCCGCGCGAAAGGCCCGTTGGGTCTAAACGACCGTCCCCGCGCACGTTCGACCCCGCTTCACCTGCGACCTCATTTCAGTGTTGTGACCGATGGGCTAAGGCCACAATTGTGCAACTACAAGATAGTTGGAAGTAAATACTTGCTGGTTAATCGGATTAACCAAGGCTTACAATGGGGAGTGTGAAACCTACTCATTGACGCTTGCGTTCCCGAAGATCGAGTGCGACGGCACCCCACACTCCAACCACCGAAGGAATGTCGCTCATGACAGACCACTCCCACGACCATCACCACGACCACGGTAAAACCACCGGTCTCTGGCACCGCGTCACACACGTGCTCATACCCCACGGACACGACTCCGCCGACAAGACCGACTCCGCCCTCGAAGGCAGCCGCGAAGGACTACGAGCGCTGTGGATATCGCTGGGCCTGCTGGGAATCACCGCGCTCGCGCAAGCGGCGGTGTTTGTGGTGACCGGGTCGATCGCCCTGCTGAGCGACACTCTCCACAATGTCGCCGACGCGCTGACGGCCGTACCGCTGGGAATCGCTTTCCTGCTGGGCAGGAAAGCGGCCAATCGCCGCTTCAACTACGGATACGGGCGTGCCGAGGACTTGGCGGGAATCGTCATCGTCTGTTTCATCGCCGCCTCGGCGTTTGCGGCCGGGTACGCGGCCATCAACCGGCTGCGGCACCCTGATGACGTATCGCTGCTGTGGGCGGTCGCCGCCGCCGGGGTGATCGGGTTTATCGGCAATGAAGCGGTCGCGCGCTACCGGATGCGAGTGGGCCGCCGGATCGGCTCGGCCGCGCTGGTGGCCGACGGTCTGCACGCGCGGGCCGACGGCTACACCTCGCTGGCCGTGGTCGTCGGGGCGATCGGTCTGGCTGTCGGCTGGGACTGGGTCGATCCGGTGATCGGACTGGCGATCGCGTTGGCGATTCTCTTCATTCTGAAGGACGCGGCGGTGGAGATCTACCGACGGATGATGGATGCGGTGGATCCTGCCTTGATATCGCAGGCAGAGACGGCGCTGGCGGAACTGAACGGGGTCCGCGCGGTGGGCTCGGTTCGAATGCGATGGGTGGGACATCGCCTGTATGCGGAAGTTGAGGTCATTGTCAGTCCGGAATTGCAGGTGACCGAGGCCCACGATATCGCGGTGGAAGCCGAACACGAGCTGCTGCACTCGATCGGGCATTTGGAACGCGCGACGGTGCACACCGATCCGGACGTGGAAGGAGCGCATCGCCGCCTGGAACATCATCGGTGAGCGGCGGAGAATGAGGTGTCCGGCTTTGAGCGGTGCCGAATCGAATGAACATCCGACTCACGGCACCACTCGGGAACGGTTATGACAGTGAGGAAGTGTGAGGCCGCACCGTTAAACGAGCGCCGAGCCTTCCTTCCACTCGTCGAAGGTCAGCTGCCAGTACGACCAGCCGTCCCACCATTCCAGATGTGAGTCGGTGTTGGTGACCTGAATCGGGTCTCCCCGCAGTGACGTTTCATGGAACCACTTGGCACGCTTCGGCATCAGGTTCAGGCATCCGTGCGAGACGTTATTTTTCCCCTGGTCGGCTTCGGACCACGGGGCCGAGTGAACGTAGATTCCGGAGTTACTCATGCGCGTCGACCAGTCCACGTCCAGATCGTAGTACTCCGGGTCGTCCTCGGGAACGTTCGGTCGCATTCGGACGGTCCCCTCGTGGTTCATCACGAGGTAGGTTCCCGAAGGAGTCTCCCACCCGGGCTTGCCACCACTGGTCGGGTAGGTGCGGTCCTTAGCCCCGTCGACGAAGATCTCCATCTCGCAGGTGGGCATGTCGATCTTGGTGATGCGTTCCCGGCCGATCTTCATCTCGGTCGAGAACGATTCGGTGCCCCACTCGTCGTTGCCCAGGTAGGCGTTTTTGAAGTTGGCGGTGAAGGTGACCGTCTGATTGGGGTCCCAGTATTCCTCGGTGCGGTAGATGATCGTGGTATTGTCCTTCCACCGCCAGGCTCCATTGTGTCCTTTTTCGGACTCTACGTGGAGAAGCTTCTCGACCTCGACCTTGTCGGGGGCGGGCTTGGTGAACTGCACGATGATCGGCGCGCCGACACCGACGGCATCGTCGTCGACCGGAGCGGCCCAGGAGACGGCGAAGTTTCCGGCCTCGACCTCACCGGTGGTGAAGCTTTCGGTGAAGTCCTCTTCCAGGTCGTCGTCGCTGACAGCGGTGGCCGCAACGGTGTATTCCTGTTCGGCCAGCATGGTGCCCTGTGACGTCCACTGCGTGGCTTCGTCGTTCAACTCACCGGCAAGTTCCCGGTCCTCGGAGTCGGTGACCGTCACCGATTTCAGGTGACCGTCGGCTACATCGACGGTAAAGCTGTTACCAGGGTGGATTCCGTCCTCGGCGCTGATGCCCACCTTGGCGCGAACGGGTGGGGGAGTGTACTTGGAGACGGGCGAGGAAGCTTGATTGGCGGCGACGACGCCGATTCCAGCGCCGACGGCTCCGGCGGCTCCGATGATTCCGGCGCCGATGAGGGCGTTACGTCGATTGATCGGGGTGGGGGACGGGGATTGGGTGTTCAGCAGGTGGGTATCGTCGGGCGTCCCTGTGCGACTGTGGTCTGGTTGGGGATTTCCATTCCCATCGTTAGGCATCGCCATGGGTTCCTCCAGGGGCCGTTTTCGTGCTACGTCTCAGTCGGCGGCCATCGATATACCTAATGGGTCGTATCGTGACATCTCTGACAACATTCCGTATGCAATTATATGGACACCTTCCCATTGGCTTGAAGTTGCCCTAGCGCTAACGTCATGCCGCTGATTCGCATTCCAGCATAACGTATGCGACCCTCACAAAGGTGAAAGATGCGTACCAGGTATCCCAAGTCGTGAGGTATAATACAACACTTGATCGAATCCGCATATCAAAAAGGTACTGATCCCGTGGATCGGACGCTGTCAACTAAGTGTCACCGCGGCGATGAATGGGCGGCGAGGGGCCGTTAGCGTGGCCCAGTGTGTGCCGCAAACTGCTTCTATTGCGATTCGACCGGTGCGGCAGGTAACAATCCATGGACTGAGCCATCGTATGGGGCGAATCGATGATGGTTGCTCAGCGGCGTTGCGTCGAGAAAGATCTATAACGCAGGTGCTCCCACTTGGGAGATTCCAGTTTGGACCAGATGAGGCCGCTCGCTGGTTCACTTTGAGATCAACCGACTATATCTGTCACACGGATGCTGTATTGACCACTCTGAAGGAACCAGTATTGGTCGACAGGACCATTGCCTAGCGACTGCTAAGTAAGTAGATTACAGCGCTGGTAGGCAAATACAGAGTGATGACAGAAGACCCCCACCACATGCTATTGCAAGCTCCGCGATGTTCCCGAACGTTCTCGACCCCCCCCTAAAGAATCAAGCGAGAGGTCTTGAATGCGATAAGAGAGCCTTTGCCAGGGGCGAGATTGTCGGAGTCGACTCTATGGAGTCGCCTCGGCAGGCACCGATTCAATGGACCCGAAAGGATTCCCAGTGGCAAGCTCTGAAACTCTGACCGAGGTCCATCGCAGCACCCGAGGGCACACCGACTTCTCGATACTGTGGACTGGTCGTGGCATCAACCAGTTTGGTTCAGCTATAGGCAGCGTGGCATTTCCTCTGGTTGCAGTGGGTATCTTGGATGCCGGCGCGATGCAGGTCTCTGTTCTTGCCGCCCTCACAACGGTCACGATTCTTGTGCTGTCGTTCCCGGTGGGGGTTTATACGGAATACCGGTATAAGCGCCCGATTATGGTTGCTGCGGATCTACTTCGGTTTAGTGCTCTAGCGAGTGTTGCGGTGGCAGGATACCTGGAACTGCTCAGCTTCCCGTACCTATGTGGCGTTGCCGTCGTTAATGGTGCCTGCCAGATTGTCTATATGTCAGCTGCCCAGCCTCATGTCAAAGGGCTGGTGGGCCAGGAACGACTGGCGGACGCGAACGGCAAACTCGAGTCAACAAACTGGTTGAGTATATCCGTTGGGCCCAGCCTGGGAGGCGTCATAATCGGATGGCTTGGGGCGCTGACAGGATATTTGATACAAGCCGTCTCGTTTTTGGCAAGTGCCGTCGCGGTATTGCTGTTGCGGTCGAAAGAGGAGCCTCCGCCCGAGCGAATCGAGGGAGAACGTAAACGTGACCAGCTACTCGGGGGATTTCGATTCGTGCGGAGGCACCCGAGTTTGCGCCGAGTGCTTATCAGCTGGATATTGTTCGCCGGTGGGAGTGCGTTGGCGACACCTATCGCAATCGTATTCTACCTCAATGATTTGGAGATGTCCGCATTTCAACTTGGAATCATATTGGGGGTACCGTCCGTCGGCGGATTTGTGGGAGCGCGATTTGCTCGGAGGACGGCGAGTAAATTCGGGTCGATTCGCGGTCTATGGTTGGCAAGCCTCGCCCGCTGTCCCTGGTATTTCCTGGTTCCGCTTGCGGTCCCGGGCTACAGCGGAGTTGCAGTAGCGTGTCTTGGGTTTGGGGGACTACTGCTGTTTGCGGGATTGGCCAATTCGATCATGACGACGTATCGACAGACCGTAACGCCTGACCACCTCCTCACCCGAGTATCTGCCCTCTGGTCGTTCGCGACGACATCGCTCCAACCGGCGTTCATCGTAGTGGGAGGCATCGTGGCGTCGTTCGCGAGTATTCGCGAGTAATCGTGTGGCCCTCATACTTGCCGCGTGCGTCATGGCACTGGCGACGTTCTTTCTACCCCGACGCGACGTCGTCAAGGGTGAGGCGTCGTTATGTCACCACTTGAGGCTGTACGTTTGCTTTCGTAGGGGAAACTCCCATGCCCTGGAAATTGACTATGCGCGCAGATTGCCAAATAATTAGCACATGTCAAGCGTGAAGTTGCAGATCTATGGTATGGACTCTGCTGATGTCGAAGAACTTCGGGGGTGTGCCGCCAGCGAGGGAGTATCGCTCTCGGCCTACCTCCGAAAACTACTGCATGAAATAGTTACCGATCCTACGAATGCTGAGGTAATCCGGCGAATCGAGGCTGAGGAACCGATACAGGTAACAACGGATGAGATCTGCTCATGCATCGAGGTGGGGCGCTCGCGGTGATGCCTATACAATCTTCGGGTTTTCTATGCCTGCGATACTGATGTCTGTCTTGAAGGAGGTACGGTGCGCGGATCTTCGTCAGTAGATGATGGGCGAAATTGGCAGTGATAGGCGTTCCAGAATGGTAATTCCCAGGTAGAGGTGCATAGGATGCTTGTTTCGCGAACCACGCAAATCGTCTGCTTTCCTCACGTAGGAGGAGATTCCGCGCGGACAGGCTCTGAACTCTAGGATATAAGCGGATCGGCAAGATCAGAAGGTTTGACCACCGTCTGGCATATCTGTGTTCATGACTGGCGCTGAGGTATTCGGCAGTGTGACTAACTGAGGATCTATGAGACCTATTGGGTAGCAATAAGGGCCTCAGCAGTGATTCCCAAACCCTCCTCTACGGGTGGTGCTAAGGAGGTTCGAACTCGTAGCAGAGATCCGTATAGCGTGATTCACTGCGGACCATACTATTGAGCTCATTGCCAGTGATCCCAGTGTTCACCGAAAAGCCGTTGCCTAGTCTCCGTGACGGCCACGAGGTCAAACCTCCTCAATGCCTGTTACGCGATGCATAGATGTGCACACCCGTTTAGAGTGATGGTGGTGGTTCGGAGATTGGGGTGCGGTGATGATCCAGGTGTGAAAACCACTTCTATGAAGCGGTCAGCTTCCCGAACCTGGATCTCATCACCTCTTATTCTCATTCATTACGGCCGTTCGGCACTTTTACTCGGAGAAACCAGGGCATGCGGGATTTGTTCAGTATCAGGTGCGGAATTTGTTCAGTGAGTCGTGTGTAATTTGCTCAGTAGATGGCGCGGGAAATGCTCAACAGCAGGTGCGGAAAATGTATAATCGCAGTTATGACCGACTACTTGCAGCGTCTCATCGATCCCGTAATGACTGAACTGGTTGCCGACTTGCCCGCCATCATGGTTGTAGGCCCACGTGCGTGCGGAAAGACCACGACTGCACGGCAGTTCTCTCGAACGATATTTGAACTATCGGTTCCGGCTACTGCGGAAGCGTTCAACACCGATCCGGATGCCATTTTGCGGGGATCGGCGGAACCGATTCTTATCGACGAGTGGCAAGAGGTCCCCACTGTGCTTGGAGCGGTTAAACGCTCAGTAGATGCAGATGCGGGCGAAGGCCGTTTCCTACTTACCGGATCAGTCAATGCTCGGCTGACGTCACAGACTTGGGCCGGAACGGGACGTGTCGTTCCTGTACACGCCACACCGATGTCGGAGCGGGAACTAGAAGGAAAACAGCACCACTCATCATTCATTGATGTAATAGCGCGTGAAGGGGCCGGAGCTCTGCAGGCTCCTTCCACGTCGCTGGACCTGCGAGACTATCTTGAGCGCGCAATAAGGGGTGGATTTCCTGAACCGGCACTTCGTTATCGACGTAGAGCGAGGGAACGATGGTATGGAGGATACTGGGACCAGATCTACTCCCGTGACGCCGTTTCGGGTAATAGCGACCGCGATCCAGACCGTGTGCGCCGATTCGTGCATGCTTTCGCGCTCAACAGTGGTTCGACCGTGGAACTCCTTAAACTGGCGCAAGCCGCCGAGTTGTCTAGAAACACTGCCCAAGACTATGAACAGCTTCTGAAGAATCTCTTTCTCGTGGAGACGATTCCCGCCTGGACACAACGTCGACTCAAGAGGTTGGCCAAGGCTCCCAAACGTCTCATCACCGACTCCGGGCTACTTGCTGCAGCGCTGAACCTGGATATGGATACGATCGTCCGCGATGGGAAACTGGTGGGGCAGGTTCTCGAGACGTTCGTAATAGCCCAATGGCGCGCTGAGCTCGAGGCCTCGGAATTGTCTCCCCGCCTCTACCACCTCCGGCAGCAGCAAGGCCGTCATGAGGTTGATCTTATAGTTGAGCTTCCCGGAGATCGAATCATCGCTGTAGAGATCAAGGCCGACTCCGCACCAAACCGTAAAGCTGCTTATCACCTTGAATGGCTTGCTTCGGAAATCGGGGACCGCTTTGAAGCCGGGGTCGTACTTCATACGGGTCCACATGCATTCCCTCTAGGCGACAAGATTCATGCGGTCCCGATCAGTGCCCTGTGGCAGTGATATTGATGTGAAACTGACCCATAACCGAATAAGTCTCAGTTTCGTTAGTTGATCAGGTCTACATACCAGTCTGAGGCTAGCCCCTTATTTCATGGCATCACAGACGCTGACTGTCGAAGGAGGGAACCATGACCGACTGCCTGGCCGCATCTTCCATTGCTGACGCCAAGTCTTCGGCTTTGTCCAACTATATGATCCCTGTGTCCGATACCGTTTTCGCGATGAGCGAGGACATGGTTGTGGCCGCTCTGTACATGGCGATTTCAAGGCTTCCGCGTGACCAGTGGCCCACTATGAAAGTTCGGGATCGAGCCACATGGACCCGTACGCTGAACCTCGTCATCCATTCGATTAGCTCGTATGGATTTAAACGGGTCGACGAGTACTGTAGTTGGCTGGTAGACGGCTCGTACCAGGAATCCATCAATGGCGTCTTTGACGCAACGTGCTTTGATCATTCGCAGCGGGGGTACGATGTGTTGTTCGGCAGCAGGTACTTTGATCTGGACCGCGTCCAGTGTTGATGTGCTCGGCTGTGTGATTGTTGAGGAACGTTGAGATCGATTGAGTAACAAAACGGGCCTCGGGAGTGACTCCCGAGGCCCGTTTCTGCTGGTGGAGCTAAGGAGATTCGAACTCCTGACCTCTTCCATGCCATTTATATTTGGCGGAAGCCTTGAGCTGCAACGATTCGCGATTCTCCTGGATATGTTGGATTCGGTTTTGACCCCTGTTTACCGGTGTTGCCCCTTGTTGCCCTTTGAATTGAGTAACAAATTGAGTAACAACTGACGACTCATGCGGGTCTCGTTCTGAGTGGTCCTTCCTCTGGAGAGCTGCATTCTTGCTATCGCGGGTTCCAGGGGTATGTCAGGCTCGGAGGCGGCTTTTTCGCATGGGTTGAGGTGACGGATGCTGGGTGTGGAGCGCGAAAAAGTTGCTGGAGGGTTTGACATAGCGTAGCGGCCCCTGGGTTCCGTGATAGGCCTTCGGCCAGCTCTCCGGAGGTTGGACCACGAGCCTGACTACCTTCCTCGGATCTCCTGGTCCAGGACTGGAGGTCCTGGCGGGTTTCAGGGCAGCGCCCTGAGTCCCCGCCTGGAACGGGAAGCGCTCCTACGGCTCTGGTGCCTTGTGGGTCGGCGGGCTGGAGTCGGGACCGGCCTCCAGGCCGCACGCCCGGCTCCCAAGCCCTGCCGACAGGCCGCCGCAGGCGGCCCTTGATTAGGTATAGAAAGTTTGGACACGAACGCTATGACTATCCGGTTCCCATGGAAAAGGCCTCCATAGGTCTGGAGGCCTTCCTTATGGGTACTAGAATTCTTTTGTGGACTCAGCTATCCACTGTCGATACTTATTATCTGTCGTGTGAAGCTCGTAGTGAGTGACGCTTGGAAGCTCGTACGGGTGGACCTGTCGGGTTCTCTGTGCGATCAAATCCACTAGTGCGGTACGTGTATGTAGAGTTAGACGAACCTCGTTGTTACGCTGAATGGTTCCCTCCCACCAGTAGAGCGAATCAACTTCGGTAGGGAGATGACATGAGGCAGCCAATCGCTCTTCTACAAGAATCGTGCCAAGCTCAGCTAGAGCAACCTTTGGGCCGATGATCAGTACTTCACTGATTTGGATCATCTTCGGCGTTCTCTACCTTGAGTTTCTGGATCAGATTTCGGGCTTCTTCCTCTGACTTGCCGATGGCTCCCCAACCGGTACGAATTTTGCCGTCATAGCTCATCCCAACCCAACGACCGAGTAGGTAAGCACCGTGTGGATGGACAGTGAAATAGAAGGTTCCCTTCGACCGGACTGCACCATCATTAGCGGTGTACCAACCCAGTAGGACTTCATTTCCCCAAAGTGCGAACTCGCCATTCCAGTGGTATCCACCGTCTTCAACGGCAATACCTCTAGTGGTGGTTCGGATTTTAAGGTCGTCACCGGTTTGAGTAACTCGAACCTCTTGGGCAGTAATGACCTCTTCAAAGTCCTTAGAGGTCTGCCAGCTGGCCCACCAATCGCCTGACAGGTCGATCCTGTGGGGTTCATCCAGTCCAGCGAGCTCGTCTGTTGTAATGCCAAGAATTTGAGCGATTTTTACAGCGGCGGGAAGTGATGGGTGTGAGTCCCCGGCTTCATACCTACGGATCTGTCGTCCGTCAATACCAGCGAGCCTTGCCAGTTCAGACTGCGACAGGCCGAGTTCACTCCGGCGCTGCCGGATCACGTCGGCCATTTCCACTTCAACTTCCTCCATTTCGCCAGGACGTTGGTGCTTTCCTGCGGAGCTACCCGAATTTTCTTGAAAAAGGCTATATATGCCCTTGACGCGGACTATCATGCCCTCTAGTATAGGTCATATAAGTCCTTCCGCAAGGACGAAAATGTCCCGACGAGTTGCAGCTCGCCAGGACCCAAATTCTGCTTATCACGTGTGATTGGAGATCACAATGATTACCAAGCCTAGCAATGATGCTTTGGAAGCTCAAATCGATATTTTCAGCTCTGGCTATCAGGATGCTGTCTGTGACCTGCTGAAAGGTTTGACGTTCCTGGAACTGATCACGGCGATCTACCACTCCGACCGCGAGACTCTCCCTGCTGGTGACACGGTCTCCACCGACGTGGTGGCTGATATCGCCTGGAACGGCGTGCAGCGTGTCGGTCGGGACTGGCTGCGTGCCCGTGCGGCCAACGCTCTGCACTTCTCGGTCCACCCCACCACTGGCGTGGACTTCTGGCCCGATGACGACCGCTACGAGGACGCGACTCGTCTGGCGTTGGCGTCTCCGTTCGGTCACGCCCGTCCGGATGCGAACGAACCGGTCTTCCACGAACCCCCGGCCCCCGTCGCGGAGCCGCAGTCGACCGATACGACTCCTCCCGGCAAGTGGGGCGAACCCGGCTATAAAGAATGGTTGGACACTCAACTGGAGCGTCTACAGGCCGGAGAGGTCACCTCGATCTCGCTGGGTTCCACTGGTCGTGTGCCGTGGAAGGCGGGCGAGGAAGGCTACGTCTGCGCCTGCCAAGGCACACCGGCGTCGTCTGATTTCCTGCCCGGCCTGACCGGTGGGACGGTGACTCAAGAGTGAACTCGGGCAGCGTTACTGTCGCCGACACTAACGATGACGTCGATCCGCTACGCGCACTGATCACCCGCCCGGGCTTCAAGGCCTGGAAAGAGAAGGTGAAATCCTCGCACGGGTGTGCTCATCCAGTGAAACTGCGTGGCGGCTCGACCGTCACCGACAACGCCACCGGCACCGTTGTGAAAGACACGTCCGGTTCGGTGTGGGTGCCGTGCGGAACCCGCCGCGAGTCGATGTGTGAGACCTGCTCGGCCTGGTACGCACAAGACGCCTACCATTTGATCCGTTCCGGTCTGGCCGGTGACGCCTCCAAAGGGGTGGATTCGGGGGTGGCGGAGTGCCCACGGTGGTTCGTCACGCTCACGGCGCCGTCATTCGGCCCCGTCCATTCACGGTCGGTCAACGCTCGCGGTAAGCTCTACCGCCCCTGTTCTTGTGGCTCTTGGCATTCCCAAGCCGATCCGCGTTTGGGTCACGCCGTCGACGCCGGCGACTATGATTACGAAGCCGCTGTGTTGTGGCACGCTCATGCGGGCGAGTTGTGGCATCAGTTCACCCGGCGCTTGAAACGAACCCTAGCGGGTCTGGCCGGGTTGCGGGTTAAAGATCTACCCGAGAAGGTACGGCTGTCGTATGCGAAGGTGGCGGAGTTCCAGCGTCGGGGACTGGTGCATTTCCACGCCGCCATCCGACTCGACGGCCCCGACGGGCCGGGCTCGACTCCACCGACATGGGCCACCAAAGACACCTTGGAGACGGCAATCCGTCGGGCCGTCACCGATACACGTGTGGAGGCGGCCCGTCCGAACGGTGAGACGCTGGTGTTGGAATGGGGCACCCAGGTGGATCTGCGCGACATCACCACCGAAGCGAAGGCGAAGGAAGGCCTGTCGGATCAGGCTTTGGCGGGCTATATCGCCAAGTACGCCACCAAATCCACCGGGGTCACCGATGGGGCCGACCGGCGCATTAAATCCCACCTTGATTTGGAGATGGTAGCGGTCGCCGATCACTACCGGCGCATGATCGAGATGGCCTGGCGGCTTGGGGGACTGGTGCAGTATGAGCGTCTCAACCTCCGCCGGTGGGCACACATGCTGGGTTTCCGTGGACATTTCCTCACCAAATCCCGCGCCTGGAGCCTCACGTTCGGGCAACTGCGCGACATCCGCGCCCGCTGGCGGTTGGACGAACTACTGGCCGAACTCGATGTCGATGAGCACGACGTCACGATCGTCAACGATTGGCACCCTGTGGGTTTCGGTCACGACAATGACGCCGAACGCGAGTACGCCGCCGCTATCGCTGAACAACAACTCCACAAACGACTCTCCAAACACGACAAACAAACCACAGGTGATCACCACTCATGAGTAATGAAGGCCGAAAGAAGAACCGGTACGGTGAAGGAACGATCTTTTGGGATACACGTCGGAGCAAGTTTGTGGGTCGCTTGTCTTTTGGTTTTCGTCCTGATGGTCGACGTGATGTTCGTGTGGCTGAGGGGGCCTCTCGTGCGGAGGTTCGTCGGGAGTTCAGAAAGATCAAGGACGAGTACAACGCCGCTATTGAGCCGGGGAAGCAGTACTCCATTCGGCAGGCGACGCTGGATTGGCTACGGTATGGCCTTAAGCGGCAGGGGAAAACGACTCGTGATAAGTACGAAAGCCTGGCGAAAGCTAACATAATTCCACTGCTCGGAGCTGCTAAGGTCAAGGAACTTAGGGCTGAGCAGGTTGATGAATGGCTCGAAGTCCTGGCTCAGGATCACGCTACCTCGACTCTTAGGCTTTTGCTGAGTATGCTGCGGCGCATCCTTCGTTTCGCTGAAGCACGTGGGAAGGCCAGTCGTAATGTTGCAATGCTGGTAGATTCTCCTGACGGTAAAGCCGGTCGTCCCAGCAAATCAATGACTCGAGAAGAAGCTAAGAAGTGCCTTGAGGCAAGTCGCGGTTCATGGATTCATGCCTACATTGCTCTCTCCGTCTTCACGGGTGTTCGAACAGAGGAAGCTCGACCGCTCCAGTGGAAGCATGTTCATCTGAATCCCGTTGCGGAACAAGAATGTTCATGCGGAACGGCCCATCGTGAGACATCAGCACCGCATGTAGAGGTTTGGCGTTCAGTGAGGAACAAGGCTGAAACCAAGACTCCGAAGAGCCGCCGGACGATCGCACTACCTCAACAGGTCGTCGTGATTCTTACTGCTCACAAGGTGCGCGCAGAACTTGAGAGGGAAAGCTCAGGTGTTGTGCTGTCTGGTGACGATTACGTGTTCTCGACGAGAGTTGGAAGCATTCGTGATGCTGCGAATGTACGGCGGGACCTCCGCAAAGTGATTAAGGAAGCGGGGATTCGGGGCCACTGGACTCCACGTGAATTCCGGCATACCTTTGTCTCTCTGCTTTCGGATGAGGGGGCGCGGGAGGAACTCATCGCTGACCTTGTTGGACACAAGCGAACCAGTACGACAAGAACGATCTACCGGCATCAAATCCGGCCCGTGATCACGTCCGGAGCTGAGGTGCTCGATAAGGTTATTGACCAGGATTTCTAGACTGAATTGAGTAACAAATTGAGTAACAAACGGGCCTCGGGAGTCACTCCCGAGGCCCGTTTCTGCTGGTGGAGCTAAGGAGATTCGAACTCCTGACCTCTTCCATGCCATGGAAGCGCGCTACCAACTGCGCCATAGCCCCGTGCGAGCTGACCTGAATCGGTCTTGCGCCCTGCAACGCTGACTATATTACACATCCGTCTTCGGCATTGCCAAGCGGGGGTGCGAGGTCGCGATCACATTCCAGAGTTTCGCCACCGCAGAGCGAAACTCAGTCCCAGGACACGGTTTTGGCGTGCCGCCGAGGGGCGAAGGCCGCCTGCAGTATCCGCGCGATCTGCAGGAGGCGCTCGGTCGATCCCGCCGGTCCGATGATCTGCACTCCCGCCGGGAGCCCGTCGTGGCGCATCGATATCGGAACCGTTACAGCGGGCAGTCCGGTCACGCTGGCCGGGGCGCTGTAGGCGGCTGCCGAGGCCAGCCCGTTGATGTTCGCCCGCAGGGTGGCCTCCGACCACGAACGGGCGAAGGGTGGAGGTCCGGGCAAGGCCGGGGTCAACAGCGCCTCGAAGTTGTTGACGGCGAACCAGTCCTCCATGTGGCGACGGGCGCGCTCGCCTTGCCCGAGGAGGCCGGTGAGCGTCCCCCGGCGTCGTAGTCCGGCTCCGACGGTCGCCAGGTGGCGCGTGCGGCGCTGCAGCGCCCGAAACTGTCGCGAGCGCTCGTAGGCGGCGGTCGCCCAGACAGCCGAGGAGACGGTGGGGAGGCGTTTGCCCCAGTCGGGTTTGGCGTGCTGTACGTCGTGCCCACCACCGGTGAGTTCACGTACGACGTTCAGCAGTAGTTCGGTGTTGTCGTCGTCGGCTTTGCCGGGCATGGGGGTGTAGGTGGTGGCGGCCATGCGCAGTGGGGTGGGTTCGCGGTTGAGTTGGTGTTCGCTGTTGGTGAGGGTGCTGACGGCCAGGGCCAGGTCTCCGGCGGTGGTGGCGATGACGCCTGGTTTGTGGCTGAGGCGGTCGTTGGCGTCCTTGGTGCGGTCGTATTGTCCGGTGGGGGCGATTTCCGGGCTGTAGGCGAAGAGTCCGCAGGCGGCTGCGGCGGTGCGGACGCCTCCGGCGGTGGCGGGCCCGTCGAGGCCGATGCCGATGGGGGCGGTTCCGAGGCTGACGGCGGCGGCGAGGCCGCCGGAGGGGCCGGCCGGGGAGTAGTACGGGTGGTGGGGGTTGTTGACGATTTGTCCGGGTTGGTCGGTGGCGGGCCAGAGTCCCAGTTCGGAGGAGTGTCCGGTGGCGTAGATGAGGGCCCCTGCTCCCTTGAAGCGGTTGACGGCTTCGTGGTCGCGCTCGGCGGAGGGGACGGTGGTGGCGTTGGAGCCGAGTTGGCTTTCCTGTCCGGCGATGGGGAGCTGTTGGCAGCTGATGACGGGCACTCCGGCGGCGGGGAGCGCGGAGCGGTCGGGTTCGGGGACCGGGGTCGGGGGCGCGGGGAAGAGCTCGGCGGAGCCGTCGCTGGTTCCGGTGTCGGCGCTGGATTCCAGGGCGTCGATGAGTTGGGCTTCGGTGACGGCATCGTCGTAGCGCAGGTGGTGGATGGCGTTGCCGGGTTGGCGTTTGAAGTGTTCGAGGTGGTCGTGCAGGATGGTGACGGCTGTGGCGTCGTTGCGTCTGACCGCTGTGGCAATGTCTTGTGCTGTGGCACCCGCCCAAGTCACGTGCGTCTCCTCGGTTTGTGTCGGTCGGTGACGGTTGGCCGGTGCCAGTCGGGTGTGTGCCGACTGGCCGTTGCCGTGTCGCATCGCTGTGGGACGCTGGGCTACTTTGCCGGTCTCACCTGTGTGAGGGGTTAGTCTACAGTGGATTATAGTTCCACTCGGATCCGTCTGGTGCCGAGTGTTTTATGAACTATATTCGCACCGTTTATTTTAGAGCCTGGTCGAGATCGCCGATCAGATCCTCAACGTCCTCGATGCCGACGGAAAGTCGCACGAGGTCATTGGGTACTTCCAGCTCGGATCCCTCTGCCGAGGCATGTGTCATCCGTCCGGGATGTTCAATCAGCGATTCCACTCCGCCCAGCGATTCGGCCAGAGTGAACACCTTGGCGCGATCACACAGATCGACGGCGGCCTCTTCTCCGTCGGCGTGACGGAAGCTGACCATGCCCCCGAAGCGGCGCATCTGTCGTTTCGCGACGTCGTGGGAGGGATGATCGGTCAACCCCGGGTAGTACACCTGCGATACTTTGGAGTGTTCATTGAGGAAGGACGCGATGCGCTCGGCGTTGTCGCAGTGGCGGTCCATGCGAGCCGCGAGCGTCTTGAGGCCCCGGTGAGTCAACCAGGAGTCGAACGGCCCGGGGACTCCACCCATCGAGTTCTGGTGAAAAGCGAGGGTATCGGCGAGTTCGTCGTCGTCGACGATGACTCCGCCTCCCACTACATCGGAATGTCCGCCGAGGTATTTGGTCGTGGAGTGCACCACGATGTCCGCGCCGTGGCGAAGCGGCTGCTGCAAATACGGCGTGGCGAAGGTATTGTCCACCACCACATACAGGTCGTGCTGCGCCAACTGCTCGATGATCGTGTCCAGGTCGGCGACGGTCAGCAGTGGATTGGTCGGAGTCTCGACCCACACCAGGCGGGTCCGGTCGGTGCAGGCGGCCAGTATCGCGGCGGTGTCGGAGATGGGTACGGGAGTGTAGTCGACGCCCCAGCGCTTGGCCACCTTGTCGAACAGTCGAAAGGTACCGCCGTAGGCGTCGTCGGGGATGACGATGTGGTCGCCCGGCTTCAACAACGCCCGAATGATGGCGTCCTCGGCGGCGAGACCGGAGGCGAAGGCGAGTCCGTGCCGACCACCTTCCACGGCGGCGAGGCACTGTTCCAGGGCCGTGCGGGTGGGGTTTCCCGAACGGGAGTAGTCGTAGCCCTGACGTAGTCCTCCCACGCCGTCCTGTTTGAACGTGGAGGTCGCGTAAATCGGTGGAATGACCGCGCCGGTCACTGGATCGGGCTCGGATCCGGCGTGAATGGCGCGTGTCGAAAACCCTGAGTCTGCATGCATGGCTTAAACCTAGCTGAAGTTCGACGTGATTGGGCCTCGGCATAGTCCGTTGGTGGCGAAGTATTAGTCTCAGTAGCAACGGAACAAATACCTCTAGATTGGGTGTATCAAATGGGTTTTGACGAAGTCCACAAGATGGACATCACCGGCGACGGCAACGACGAGACGGTGGGCGTTCGCCGCAACGACGACGGCTCCACCGAATACCACATCGACAAGGACGGCGACGGCGTCGCCGACATGAAGGCCGTGGACGTCGACGGCGACGGCAATATCGACCACGTCCTCGCCGACACCGACAGTGACGGAAAATTCGACACCTCGGTCGCCGACACCAGCGGCGACGGCAAGCTCGACACCACTCACTCCGAAGAGTAGAAGCGTTCCGCGAGCGCATTGGCGCGCGCCATCACCGCCTTGACTGGTCGATCGAGTGCGTGAGCGGCGGTGACGACGTCTTCGTATTCCACGCTGACATTGACGACCTTGTCGTTCCAGCGCGCCACTTTGACCGAGACGGTGTGACCGTCGAGTTCGACCGCCGCGAATTCGCGATTGGCGGCGGTTTTCTCCACTTCCCACGCCCGCAGCCCGATGGTGGACGTTTCGTGAAAGATCGTTTCCTCCACACGATCGCGCACCTCGGGGCGGCAGAGAACATGCAGAGTGTGGGCCGACCGTCCTTTTTTCATCACGATGGGCGACAGCCACGCGTCCGACGCTCCCGCTCGCAAGATTCGGTCGAGCGCGGGTGGCCACATACGCGGATCGAAGTCGTCCACGTTCGTCTCCAGCACCACCGGACGCGCTGCGGCCTGCGATTGTGGGCGGCCGGTGAAGAGGCGGAGGATGTTGGCGCGTTCGTTCGGGTCGCGGACGCCTATTCCGGTGCCGGTGGCGGTGACGGTCATGGCGTCGGTGGGACCGAAATCGTCGACCACGGCGGCGAGGAGGGCCGCCCCGGTGGGGGTACATGCTTCATAGGGGACTTCCCCGGTGATGGGCATGCCCGCGTTGTGGGCGATGGCCACGACGGCGGGCGCGGGGAGTGGGATGGAGCCGTGGGCTCCTCGGGTGGTTCCGGTGCCGGTGGTGACGGTCGAACAGCGGAGTCGGTCGAGACCGAGATGGTGGATTCCGGCGGCGGCACCGACGATGTCGGCGATGGAGTCGAGCGCGCCGACTTCATGAAAATGCACGTCGTCGACGTCCATTCCGTGCACGTGCGCTTCGGCCCGGGCGAGGTGTTCGAAGGCTGTGAGCGCGATGTCGCGGACTCCGTCGGCGAGGTCGGCGTTGCCGATCAACTGCCGTATGGCCGACCAGCGCCGGTCGTTGTGGCTGGCGGGGACGGTAACGGTCACGCGGCTGCCGTGCAGTCCGTGACGTGAGTCGGGGCTGTGGCTGAGCTCGATGGTCTCATCGACGTTGAGCACGTCGATGGCCTCTTGCATGACTCGCAGGGGGACGCCGATGTCGTGGAGGACGCTGAGGAACATGTCGCCGCTGGCTCCGGCGGAAGCGTCGATCCACCCGATCGTTTGAGACTGAATCACTCGTCTACCTCCGCTGACGTGCCATTGGATACGTGGAACATGCGCAGGGCGGCTTGGGCCGCCCCGAAGCCGTTGTCGATGTTGACGACGGTGATCCCGGGGGCGCACGAATTGAGCATGGTCAACAACGGTGCGAGGCCGTCAAACGACGCCCCGTAGCCGATCGAGGTCGGTACGGCGATCAGTGGACTGGACGTGAGACCGGCGACGACGCTGGGCAGCGCGCCCTCCATTCCGGCGACGGCGATGAGCACGTCGAATCGACCGATGCGTTCGCTGTGCCGCAGGAGACGATGAATCCCCGCCACTCCGACGTCGGTTATGAGTTCGGTCTCAATCCCGAGTGCTCGAGCGGTGTACTGGGCTTCCCGGGCCACCGGCAAATCCGATGTTCCCGCACAAACCACCCCAAGTGTGCCGACGGTGGGATCGGGGAGGCCACCGACCACGGCCAGACCGTCGACGACGACGGCGTCGCCGAAACGCTCCTCGATGGCGGTCAACTGCTGCCGACTACACCGCGTCGCCAACGCCGGTAGATCCGGGTGGGCCGAACGCAGACCTTCGAGCGCGGTGATGACCTGCGACGTCGTCTTACCTGAAGCGAACACCGCCTCCGCCGAGCCGGTACGGCGCGGCCGGTCCACGTCCAAGGTCACGTCGTCGAGATCGAGATAGCCCTGCGCGGGTGGGTTGTATTGCTGATGTTCCTGCACCAGTCGATAATGCCATTGAGTTTCGGTATGTTTTTAGAGTGTCCACACCACTGATAGCCGCACACCGCGGATCAAACGAGTTTTTGCCAGAACAAACCATCGCCGCGTTCCGCCAAGCCTTGGAAGAAGACGCCGACGGTCTCGAATTCGACGTGCGTCTGACCGCCGACCGTCAGCTCGTACTCCACCACGATCGGAACGTGCGGCGCACCTCCGACGGCCGAGGCGCGATCGCCGACCTCACCCTCGACGAGCTGAAGAAATTCGATTTCTCGGTCAATAGAGACAATGTTCCCGACGACCCCGAAGCCCGGGAACTGGCCACCCTCGAAGAGCTGTTCAAACTGGTCTCCGACTCCGGAAAAGACGTGAAACTGTACGCCGAACTCAAACATCCCTCTCGATTCGGCGGCGAGCTGGAGACACGCTTCTTCGAATTTCTACGCGACTGGCCGGAACTCGACGTGGTCGTCATGTCGTTTTCCAAAGCCGCCCTCAAACGTTGGCATGAACTCGACCCCGAACGCGGTTTGGTGTGGATCTTCGAATTCCCCTACGGGAAAATCCCGCCCGGCGTCGAAATGCTGTCGTCGAAGGTCGACTACATCGAATCGGCAGCCGACTTTGCCGCAACCACCAAAGACGACGGCTACGGGCTGTTGAGCTGGACGGTCAACGACCCCGACCAGGCACGGCGACTCGCCGACCAAGGCGTGGACGTTCTCTTCAGCGACCGCCCCGGAGAAATCAAGAAGGCGCTGGCCTTAAAGGGTTAACCGGATAGCCGGTCAGTGTCGGCAATGCGGGTGGAAACGGTTTCTGGAGCGAATCCAGTGGTATGGAAGGTGCCGTCGGGTTAGGCTAGGCCATGTTCGGGAATTCCCGACGCGGACCCGCCGTGGGGTTCCGTGGGAGCTCCCGGGCGTGCGTTGACTGCAATAGCCGATATGAGGCTGGTTGGGTTGGGGTGTCACTCCACGACACCGCAGCGCTTCGGTCACAGTGACCTGGTGTCGACCCAATCGGTCCAGCCGAACGGAGGAACCCCGTGCCGTCCACCACCTCCGCGAAGTGTCGAGTTCGGTCGCAGGCCACCGCCGCCGGAGATGTGCGTCGCTGGCTGCGACGGGCTCCGTTGCATTTGAACGACGACGCTTTGGCGGACGTATTGGTCATCGCGACCGAACTGGTCACCAATGCGGTGCGGCATGCGCGCCCCCTGCCCGGCGAAATACTCGAAGTGTCCTATGACCTCAGAGCGGATTCGATAACGATCACAGTCACCGACGGCGGTTCGATTCAACGTCCGTCGGTGCGCACCATCGACCTCTCCTCACCGGGCGGGCGGGGGATGTACATGGTCAATCAGATCGCCGATTGTTGGCAAAGTCGAAACGCCCCCGACGGTACACATTGGATACAGGCAACCCTGCTGCTCTGACCGTAACCGGCCACGGTTCGAAAAGCCTTGGTGAGTCCCGGATAATCTAGAGGCGTGACCCATCCGATCAACACCGCCAGGCCCATCGTCATCGACACAGTGCTGTACCTCAGCGGCCTCGGGTTCGCCGTATGGACAGCCTGGGCAAGCAACCTTGCCCCGCACCAGTTCTGGGCTTTCGCCGCGATCGGAGGCTACCTTCCGGCGGCGTTGATCGCCGTGCAACTCTACCGACTCTGGCCACAGACATGGAAGTTGCGGCGGCTGGTCATTCTCGGCCTCGCCGGAGCCGTCGCACTCATACCCCTTCTAGGGATGACCGTCCTGCGAGGCGGCGGCTCCGCTGAGGTACAAGAGGAAATCCCCGTCATCGAGGAATCGGCACGCCGCATGATGGAGGGATCCGGGCCGTACATGAGCGCACCCGAGATATCCCAACTGTCCGAACCCGTATTGGGATACAACCCCTACCAACCCCTTATGAGCCTTTTCGGGCTCCCCGCCGCCTGGTTCGACACCCACTGGTGGACCGACCCCCGCCTGTACTTCGCCATCGTCACCCTCGCCGCACTCGTCTGGGCAACGGTACTGCTGAACCGGCACGCCGGAAAAGGACCCCTGCTGCGTGCCTGGCAGGCGGCACTGATCTTCCCCGCCTGCGCCCTGAACTTCGCGGTATCGTCCAATGACCTCACCGTGGTGTCACTGCTGGTATTGGCATTCAGCTTCGCCTGGTGCCGGCGTTGGGCGAGCGCGGGAGTCGTTGCCGCCGTCGCGGTGGCGTTGAAACTGTTCGCCCTACCGGCGCTCGTGGTCCTGGCAGTGGTCGCCATGCGTGGCCAACGCCTGCCCCGCTTCGGCCTCGGTGCGATAGTGCCACTGGTCGTCGGATTCGCCCCACTGGCGGTGTGGGGCTGGCGCGACTGGTGGGACAACACGATCGGCTTCGGTTTCGGGCAGGGAATCGTACCCTCTCCGGCCCAATCCCCACTACCGGGAAACCTCATCGCCGAACACGCCCCGAACGGGGAACTATGGGCGGCGGGTCTCCTGCTTCTTACCGCCGCCGGATTCGCCGTCGCTCTCTGGCGTCGACCACCTCGCATGATCTCGACGGCGGCCCTGTGGCCCATCGTCGGTTTGACCGCCGCCTTCCTACTCATGCCCGCCACCCGTTTCGGATACGTGGTGTATCCAGTGGTGTTGCTGGGATGGTGGTTGGTGTGGCGCGACGGCGAACCCGATGAGACGGATGAAGAGGCCCCCGACGACCCCATGGGTCGGCGCATCATCGAATGGTGGCGCTGAACCACGCAGAGCACGTCGTGGAGCCTCTGCCCGTATCGACCGGTGACGGGCGGAGCCGCCGCCGTATCGGTCAGTAGCTCGGTCCGTAGGGATTGTCCGTGCGGGGTCCGGGCGACGGAGCCGGAGCGGCGGTCGCCTCGGGTGGAACAGGACGCAGGTCGTCGACCATCTGATCCAGATCCCCGTAATCACTGGGGTGGCGCTCGCCTTCCGGGTGCTGCGGGGCGGGCGTCTCATCGATCGCCGGGTGGGTCTGTTCCGACTCGGTGGACGTCGACCGTACGCGGACCGGGTGCGTGAACAGAGTGAAGAGCACGACGATGATCAGCAGGGTTGCCAAGATGAGAATCGGAATGGTCAACATGATCGGGTCGATACCGTCGACCTGCTGTCGTCCTTGGTCGTGAACGGTGACTCGCACTCCCGCCATGCCGGTGTAGTGCACTGCCGAGATGGCGATCGCCATGATGAACGCACCCACGATCTGTCCGACCCAACCTTTGAGCCACAACGCGAAGAACAGCGCCACGGTGGCAGCGATCAGGGCAATGACGATCGACGCGATGACGAAGCTGTGATCGTGGTGTAGGACGCCGGAAATATTGATGGCGTGCATCCCCATGTAGTGCATGAGAACAACGCCCGCTCCGGTCGGCGGTCCGGCGATCAGGACTCGAAGTATCGAGCGTCTCCGGCCGGCACCCACCAGCAGAAGCCCGAACGATACGGCCGTAATGGAGGCCACCAGCGAAAGGAAGGTCACGAACGGGTCGTAGGCGATGCGGGAGCCGATGACTCGAAAACCGATCATGGCCGTAAAGTGCATCATCCAGATCGCCGTTCCACCCAACGACAGCGATGCCAGAGCGATCCACCCGATACGTGGGCTGGTGAGTGAGCGGATGGGGTTTTGGTCGAGCCGAGCTCGATTCATGCAGGCAAGTGACAGCAGGGAGCCGATAAAGGCGAATCCGAAGGCCATGGCCGGATTGATCCACCCGTACGTGAAGTGGTTAACCTCTTCCATATTCAGGTTTCCTCTCCAGGGTCGTAGTACGAGACGACGTTTCGTGTCGGTTCTGGGGTTACGCCGTTCGTATATGGGTATGGCCGTGTCTTATTCGGTCCGTTGCGGATCCGAGAAGCGGCCATTGTGGAACGGTAGTGGGCATCGGTTCTGTTAAGTCGGCGCGATACATTCCGCACGGACTCGAATCCGGGTTCACTTGACCTGTCGAAAGGTAAGACTTGGCGCGAGAGGAACCGATCGGTGTCATATGCCGTTTCCTTTCTACCCATCGTGATGGGAAACCGCGAGATTAAGCGATCGGGCACAAGCCTTAGGAGAATACTATTCGGTAGCAGTGGGTTATTGTCCACTAGACGCATTTTGCATCGTTTTATTCTCCATTCCTGTTGTGTGCGAATTGTGGTGGTTAGACGACCGGGCAGAGTCGGTGGGGTTGAGGCTGACAACGCTCGACAACCCCTGGTGGTACGTCATCGGCGGTGACTGTCGGCCATTGTGGAGTCGTAGAGACTCGTGGGCTGCCGTGGAACCGAGGCGTTCGATTGTTGTGCGTCGGCCTTGGATTGCTGAGAATTGATCGGTGCGACTGCATCTTGCGGAGCACCGAGCACGGCGATGATAAGACCGATGATTCCCACGGCGGCCAGAATGAGGATCGGAATGATCAAAGTCAGCGGCTCGATTCCGCCGGGCGGGGCGGCTTGTGCGTCACTGACTACAATGGCGAGCATTCCGGTGTAGTGCATGCCGCACACTGCGATCGCCATGATCACCGAAGCCGCGAGCATGCTGCCGCGTCGAGCGATGACGGCGCTGAAACGCAAGGCCACCGTCGAGGCGACGACGGCGATGGCGATGGAGCTGGCCACGATCGCGGTATTGTAATCGAGGCGTCCGGCGAAGTTCATCGCCGCCATTCCGGTGTAGTGCATGGAGGCGACTCCGGCACCGCAGACCGTTCCGGCGGGAATCAACCGAAACCACGACTGGTCCCGAGTGCCCGCGATCCACAATCCCACCGCCACCGATATCACGGCGATGACGAACGACAGGGCCGTCACGCCCAAGTCGTAGGTGATGTTCTTGCCGTCCACGGTAAAACCGATCATGGCGGCGAAGTGCATCATCCAGATTCCGATTCCGCCGATGGCGAAGGACGACAGGGCGATCCAGCGGATCCGCGTAGCGGTATTGGTGGCGGCGCGGGCAAATCGCGCACAGGTCAGCCCGAGATACGATCCGGCGATGGAGAAGAAAAACGCCATTACCGGGTTGATCATGCCGTAGGTAAAGTGATGGTGCTCTGGCCCGGCGGCCAGAGACAAGAATTCAGTTGTCATGTGGGTTACCGTCCTCGCGTATTTCGGTTATCTCTCATTGTGACGGCGTGACAAACACGTCTGTCGCACCCGTTGTGCGGCAATTACCGTCGCGCGAACCCGTGGGGGTGAACCGGGCGGGGTGGGTTGTCGGTGACGGGTATTCAAAAGTTCGGGGCAAGGAGTTCGTGCCCCGCCAATAGGGTTCGCTGTTTTGATGGGTTTGTCAAGCGGTGGGCGAATAGCCGGATATATCCGGAATACGGTTGTGTGAGCACAAAAAAAGGGGCGGAGTTTCCTCCGCCCCAAAGCGACACAAGAGTCGCTGCTAAATTGGTGCCTGGTAACCGGCGGGTCCGGTTACGCTTGGCGTTGTGGATCTTAAGCGCTGACGCTGCGACGACGTGACCAGATAAAGGCACCGGAGCCCAGAACAATCGCTCCGGCCGCGACACCGAGTACGGTCGTCAGGCTGCTACCGGTCTTGTCCAAACGGCCGCCGTCATCGGTGGACGGGTTCAGTGACAGAGTCGCCGTGTTGTTGTCCAGGTTGCCGTCCATGGTCTCGAAGTAGTATGGATCGAATACGTATCCGGCGTCGCTGAAGTGCTCTTCATAGTACTCCTGGTCCCAATACTGAGGACCGTCGACGACTGTTACAGAACCGTCGTCAGCGGCGGACTCGTCGGTGATTTCGACTGGGATACCGAAGGTGAAGTCCCCACCCACTTCGATTCGGTCGGGGCCGTCACACATGAGGTCATAGTCTGCCACCGGAGCGGATTCAGACGGATGCGGTTCCCGGCCCTCGATGACGTAACAACGGTGCCCGAGCTCTTCGTTGAAGTACATGTTGTATTCACTGAACTCGGTAGCATCTGGTTCCACACCATTGGGAAGGTTAATCCGAGCTTGGAAACTGCCGTTACCTCGACCGGGCGTAGTGGGAAAGATCGCTGTAGCGTCGCTGGTATTGGTGACGGTGAAGTTGAGTTCGGTTGTATCACCCGACTCGCCGTTGACAGCGGTGTCCGAAACCTCTACATCGTAGGGATTTTCCTTAACAACAGCCTGAGCGCTGGGGTACGTCTCAATGGAATCCTGTGACGTAGCGGAAAGGACCAGCTGGTTGTCCCCGGAAAATTCGAAAGCATCAGATTGGTCGACTGCGGCCTGATCGTAATCATCGAGTGGCTGGATACGCGAATCCACCGAATATTTGGCGGGGCCGGGTACCGATGCGGGAACGTTAACGGTGACGGGGGTGTCCGGAGAGATCTCGTATACTGCGCCAGACGTCAAGGTGAGGTCGGTGAATACGCAGCCTGTGAAACTCAACTCGGCACTTGCACAATTGTCGTACTTCTTAAAGTCGATGTCGAATTCGGAGCTTCGGAAAGTGAGCGCGAAACGATCACTATAGTCGCTTGGCGACTGATTCTCGTATCGAGCATTGAGTACATGCTCGGAGCCTGCCTCAATCTCACCGAGGTCGGCGACTTGGCTGACGAACTTTTCGTTCAACTCGTCTGGGTCGGGAAAAGCGGTGGTGGATGCCTCGACACCCTTCCAATCCTGGAACACTCCGTCGTCGCTTTTGATCAGCACCGAACCGCTAATGGACAGTTCAGAGTACGTGGCGACTTCTTCCTCCAACTTGAAACTGAAGTACGAGTCCCCATTCGAGCTCGGAATGTAGTCTTCACAGCGTATGTTTCCATTGGACGCTTCACAGGTGTAGTCGTCCGTGCTAAGTTGGGCGGTTTCACCGTTCAACTCGACGTTAAGGTCGAGCGCAAAGTCAGGTGGATTGTCGCCGGGCGTCCAGTCCTCTGTAGCTATTTCAAATGCAATACGCTGTGGGTCGTTTTCTGAGCCACCGATTTTTAGTGGCTCAGAATCGGAAAACGCGAGATGAGCATTCGAAGGTAGATTCGATTCGTCTTCTTGGGCAATCGCAGTTCCTCCGGGGAGCGCTGCGATCATTCCTGCCCCGACAACACCTGCGGCAGAAGCACGCAAGATGCGGGTAGAGAATGAGGTCAAGGGTTCCTCCTCTTTCGCCCGTTAATCACGGGGGCTTTCAAGGTTCACCCACTAGACACTTAGGTAAGACGAGGGGTTTCACTATTTTTCGGATGTTGTGCAAGTGTTATTAGTCCGAGATGGACTGGAAATAGCGATCACTAACAGTGATAATGCTTAATATTGAATAGTTGTTCGTAAGGTAATGAATCCAAGTAGCGCAATTAAATTGAGGGCCAAGGACACGCGATGAAAGCGTGCTGCGTGACGCCTTGCAATGGTGATGACGAATCCTGAACAGAGGAGAGTTCTCGGACGTGGGTATAGATCTCTTGGGATTTTGTGCAGAGAGTTGTGGGCGGGGCAAAGCCCCGCCCACAACTCGTCACGAAGTATTACTTATTTGCGTTGAATGCGCAAGGTCGGTTTGGAGGTGGCGGCGAAGAAGTCCCCACCCTTGTCGTCCACCACGATGAACGCCGGGAAGTCTTCCACCTCGATCTTCCAGATCGCCTCCATGCCCAGCTCGGGGTATTCCAGAACCTCCATGGACTTGATGTTGTCCTGCGCCAACTTGGCGGCGGGCCCACCGATCGAACCCAGGTAGAAACCGCCGTGCGCCTGGCACGAGTCGGTGACGACCTTGGACCGGTTTCCCTTGGCCAACATGACCATGGAACCGCCGACCGCCTGGAACTGCTCCACGTACGAGTCCATACGTCCGGCGGTCGTGGGACCGAAGGACCCCGAGGCGTACCCTTCCGGCGTCTTGGCCGGACCGGCATAGTAAACCGCGTGATCTTTCAGGTAGTCGGGCATCGGTTCCCCGGCGTCGAGGCGTTCCTTGATGCGGGCGTGCGCGATGTCCCGGGCCACCACCAACGGTCCCGTCAGCGACAGTCGCGTCTTCACCGGATACTTCGACAGCTCCGTGCGGATTTCGTCCATCGGCCGGTTCAGGTCGATGTGAACGACGTCCTCGTCGAGGTCCGACTCGGTGATCTCAGGAACGTACTTCGACGGCTCGGTCTCCAGCTGCTCCAGGAACACGCCCTCGGGAGTGATCTTGGCCAGCGCCTGGCGGTCGGCTGAACAGGACACGGCCACCGCCACCGGCAGAGAAGCACCGTGGCGCGGCAGACGGATGACGCGGACGTCGTGGCAGAAGTACTTTCCGCCGAACTGTGCGCCGATTCCGAAATTGCGCGTCAGCTTGAGAATCTCGGCTTCCATCTCCACGTCGCGGAAGGCGTGACCCGACTCCGATCCCTCCAGAGGCAGAGTGTCCAGGTACTTCGTGGAGGCGTACTTGGCGGTCTTGACGGCGTACTCGGCCGTCGTACCACCGACCACGACCGCCAAGTGGTAAGGCGGGCACGCGGCGGTACCGAGCGAGCGCAGCTTCTCGTCCATGAACTCCATGAACGAATCCGGATTCAAAATCGCCTTCGTTTCCTGGTAAAGGAATGACTTGTTGGCGCTGCCGCCGCCCTTGGCGATGAACAGCATCTTGTAGGAGTCGTCGCCGTCGGCGTACAACTCGATCTGAGCGGGCAGGTTGGTGTGGGTGTTCTTCTCTTCCCACATGTTCAGGGGAGCCATCTGGCTGTAGCGCAGGTTCAGGTCGTGATAGGCCTGCCCGATTCCCCTGGACAGGTGTTCGGCGTCGCGTCCGTCGGTCAGCACATGCTGACCACGCTTGCCCATCACGATGGCGGTCCCGGTGTCCTGACACATGGGGAGGACGCCGCCGGCGGCAATGTTGGCGTTCTTGAGGAGGTCCATCGCCACAAAGCGGTCGTTCGAGCTCGCCTCGGGGTCGTCGAGGATCGAACGTAGCTGCGCCAGGTGGGCGGGACGTAGGTAGTGCGAGATGTCGTGGATGGCCTCGGCTGCGAGATCAGCCAAAACGTCACCCTCGACCGTGAGGAAACGTCTCCCTGCGGCCTCGGTAACCGACACGCCCTCGGTCGTCAGAAGACGATAGTTCGTGTTGTCCGGGCCGATGGGAAGCAGATCTGTGTAATTAAAATCGCCTGTCACAGTCTCCAAAATAGCGCGGAAAGTACATTCGGTCCCACACCTGCGCGATTCAGTCGCGCGTACCACCGCGACGGCCTCCCCGGCGACGTCACAGGCGCACGGTAGAGTCACATTTTGCGCTGCGTGATGGGCGCAGCGCGCAAATGCAGGTACGATACAGAAGTTACCCACAGACGGGTAACGGCAAGACCCTCCTGCTGCGGACCGACCGCAGCCGATGAGACCAGAGGAGGTGGAGTGATCTTGCGTCACTATGAAGTCATGGTGATCCTCAACCCGAAGGTTGATGAAAACCAAGTGAGCCCGATACTGGAGAAGGCCCTCAAGCCGGTCAAAGACAACGGTGGTTCCGTCGAGAAAATCGACGTATGGGGTCGTCGCCGCTTCGCTTACGAGATCGACAAGAACACCGAAGGCACTTACGCTGTCATCGACCTGCAGTCCGAGCCGGCACCGGTGTCTGAGTTGGACCGTCAGCTTCGGATCAACGAATCGGTTCTGCGGGCCAAAGTGCTACGGCCGGAGATTCGCTAATCGCACTTGAACCCTCCCGGCCGCGAACCGGGAAGGGCTGACTCCGACCGAAAAGGAGAAGGTCATGGCAGGAGAACCAGTAACCACGATCGTCGGCAATCTCACCGCTGATCCGGAACTGCGCTACACGCCCAGCGGGGCGGCAGTCGCCTCGTTCACCGTCGCCAGCACCCCACGGACGTTCGACCGTGAATCAGGGCAATGGAAAGACGGCGAAGCACTGTTCATGCGGTGCAGCATCTGGCGTCAAGCGGCGGAGAACGTTGCCGAGTCACTCTCGCGCGGTATGCGCGTCGTCGTTACCGGATCTCTACGACAGCGTTCGTTTGAGACCCGTGAAGGTGAAAAGCGCACCGTCGTCGAAATGACCGTTGATGAAGTAGGGCCGTCAATGCGCTGGGCCACCGCGAAGGTCACCAAGGCCTCCGGGGGCGGTTCACGAGGCGGATTCGCCGGTGGTTCCGCACCGGCCGAAGACCCGTGGGCGCAGTCCACCCCAGCGGCACCGGCTGGACCTCGTCCAGGCGGATTCGATGACGACCCGCCGTTCTAAGATCTTGAGGAAAAGAAGGCAGACATGGCTAACCAAAAGCCGGCTCCGGTACGGAAGCTGAAGAAGAAACCGAACCCTCTCACCAAAGAGGGTATTAACTACATCGACTACAAGGACACTGCGCTGCTGCGGAAGTTCATCTCCGACCGGGGGAAGATCCGCGCTCGTCGTGTCACCGGTGTGACCTCGCAGCAGCAGCGTCAGATCGCGGCCGCCGTCAAGAACGCGCGCGAGATGGCTCTTCTGCCCTACACGAGCCAGAACCGCTAGAGAGGAGAGACTGAAATGAAGGTCATTTTGAACAACGAAGTCTCGAATCTCGGTTCTGCCGGTGAAGTCGTCGAGGTTCGTCCCGGGTACGCCCGCAACTACCTGGTTCCGCAGGGCCTGGCCGTGGCGTGGACCAAGGGTGGACAGAAGGCCGTCGACCAGCTGCGTCGTGGCCGTCACGCCCGTGCGATCAACGACTTCGAAAAGGCCAAGGAAGTGGCCGAGAAGTTGAAGAAGACCGACGCGCACATCATCGCCCGCGTGGGGGAGAACGACCGTCTGTTCGGTTCGGTCACCGCCGCCGATGTCGCTGACGCGGTGAAGCGTGCCGGTGGTCCGGAAATCGACCGTCGTCGGTTGGTTCTGCCCGGTACCATCAAGGCGCTCGGCACCTATGACATCCAGATTCGTCTGCACCCCGAGGTGACTGGACGATTCAAGTTGCAGGTGACTCCGGCGAAGCGCACCAAGAAGTAGTCGCGTTCGCTGAAGCGTTGTCCGGGGTAAGGAGAGTATTCCTTACCCCGGATTTTTTTACGTCTTATTACATGACGAGGCTTTTCCTCTTTCCGGGACCGTCGATTGCGGCCGATTGGAATCTCGGTGGTTCAGTGGAGCCCAACGAGTCAGTCGAGATAGCGCCGTACGGTTTTCCGCAGCGTTTCAGCATGCAGATAGATGTCCTCAAGTGAGGAGATCTGGTACCTGGTCTCGTTCTTGTCTTCATCGAAGGTTCCGATGTTTTTGCGAGATTTGGAGTTGAAATGCAGGCGGGCGATCGTCTTCCGGTTGTTGTCATCCAGCAGAATCGCAAAATAGCTCTTCGCGTCGCGATAGGTGATGCGGTTAATGGCAACCTCCGAGCAGACCACGGCTCGCACGATCTGGTAGCCGTTCAGCTCTTCGGTAGTGGTGACGATGCCGTTATCGGTATCGTTTTCGTCGTAGGAGGATTCCGGCTCGGCGTTCTCGGCGGGCGAGGTAGATGGATCCTCGCCCCTCGGTTCCAAGGCGGCCTTCAATCGATCGTTAACCTGTTCGTTGAGAAACTGCGTGGCCGCCTTCCTCACCAGAGGACGGAACTGTTCTTTAACCTTTTGGGTGAAGGAGCCGTCATAAACCGGAGTGGTGAAGAACCGGATCCAGTCGTCGCTGGGTTCGTTGAACTGCGTGGCGAGCAGCTTCTTAATCTGTCCTAGATATTTGAGTTCTTCGGCAGCGTTGATAACGGAATTGAGATCGAAGAATTCCTTGGTCAGCTTTTTCAACTCTGGGAGTAGGGTTTCATCGATGTCGGAGAGGTCAAGAACCAGGAATGGTTTGGAGTCCATGCGGTTGGGGGAATCCAGGTCTGTATAGAACTGGTATTCGATTCCATTGGTGAGTACGGCGATGCGCGCTTGTGTGACGGAAAAATATCGGTAGAGTTGGGAGGCGTTTTCCAGGGTCAATGCTTGATTCGATTTCTTGCATTCAATCAGGATCTGTACATCGTCGTCGCGGACGATCGCATAATCGATTTTCTCGCCCTTTTTTAGGCCTACGTCCGCTGTGAACTCTGGGATCACTTCATTTGGGTTGAATACATCGTATCCCAGGACGTTCGATATGAAGGGCATGATGAAGGCGTTCTTCGCTGCCTCCTCCGTCGTTACCGACCCGGCCTGTGTCTTGATTTTTTCCGACAATGACTCAATATTGTCCGTGAAGTCCACGCCTTCTACCTCCGATGGCCTGTCATCACCGCTGTTTCTCGCAGTGATCTCATTATGTATCTAAGAGTTCAAAACAATTATGGGTAGCATTTATACCAAATTTCGACTGCGTAACAAGCGGACGGCATGACTGTACCGACTATTCAGTGAGGTGAAGTGCGATCGAATCGTGGAAGGCGACGCTGAGATGTTGAAACGCCGCTTGTAGCCGGCATCGGTATCGCGGTTCATTGGCGTTCACGAGAATCCGACTGGGAAAGGCTAAAACATCGCATCCCAGCCGGATTCTCGTGTATCGGCGGTCAGACCGGCCATTCGTGGACCGGCAGACCGGATTCGGCCAATTTGGAATAGTCGCAGGTCATCGCTTTTAGAGCGTTCGCTCGACTGAGTCGATCGCGGTGCTCGGCCACGTAAGTGCGGGCTACCTGCCAGGTAGCGCCGTTGACCCCGCGTCGACAGCGTTGATCGATCACCCCCAAGTAGCGCTCGATATCGCGTGTATCGACTTTCAGAACCCGCAGCCCTTCTTCCGCCAAGGGCAGCAGATGATCCAAAATCAGGTAACGGGCGGGCAATTGACCGAACGACGGCCAGATCTGGTCACAGTGGATTCCATGCCGCGATGCCATGTGCAGGTTGGCCGTGGCGCTGGGAAAGTCCAACTGGTGATAGATCGGTTCGCCGACCGTACCGTAATAGAGCAAAAGCCCGTAATAGAACGCCATGTTGGCGGTCATGTCGATCGGGCTTGGACCGGAGGGAACGACCCGGTTCTCAATGCGGAGGTGCGGTTTGTTGTCCATAACGTCGTACACCGGACGGTTCCAGCGGTAGACGGTGCCATTATGCAAGCGCAGCGCATTGAGATTGGGCGGGTTCCCCGCGGCCACTTCTCCTAGAGGGTCCTCCTCGTCCGTGATTGGTAAAAGCGGTGCGAAATGCTTGTAGTTTTCGTCGAAGAGATCGACCGGAGTGTCGATCCATTTCTCTCCAAACCACGCTCGGGGTATCGCACCATTGGCGCGCATGGGAGCGGGGCGGGTATCGGTTCCCTGTTCAAACAGAATGACGCGGGTTTCCGACCACAATTGTCTCCCCAACAAGTAGGGTGAATTTGCTCCAACGGCCAGTTGAAGTCCACACAGTGCCTGCGCGATGTTCCAATAATGGGCGAAGGAGCTCGCCGGTACTTGGAGGTGAAATTGAATCGACGTGCTGGCCGCTTCCGGGGCGATGGTGTCGCAGGAAAAGGTCAGCGATTCGGCGCCCTGCACGTCGAGTTGGATATTGTCTCCACGCGCGTTCAGGATCTGTTCGTCCAAAAGGCGGTATCGCGGTGCGCTGGATATGGCCTTGGGGCCTATGTCCTCGGCGTACAGCGTGGGAATCGTGCCAATCGGCAGGAGCCCGGTGTCATGGCGGTTCGCGGCGTGCCGCACTTCGGCCAGCGCGGCGGCCATATCGGATTCATACCAGGTCAGACCGTGGCCTTCCAGCAAGCGAGGGGGCAGGTTGAGCTCCATGTTGAAGCTGCCCAGTTCGGGTTGTGCGGCGTAGAACGCCTCTTCGTTTCCACTGGTTTCGAGGCGGTTGAGTATGGCGTCGTTATTGTATGAGGGACCTCCCGTGTCGTTGATCAAATTGAGCTCAAGCTCCACTCCGGTATAGGGCGAATTGTCTTCCATGTGTCCGTCGTTGACCATGCGTTCCAATGCGTCCCGACCTGTTTCGAGCTGATGGAGGTATTTTTGCGGGTCACTACGCTGGAGAGCGGCCCGATTTACTTCGTCACCCATCATTCCCTCCCGGGGTCGTCACGGTGACAGAAGCTCACATGTATGGATTCCGGGAATGGAAGAACCGGGATACAACGGCTACTGGTGGCTCCGAGTAACCGGTATGAGAGCTTACTGTGTTTGGCCAGGGTGTAACACATATTAGGGATCGAGAATCATTCGCAATGTCAAGCAGCTGACACAAACAGGTTTGGGTCTTATGTTTGTCTAAATTTTGTGTCATGAATACAAAAGTGGCTGTACGGAAAAGACAGTGTGAATTCTGGACTGAAGCCCCGGAATTTCCGTTGCGGAAACTTCGATTCGCGGCTCAACCGGTGTGATGTGCTTGGCAGACTTAGAGCTTGGAATCAATCGGGTGACCGGCCGGGAGGTCCGGCCGGCGAGCGCGGGACGCGATCCGGTCGAGGCGATACCATGCGGTGGTGTCTGAACAACCCACGCCGCAGTTGAAACCCGCCGACTTCTACGCGAACCACCGAGGCGGAGGACTGGCCACCTTGGTCAATCAACGTATCGCCGCGCCCTTGGCCTGGTTGGGGTGGCGGCTCAATTTGCGTCCGACGCATCTAACGCTGGTGAACCTCGTGGTGGGCATCGCGGTGTCGGTCGCGGTGATCGTCTTTGCCTCCCAGACGGAGACGAACGCACTCTGGTGGCCCATGGGCGTGGTCGCCCTGGTTGCGTGGCAGTTCGCCTACAGCCTGGACTGCGCCGACGGCCAACTGGCTCGTACTACCGGCACCGGTTCGGAGTCGGGCGCTCGGGTGGACGTCCTGGCCGACATTGCCACGCAGACCACCCTGGTCGCCGCCATTGTAACCGTCTCGCAGGCGTTTCACGACGTTCCGGCCTGGGTCGGTCCGGCCTTTGCCGCCTTGTGGATGACGAATCTGGTCACGGCGGTCATGGCCAAGGACGGCGGGGGCCAGTCTTTGGTGAGCCGTGAGAATCTTCCGGTGCGAGTGGTGAAGTTGGTGCGCGATTACGGTTTCGTGATCACGGTCGTGGGAGTGGTGTTGATCGTGTGGCCTGCCGGGATGGTGTGGGTAATGCTGTTCTTCGGAACGGTGAACGGCCTGTTCTTGGCCGCCTCGATAGCCATGGCGGCCAAGAAGGCCTGGTAGTCGGAGCTAAAGAATACGTCCGGAACCGTAGTAGGAATTGCCGTGGTCGATCGAGACCACCTGGACGGGAGTGCCGAACGTGGCCGCGTGGACGATCATTCCTTCGCCGATGTACATGCCGACGTGGTTGAGTCCGTTGTAAAAGACCAGGTCTCCGGGCTGTAGTTCGTCGCGGGAGATGATGGCCGCTTGGTTGTACTGCATCCGGGCGTTGTGCGGCAAGGAGATTCCGATTTCGCGGTAGGCGTCGAGAATGAGACCGGAGCAGTCGTAGCCGTTGGGACCGGATTCGGCCCAGCGATAGGGAGCGCCGACATTGTTCAATGCACGCCGCACGATGTCCCCACGATCGCCGGGAATATAGTCGATTCCGTAGTCGGCGATGGCGTTTCCCGGGGCGGTCTGCCACTCGTCCTGCAGGTCGCTGATACGGCTTTCGATGTCGGTGATCAGTTCGTCGAGTTCGGCTTCCTGTTCGGCCTGGTCGGATTGCAGTTCTTCCAGCACCTCAAGGCGTTCCTGGTAGTCCTCGGCGACGGTGACCAAATCGTTGATGTCGTCGGAACGGTACATGGTCGCCGCACCCATCTGTGTCAGGCGTTCGACGTAATCGTCGGGAGAGCCGGATTCCAATACCGTCCGCAACTCCGACTGACCCTGATTCATATGGATTTCGGCCAGGTAATCGGCGACACGAGACCGAAGTTCCTCCAGCTCTTCCTCGTAGGGCTCCAGCTCGTCGGTTACCTCGGTGATGGCCTGGTCAGTATCGGAGATGTCCTCCGACAGAGCGTTGTACTCTTCGATGGTGGCCTGGAGGGTCTCGTCCTCCTGCTCGATGTCGTCTTCGATGTCATCGACGTCCCGCTGCGCGAAGGCGGGACCGGCCGCCAGGGTGGACAGCAGGCCGAGGGTCACCGTCCACGTGAGAACACGCTGGGGTTTGCGGAGTGATGGTGTCACGGGTGGCTCCTTGCGGAAATCATTGAACTATTGCGAGGATATCTCGCTTCAGCAACGAGTTACGCAAGGCCCGGTGGAGAACATGACCGACACCCGTGTGATCTTTTACCTGAATGCCTTTCAGTAGAGACGTTCGTACGCCGTCGGCAAGGCGGAGGCTATATCGGAGGCACTGACCGGTCGTCCCCGTTCCGCGGCAATGGCTCCGGCTTCTCCGTGCAGGTAGGCGGCGGTGACCGCCGCGCGTGTACAGTCCATTCCCGAAGCCAATAGCGACACCGTCAGACCGCTCAGCACGTCTCCACTCCCGGCCGTGGCCAAAGCCGGGTGTCCGGTGGGATTGACCAGGGTGGTGCCGTGCGGGTCGGCGATGACGGTGTGGAATCCCTTGAGCAGTACCACCGCATTGAGTCGCGCGGCGAGCGCCTGGGCCGAGCGCGCTCGGTCGGACGTCGGCTTGGAACCGTAGAGGCGTTCGTATTCGCCGTCATGGGGCGTGAGGATGAGCGGTGCGGTTCGCTCGGCCAGTAGACACGGGTTCCGCGCCACCAGAGTCAGGGCGTCGGCGTCGAGAACGGTGGGGAGTTCGGCGCCGAGTACGTCGGCCAGTTCGTTTGCGGCGCGCTCGTCGGTGCCCATGCCGGGTCCGGCCAGCCAGGCCTGGACGCGGCCGGTGTCGGCCACGGAGGGAGTGGTGACGACTTCGGGGTGCCGCGCGGCGACCTGTTCTCGGGCGGGTCCGGCGTATCGGATCATTCCCGCCGTTCCGGATCGGGCCCCGTGGCAGGCGAGCAGGGGTGCACCGAGGTATTCGGGTGATCCGGCGGCGATTCCGGCGACGCCGCGACTGTATTTGTTGTCGTTCGGTCGGGGCTGGGGAATCCAGCCTGCGACGTCGTGCGCCTGCGGCAGAGTCAAGGCGGGGTGGTCGTGGGTCAGCTGGGTGGTGATGCCGATGTCGATCAAGCGGACGTCGCCGCACAGCGCGGCGGCCTCTCCGATCACGTGGGTGGCCTTGAGGCCTCCGAAGGTGACGGTGACGTCGGCGCGTACGGTCTGCCCGATGACTTCGCCGGTGTCGACGTTGACCCCGCTGGGGACGTCGACGGCCACGATGATTCCGGCGCGGATGGCCTTGAGTCGTTGAATCGTGTCGACCGGGAGACCCGGTCGTCCGCCGATTCCGGTGATTCCGTCGACGGCGATGTCACATTGGACGGCCTCGTCGGCGTCGGCGAGGCGGCCTCCGGCTGCCAGCAGGGCCGCTTTTCCTCCGGCGTGACAGTCCTGGCCGAGCACCTGTAGGGCGGTCACCTGCACGCCCCGGCGGGCTAGGCGAGCTCCGGCGAACAGCGCGTCGCCCCCGTTGTCGCCGCTGCCGAGCAGAAGAACGGCGGTGCGGCCGTAAACGCCGCCCCAGTAACGTTTCAGCAGGCGGACGCATTGCTGTTCCAGCCCGGCCGCCGCCCGCTGCATGAGCGTTCCTTCCGGCAGTTCGGACATGGCGGCGGCTTCGGCTTTTCGGATTGACGTGACAGACCACGCTCGGCGCATGAGAGACCCCTTTACACAGCTTCCGCTACCACCACGGCGGAGGCTATCCCTCCATCGTGTGTCAATGAGACGTGCCAACGATTGATGCCGCGATCCTCGGCGGCTTGGGCGACGGTTTCGTGGAGGACGATCTCCGGTCGACCGCTGGAGGCCGAATGAATCTCGCAATCATGCCAATGTAGACCGTCCGGTGCGCCCAGGGCCTTGGCGATCGCTTCCTTCGCGGCAAACCGTGCCGCCAGGGACTGCAGGCGTCGGCGTGAACCGTCCCGCCCCGTTCGTTCGACGTCCGTGAAAAGTCGCTCCACGATATGCGGCGTCCGTTCTACGACTCGTTCGAAACGTGGCAACGCCACGACGTCTATGCCCACCGAGATAATCACTATTCCAGAGTGCCATGCAAAATGCGCTATCGACACTACGAGGCGTGCAAAATATGTAACCGGCGCAGACTAAGACGATGGTGCGCCGGACCGGAGTCGTCCGTCCCGGACCGGCGCATACGTGGTTATCCCTTCGATACCGCCAGACCGGAACCGGCCTCGGCGGTCGTAACATTGACAGTGTCGCCGTCGACGATCTTGCCTTCCAGCAATTCACGCGACAGGGGATCTCCGATCGCCGTTTGAATCAAACGCCGCAGCGGACGGGCTCCGTAGACGGGATCGAATCCACGTTCGGACAGCCAGCCGGTCGCCGCGTCGTCCACGTTCAGAGTCAGGCGACGGGTGTCCATACGCTTCTGGAGCTGCCGCAACTGCACGCGCACGATGGCCTTCAAGTTCTCCTCACCCAAAGCGTGGAAGACCACGATGTCGTCGAGTCGGTTCAAAAACTCCGGTTTGAAGTGACCGCGAATCGCCGACATGACCGTCTCGCGCTTGGCGTGCTCCTCCAGAGCCGGATCGGTGAGCGCCTGGGAACCGAGATTGGACGTCATGATCAAAATGACGTTGCGGAAATCGACCGTGCGCCCTTGCCCGTCGGTGAGGCGACCGTCGTCGAGCACCTGAAGCAGTGTGTCGAACACTCGGGGATGCGCTTTCTCCACTTCGTCCAGTAGCACCACACTGTAGGGGCGTCGGCGAACCGGCTCGGTCAGTTGCCCGCCTTCCTCGTAACCCACGTAGCCGGGAGGAGCGCCGATCAAGCGCGCCACCGAGTGCTGCTCGGCGTACTCGCCCATGTCGATGCGAATCATGGCGTGTTCGTCGTCGAACATGAAAGAGGCCAGAGCCTTGGCCAGCTCCGTTTTACCGACACCCGTGGGACCGGAAAAGAGGAACGATCCGGTGGGGCGGTTCGGGTCGGACAGTCCGGCGCGCGCCCGGCGCAGTGCGTCGGAGACGACCTGGACGGCCTCGGCCTGACCCACCACGCGTTTGCCGAGTTCGTCCTCGGCACGGAGGAGCTTGTGCGTCTCGCTCTCCTGCAGGCGGCCGACGGGAATTCCCGTCCACGAGGAGATGACGGTGGCGATCTCGTCGGAGTCGACCTCCTCTTTCAACATGGGATTTCCCTTGGACTCGCTGGAGGCGGTGACCAATTCCTGCTCGGCGGTCGCCAGATCCTCTTCCAACTGCGGAATCTGTCCGTACCGCAGTTGAGCCGCCTTTTCGAGGTCGTACTCACGTTCGGCGCGTTCGGTTTCGGTACGGAGATCGTCCAATTGCTCCTTGAGGTCGCTGACCTTGGTGATGCGTTCCTTCTCGTGCTCCCACTTCGACGACAGGGCGGCGAGTTCTTCGCGCTTATCGGCCAGTTCCCGCTGCAGAGTGCGCAGACGTTCGGCACTGCCGGGGTCGTCGGTCTCGTTTTGCAGCGCGGTCTCCTCGATCTCGAGGCGTCGGACGTCGCGTTCGACCGCGTCGATCGCTTCGGGACGGGAGTCGATTTCGATGCGTAGACGACTGGCGGCCTCGTCGATGAGGTCGATGGCCTTGTCGGGAAGCTGCCGGTCGGGAATATAGCGGTCCGACAGCTGCGAGGCCGATACCAGAGCGGAGTCGGTGATGCGCACCGAATGGTGCACCTCGTAGCGTTCCTTCAGTCCGCGCAGAATGGCGACGGTATCCTCAACGGACGGCTCGCCCACGTACACCTGCTGGAAGCGACGTTCCAGGGCGGCGTCCTTCTCGACGTTCTCGCGGTATTCCTGGAGGGTGGTCGCCCCGATCATGTGCAGGTCACCGCGCGCCAGGGCGGGCTTGATCATGTTGCCCGCGTCCATCGACCCCTCGGTCTTGCCCGCGCCGACAATGGTGTGCAGCTCGTCGATGAAGGGGATGACCTCCCCGTTGGACTGTTTGATTTCGTCGAGTACGGACTTGAAGCGTTCCTCGAATTGACCACGGTATTGCGCACCGGCGATCATGCTGCTCAGGTCCAGAGCGATGATCCGGCGGTCCCGGAGGGATTCGGGTACGTCCCCGGCGATGACCCGGCGGGCGAGGCCCTCCACGATCGCCGTCTTTCCGACGCCCGGTTCACCGATCAGGACGGGGTTGTTCTTCGTACGGCGCGACAAGACTTGAATGACGCGACGTATCTCCTGGTCACGGCCGATCACCGGGTCGACTTTCCCGGAACGGGCGCGCTCGGTCAGGTCCACGCCGTACTTCTCCAACGCCTGATACGACCCCTCCGGGTCCTGGCTGGTGACCTTACGGTCACCGCCGCGCAGTTGGGGAAACGCCCCGACCAGTTTTTTCTCGCTTGCTCCCAGCTTATTGAGGAATTCGGCCACTTCTCCGCCGCTGGAGGCCAGGCCGACGAGGATGTGTTCGGTGGACACGTAGTCGTCGCCGTAGTCGGAAGCGGATTTGTCAGCGGAGTTGATGGACCGGACCGACACCTGCGCCATGGAGGGTTCCGCCACCGAGGCTCCCTGGGCGGAGGGCATTTCATCGATGCGGCGCTCGGTCTCGGCCGACACGGTTCCGGGGGTGATACCTACGATCTGCAGTAGGCCCGGTGCAGTGGATCCGTCGACGGTCATCAGGGCGTCGAGTAGGTGCCAAGGTTCAACCGTGGCGTTGCCGTTGGCGGCCGCCTGTCGGGCCGCCTGAGTAATGACCTCCCTGCTCTTGGTGGTCAAACGATTGACATCCACTGGTCATCATCCTTTTCTGTCATGACTCATGATTGCTCGGAACAACACAGCGAAAGTTGAGTCGCCTAGACTCAACTTTACGAGGAACAAGCGCCATTGGCGAGCGATTATTCCGACGCGTTGTTTCCGTCATGCGAACAGACTAAGGCCCAGGCGCTCTGGCCTGGGCCTTTCGGGTGAATAGGATGAAGTTATCGTCTACATCACCTATTTGAGTCCGAACATGCTCTTAATACGGGCCCACAGGCCCGGTTTTGCCTGAGTCGACTCCTCATTGCCGGCCTCCGGTGCCTCCTCGGCGGCACCGTCGGTCGAGGGCGTCGACTCCGTTTCGTCGGTCTCCTGAGTGCGTGACTCGGGAGTGCCGGGGTCGGCGTCCGCTTCCGAATCGTCCGGCGTTTCGGACTCCTCGGCGCGGACCTCTGAGTCGGACTCAGTGGAGAGCGAGCCGGACTCCGTGTCAGACGTCGGCTCCACCATCGCCTCGCTCGAAGCGGCCTCAGGGGAAACCTCGTTGGCGTCAACGTCGGTTTCGATGGAGGCCTCCGGGTCGGCGGTGGCCGAACCGTCGGAATCGCTGTCGGGTTCGGCGGCGGTAGACGAGACGTGCTCGGAGGTTGCTTCCGCAGTCGTATCGGTGTCGACCTCGTCCGCTTCCGTCTCCGCTTCCGGGGCTTCGGCCTGCGCGGGAACCTCGGTGTCCGTCTCCGACGTAGCGTCCGCCTCGTCGGCATCGGACGTCGGTTCGGGCTTATCGGTCGAACGGGTGGAAGCCGTAGTGGTATCGCCGTCACCGTCCACAAGAGCCTTCAGCTCATCCACGCGAATCACGGGGACATCGCCGTCGGCGGCCTTTTTCAGGCGCGGCTCCGACTTCTTGACGGTGTCGTCGACGATGAGGTGCGTGACGGTCTTGGTGAATTTGGCGGCAACCGAAATTTCGCTGCGGTCGTTTGCCAGTGAGCGAGCCTCGTCCGCCTCCGGGCCGGAGCCCAGCACAAGAACCCTAAACTTCGTTCCGGTCGTTGTAGGCACCGGTACCTCCCTAAAAGGACGATAATTGTGGGCAAGTCTGACAATTGCGATAATACCTAACACCGCGATGCGGATACGGGCTCGCCACGAGGATTGCCCCCTGGAACTACATTCAAACAGAAGGAAAGACCAGGTGGGTGGAAAGCGATCGATTCCTCACCCACAGCGGAGTCAAATCCTTCAATCGAAGTAAATGTATTCCAGCGCAAGACGAACCGGCTAATCCTCGATATCGTCGTAGAGTTCGGGATACGGCTGGTCGGGAATCTGGAACGGCGTGCCGTTCTCCGTCTCCGCAATGCAGGGGAACGACACGATCGGGACATGGCGGCCGGTTACTCGCCCCTCCAACTCCTCGAAATAATCCAGGTGCCCACTGCCGGTCAGCAGTTCGCTCACCCGAAACAGCTGCCCTCGGGTGCTTTCCGCGACCGTATCGCGGTCGGCGGCCTCCAATCCGCGTTTGGTGGCGGCTATCGCCGCCACGGCGGCGTCGTGATAGATCAAAGCGTAGCCGTTATAGAAATCGCTGTCGGTATTCGCACTGCGTTCCTCCCCTTGGACGATCTCGGTCATGGCCGCATGGAACCGACTGAATCCCGCCGGCCGCCATGACTCCGCGTTCAGCCAGGCGGGATCGAAGGCGCTGGCCTGAATCAGGTTGACCTGGGAGCCACTGGAATCCTCATCGTCGGCAGTGCAATCGGAGGCGGCGTAATCGTCGATGACCCCGGGATGCAGCCCGATCTCGACGGAAAACACCGTGATTTCGCGCAGTTGATCGGAGCGAGTGCAGTTCCGCCGCTCCAACGACTCCAAGAAATTCTCCAGATCGGAGAATCGACCCGCGAAGAAAATCATGTCGGGGTCGGCTGAACAGATCTCGTTCACAATCGAATCGAAGTACACCTCGCGGTTACCCGAACCGGCATTGCCTTCAAAGGTCTTCTCATGGTGCACCAAATAGGGTTCAAGATAGGTGTGGAGTTGATCGCGAAGATCGAGAGAGAAGATGTCGGCCTCGTTCTCGTCCGACACCAGCATCCCGTCGGACAGGTCATCGCGGTCGGCCTGCTGCCCGTCGAGATAATCCCGGATGGCGACGGCATAGTCCTCGTTGTTGGGCGCCGCCCGAATGAGGCCCGGGGAATTCTCATTATTGATGGTGGTGGAGGTACTTGATCCGGCGATCATGGGAATGTTGCGTTGCGACAGCTCCCGCGCGACACGTTCGGTCACGGCCGTGGTCGAGGACTGTCCGATGACGGCGGTCAGGGGAATGTCATCGTCGATCATGCCCTCCAAATCCTGCACCACGATGTCGGCACCTTGCTGCGTACTGCCCTCATTGGCCAAATACAGCTGAAAGAGTCGCGCACGGTTCGATTCGACGGAGATGGAACTACCCAGGTCGTTCTCTTTAAAGTCGTTCTCTCGCATGAACGCCGCATAGGTTCCCTCCACCGCGCGTATGATCTGGCGTTGACCCAGGTCGGCGTCTCCGTCCAGAGAAAAGGACGTCATCAGCGCGATCCGAACCGCGCTGACCCCCTCGACCGTCGCACTACGTTCGGCCACTTCGTTGTTCATGCGCTCGATCCGGTTCGTCAGCCAATCGAGATCCGGATGGAAGGAGGCCGAGCCGTCATTGACGCCGACACATTCGCCCTCCACTCGTTGCAGCCCGGACCCACACACCACGTACGGCCAGGCGACGACCGTGATCGCCGTCGTCGCGACGAGTACGAGCACGGTTCCCACGATTCCCAAGCGCCGTCGCAGTCGAATCCGATTGCGCTGGCGATCCGAACCGAACCGCATGATCAGTCGGCTCTTCTTGATGGGGAAGTCGAGGTTCTTGAGCGTTCTTTCCGTTGTCACTGTGATTCACTCCTCGGGCAGGGTCTGTGCCCGGTTTGGCGTCCGGGGCAAGAGGACTTGCGATGGCGAACTCAGGCGTGCAAATGGGCGTCCAACGGGTTGAAGGGACGTTCCAGCGCCAGCTGATCGTGGATTTCGGCCTCTTCCTCCAGCAGAGCGGGGTCGCCGCACGTCGTGGCCAGGTCGCGATAGGCGCGTTTGACGCGCTGGTGGATATCGCGGGTGTACATGCTTTCCATGGGGTCTTCGATGATCCATTTCCCGGCTACCACTCGCAGAATGCGGACCAGGCGGAAGTCGTCTCCCGGCAGCGCTTCGGCCATCAATTCGAACCGCTGCAGCGGGGTGAGATCGTCACCGGGGTCCGGCGGCGGTTGCGGAACCTTGGTGGCGTAATCGATGAGACGGATGAATTCCAGCTCTCCGGACGGTGCGTCCAGTACGGTACGCAGCGCATGGCCGACCTCGCGAATATGCCCGGCTCCCAGGCTGTAATAGAACCACTTTCGCAGTTGAGCGTGGTCGTTGTGGCGGCGATACCGAGTCTTGGCGAGCGCGGCGAGACGCCGGAAGGCCATGAACCGGTCGCATCGGTTCCAATCGGGCTCTTGGTTCCAGCGTCGTAGGAGCAGCCGCATGAGGAGCGTGTGGGCGGATTGGGCCGCACCGGAATCGGCGTCCCAGGCCAGCCAGGAATAGTCGTTGAGGCGGTCGAGGGCATGGGAGAGTTCGTAGGTGTGGATGAGGTATTCCACGTCGTCGCGATCCTTGGCGAGGGAGCAGATGGCGACCGCTTCGGGGTGGACGGCCACTTCCGGTGGGAGCAGGTGTTCGATCAGTTGACGGCAGAGATCCTGTTCCATAGTCTGTGGGAGGCCGTCGGGGGAGGCGGTGGGCAGTTCGGTGCGCAGTAGGGCATCGAGTCCGTTGTGGGGTTTCTGCTGGGAAATGGCGTGATTGCTCATGAGAAAGGCGCTGGCGGCGGCGTATCCTCCGGTGAGCTCTCCGATGAGTTCGGGAAAGAAGCGGTCGATGGGGTAGTTGTAGACCTTCGACAGTCGATCGAGGTCGTCTTTTGTGAAGTCCGGCATGGGTATGCCCTTGGTGAGTGGGCGTCGGACGAAGCGAGATCCAGTGGCCACGAGCAGAAGCGGCAGGTCGCGGTCGATGCGGGGGGAGGCCTGGGCGGAGTGAAGTAGGTCGATGAATTCCTGTCCGGCGCTGGCTTCATGTGTGGAGGGGACGGCCACGTCGTCGAGGAAAACGATGTTCCGGTATTCGCTGGACGAGGCCCGGTGGTGCTTCAAGTCCTCCACGAACGCCCGCACGAGCCATTCGTTGCGGGCGAGTCGTTTGCGGGTTTCCCAGTTGTGGAGGTGGTGAACATTCTGCGGGTCGTCTCGATCCACCTCCGGCGTCGTCGTGGTCGGTTTGGGAGGGACGCTGTTGATCATGACTCCCCACGACTTGCGTTTGAACCACTCTTCCACGTGTGCGGGAAAACGCGGTGTGACGGTTCCTCGCGGCATCAGGCGACGTTCGAGGTCGATGTTCAGGATCGACAGTAGCTTGAACGACAGTTTCAGGGTGATGGGGGACGGGGCTCGGCTCCCTTTGCGCTTGCGTCGTTCGTCTTTACGGCGTTTTTTCAGCCTTTCCAGGATGTTCGGCCATTCCTGCTCGAAGTTTCCGTCCGGCTCCATGTTCTCTTCGTAGGCGGCGAGGGCGATTTCGAGGTGAGGAAGCTTCAGAGGGGTGACGCCGGAGGTCGTCACGGTGAGACTGAGGCGCAGGTCGTTGAGGATCTGCGGAAGATCGTCGGGATGACGCTCTTCGCAGTCGACGAATCCGGTGTTGGTCAGTAGGTCGAACAGCTCGTTGGCCTGCTGCAGGAAGGTGGTTTTGCCGCTTCCCGTGGGGCCGTGGAAAACGAGATTATGAGGTGCTGCCTTGCCGCCGTCGAGGGGGCAGGCCTCCAGGATGATGTCGTGTAGTTCGCGCCGTAGGACGGTCGTACCTGTCATATTTACTTGCGTGAACATGAAACCTCAGCTCGGGCCGGTCGAGTTCGTGAATCGGGGGCGGAGACGTTCAGGGCCGTGGACCGCCTCCGGGCGTGGCTGACTTCGCGGTGAACGGGCAGGTGATTCGGGGGCGGACGGTACGTACTACTAATACGGATGTACACCTCAAACGTGAGTCAGTCGACTGCCGCGTCATATACCAGGTTACCCAACATATGCCAACCGAACAATATAGAAAATGTCGGAACTATGACAGGAAGGCCTGGGCGGTAGGCGTATCCTGCGGATCGGCGGGGTTCTATCCATGGCCCCCAGGGAATCGAGCATGAAAAACGCCGTGTGGCGCGGAGCCACACGGCGGAAAGCATGTCGCGTCGAAACGCGGAACGGTGTCGGCTTAGAAGCCCATACCGCCCATGCCACCCATGTCAGGCGCACCGCCTGCGGGGGCGGCGCCTTCCTTCTCGGGAACGTCGGCGACGACGGCCTCGGTGGTCAGGAACAGACCGGCGATCGAACCGGCGTTCTGCAGAGCCGAGCGGGTCACCTTGGTCGGGTCCGGGATACCGGCGTCCAACATGTTGACGTAGTCGCCCGTGGCGGCGTTGAGACCTTCACCGACCGGCAGGTTCTTCACCTTCTCCACGATGACTCCGCCTTCGAATCCGGCGTTCTCGGCGATGGCGCGCAGCGGGGCGCCCAGGGCGCGCTGCACGATCTCCACACCGGTGGCCTCGTCGGGCTCGGCGGTGTCGATCTTCTCGAAGGCCTTCGCACCGGCCTGAACCAGCGCGGTTCCCCCACCGGGGAGGATGCCCTCTTCGACGGCGGCCTTCGCGTTGCGCACGGCGTCTTCGATACGGTGCTTGCGCTCCTTCAGCTCGACCTCGGTGGCGGCACCGACACGGATGACGGCGACACCGCCGGCCAGGCGGGCCAGGCGCTCCTGCAGCTTCTCACGGTCGTAGTCGGAGTCGCTGTTTTCGATCTCGGCGCGGATCTGGGTTACGCGACCGTCGATCTGGTCCTGGTCGCCGCCACCGTCGACGATGGTGGTCTCGTCCTTGTCGATGACGATCTTGCGAGCCGTACCCAGCATGTCCAGGTCCACGTTGTCCAGCTTGAGGCCGACCTCTTCGCTGATGACCTGACCGCCGGTCAGGACGGCGATGTCGCCCAGCATGGCCTTGCGACGGTCACCGAAACCGGGAGCCTTGACGGCGACGGACTTGAAGATGCCACGGATCTTGTTGACCACGAGGGTGGCCAGCGCTTCACCGTCGACGTCTTCGGAGATGATCAGCAGCGGCTTGCCCGTCTGCGTCACCTTCTCCAGGGTCGGCAGCAGGTCCTTGATGGCGCTGATCTTCTGGTTGACGATCAGGATGTAGGGGTCTTCCAGGACGGCTTCCATGCGGTCCTGGTCGGTCACGAAGTAACCGGACAGGTAGCCCTTGTCGAAGCGCATACCTTCGGTCAGCTCCAGGTCCAGCCCGAAGGTGTTGGACTCTTCAACGGTGATGACGCCTTCTTTACCGACCTTCTCCATCGCTTCGGCGATGATGGCACCGACGGTGGTGTCACCGGCGGAGATGGAGGCGGTGTTGGCGATCTGCTCCTCGGTGTCCACCTCGGTGGAGATGCTGTGGAGCTGTTCGACGACGCTGGAAACGGCCTTTTCGATGCCCTTCTTGATGGCGATCGGGTTGGCACCGGCGGCGACGGCGCGGAGGCCTTCCTTCACCAGGGACTGGGCGAGAACGGTAGCGGTCGTCGTACCGTCACCGGCGACCTCGTCGGTCTTCTGCGCGACCTCTTTGACGAGCTCGGCACCGATCTTTTCGTAGGCCTCGTCCAGTTCGATGTCCTTGGCTACGGAAACACCGTCGTTGGTGATGGTGGGTGCGCCCCACTTTTTGTCGAGAACGACGTTGCGGCCCTTAGGTCCGAGGGTGACTTTTACGGCATCGGCGAGGGAGTTCATGCCTCGCTCTAGGCCGCGGCGAGCCTCCTCGTCGAATGCGATCATCTTTGCCATATTGATGGCTTCCTTTCGGATGCGTCGTTACACATTGTTTCGACGGTGAGGCGGCAGCCCGCGACGACTCAAGCATTGTGGGCCCACACGGCCCAGTGCTTACGGCCACCTCAGCGCGCACGATTATTTAGCACTCACAGCGTTCGAGTGCCAATTCAGGTATAGCACTCTCCGGTTCCGAGTGCCAAACTGGGGGGAATTTTTCCTGGTGATTCAGGATGTGAATTGTGTCGTAGACGAATTCAGCGGGCGACGTCGGTCGCTTCGGACGACAGCGAGACGGCGGAAATCGCCTCGGATCGACCGCGTAGGGCCGCATAGGTACAGAGATTGGCCGCCGTCATCCACAGCATGGGAATCAACATCAGCAGAGCGGTGAGCGCCGACAGCACCACGGCCATGATGTTTCCGATCGCCACCGGGGCGTGCTGTAGGAACACATCGGCCAGGAAACCCATGAAGACGGAAATCAGGCAGTTGATGACGGCCGCGATGATGACGGTGACGACCACACGTCCCAAGGCCGGGCCGAAATTCGTATAGGTCAGCGCGAACGACCGTGCGAACGGATTGACGTTCTTCTGGAACGTGGCGGCCGGAACGATCACGGCCAGACCGAAGGCCACCAACAATCCGGGAACGACCAGCAAAACCAGTCCAATGGAGACGCAGAGGTACCCCAGCACCATCCACAGCCATAGCTTCCAGCCCACTCGAAACGCGGCTTTCAATGCCTCTGAGGTCGTCACAAAACCGCCGGCGGCGTCGGCCGCGGCGGTACGGGTGGCGGCCATGGTCGCGGCGGCGTAGAGATACAGGAGCAGAATGGCCAGCAAGGAAAAGCCGAGGGCCGCACCGGGGTCGTAGGTCTCGGCATTGGCCGCCCCCATGTCGAACATGCCGGATTCGGTGTCCTGATAGGCCAGGGTATTGAGCAGGTTCAGCACGAAGCCGGGGATCGCCACCCCGATGAGGAGGATCGTTCCCATGGAACGCCAGGACCGTTGCACCACATTGATACCGGCGTTCCACCAGGAGGAGAAGTCGCCGGTGACGATGGGATCGCTGGACTCGTCGAAGCGCGACTGGTCCGATTCATTCCAATACGGATTGTCTGTCATAGGGCAGATACTAGTTAATAAACCAGGGAAATGACGCATGACGCGGCGGCTCGCGTGACCCTGCGAACTCTGGTGGTTTTGTCCAGTGCTTTCCAATCTTAGCGAGTATGTGTTAACTTGAGTGAACTGAGAGTATTTCACTGTCACTGATCGCTTACCGTTGGAAGAGCCGAAGATCGCGATCACACCCTGATATCGACCACTGGTCCGTCCAGGGGTCGGACGAGGAGCGCTTGCGTCGATGACCCAACTGGAAATGTCTCTGCCCCAGGGAAACGACAATTCCTCGCGTCTGGCGGCGCGTTCGCGTTACGCCCACTCCGCTCCACTGCCGGCAAACCTCATTCCGTGGAAGTCGGCGATTCAAGGTAGTGGGGATCCCTGTGCTCTGCTGGACGAAAACCTCCGTATCCGGGCCATGTCCATATCCGCCTTGCGGCTTCTCGGGCTCTCGGCGGAGGTCGAAGAGACAATGCCGAGGTTTCTGGACGCCGGGATACGGTTTGTGGATTTCAGCCCCGGCGGACATCGGCTGGGCACGCCCGAACTGGGACGCCTCCCCATGCTGCGAGCCATGCAGAGCAACACCTTGGAACGGGGATTGGCACGGATCGAGATGGACGGTTCGCGGCTGACGATGGACATCATCGCCAGCCCACTGCATCGCCACGACGAGTCCGAACCCTCGGGAGTCGTGGCGTTTCTGCGTCAAGTCGGTACTTAACCGGCTCAGTCCAGGGAGTACACCACCGCGCCCGGGCGGCGTTCGACGTCCACATGCCCCGGAGGATCGTCCACGTCGAGCTGTTCCCACTCCGTGCCGCGTGCCCATTGCGGTATGACGACCACCGTGGAGATACCCGCTTCCTGGAGCGATCGCACCGATTCGACCGACGGGAAGCCTTCCGCCCTTCGCTGGATCTCGGTGTATTCCGTTGGGGTGAAGGCGGTGATCCCGTTGACGGTGTCGGGAAAGCCGTCGATGGACCAAAATTGCACGATGCCGTCGTTACCGCCGGTTGGAAGGACCAGAATCGGCTCCTCCAGAGCACTGAACTCCACGGGAGCCGCTGGAGGGGAATGCCGTTGATCGGTATGGACGGCCTCGACGGCCACCAGCAGCAGAGGTAGGAAGAACAGCGCCTGGACCCGACGTGGAGCACGGCCCCGACGCCGTGGATCGATGCGACCCAGATGCGCGATCCGATCGGCTCGATCGGCCAGGTGGGTCAGCGTTCCCGCTGCCAGAATCGCCACCAGAAGCGTCAGATAGATGATCAAACGCCCCGGGGTGCGTATCGCGTCGAACCCGGGCACGTACTCGTACAACAGCCCCCAGGCCCACGCGCCGTTGTCGAGAAAGTTCGGGCCGAGGGACAGGGCGGTGAGGACCAGAATCGACAGACCCAGGACCCACCGGCTGGTGCGACTCCAGCTGGACCAGACCAGTCCGGCCAGGGCCAACGCCAGGGCGGTGAATCCGATGAGGAGAGTCTGTTCCGGCTGCCAGGTGAGGTCGGCACGGGCGGCGGCGTGGGCGTCTCCCCAGAGCCAGGACTTCTCCGGGGCCAGAATGAAACTCTGCCAGGTAGGGGAGAAATGCTGTATGTAGTCCAGGTCGCGACTCGCCTCGGGCCGGGTGGCGGCGACGGCGGCGTGTTTGTCGGCCAACCACAGCACCGCGAGGCTGAAGGTGACTCCGCCGAGAGCGTTCGCGGCGAGTGTGCCCCATTTCAGGCGGGGGCGTTTCACCAGCCACGCCAGTGCGAAGGCCAAGGCCAGCACGGCAAGGAGATAGACGAAGGGAACCCCCAGCCCCGCACCGATGCTGAACTGCCACAGTGCTGTCAGCCAGCCCAGGAGAATCCATATCGGGCGTTGACGTTCCGGTTTGAATCCCTCGCGCAGTGACCAGCCGTGTCCGCGGGCGAGCATGGCCAGACTGAGCGCGATCGCGCCGTAGGAGAGCACCTGAATGTGGCCGAACTGACTGATCGTCCACGGCGCGAAGGCGAACACGGCGGCGCCGACGGCCGATCCGGCCATGCGGGCCCCCAACTGACGCAGGAGTACGTAACCGGAGAAGGCGGCGAGCGCGAAGCTCGCGATGAACAGTAGGTTGTATACGACCAGTGCCGAGCTTTGGTCGTGTATCAGGGCCCCGGCGGGTAGGTAGCCCAGTAGGGTGTCGGAGAACAACAGTGAATCGGGTGCCGGCCAGAGGGTGTTGGTGCCGAAGACCGGTAGTCCCTCCTTGAGGGCGTGTCCGAGCCAGGCGAGGGTATAGGTCTGCAGCATGGGGTCGCCCAGGTCGCCGAGGACGCCGTCGTCGAGGTGGGCGGCCAGTGGCCAGGTGAACGCCACGGCGGCGGCGACGCTGATGACGAGTGCGTAGAGGGATTCGCAGCGTATGACGCGGTGGAGGGCGCGTTTCCACCACGTGAGCCGTGGTGGTGCGGGATCTGCTTGGGCGTGGGAGACGAAGGCCTCCCACTTGTCCTGATCGCTGAGGGACGTTTCCGCGGCCATGGGACCTCTCTTGTCTGACGATGCGTCTGCAGAGAGTCTATGCGATGGGGACAGCCGTGCTATCGACGTCTGTGTGCTGTGATTTCGCCCGATAGGGCGGTGACGGCGGGGTGATGATTGCGGGCGGGGCGGGCGTTTCGGTCCTAGGTCCGCACTCGGTCGGGTGGTATTCGCTCGCTTTTTGGCTTCGGGGGCGTCACCTGTGGGGCGGTGGTTCGTTGTACCAGGTTGAGACCGGAAAATGTGAGACCGCCCGGGTCGTGTGTTCCAGGTTGGCCCAGACCCCGTCGTCGCAGGGCCACTGAGATGGGGAGCCGAAGAACATGCCCTCGAACCTGTACGGCGGCTATCTCTCAAACATCACACGCTAATCGTCCAGGAGACGGATCATGGGGAAACACAGTAAGGCTGACCGTCGCACGGCAATGTCCAACAATCGTCCGCCCTTGCCATATCCGGTGAACGACGGCCGAATGTCACCGCGTTTGCGCGAGGCGCAGATGAAGCGCGAGCGTCGTAAACGGGGTCGTGTCGCGGCACTGTCGGCGTCGGTGATGACGATCGGGGGAGCCGCCACCATGAGTATCGCCTTCGCCGATACCACGGAGACGGGGGCGGAGAACGAAATCGTCTTCAGCGGTGGTTGCGGCGTTCTGAACATTGTTTCCGCCTCGTCGGCTCCCAGCGAGAATCCCCTGTCGGTGACGGCCGGAACGCACGTCGGATACACCAATGACCTGGACACGAACGCGGAATTGCACGTCGGTCAGGACACGTATGAGATACAGGCGGGCCAGACCCACACCTTCACCATGAACACCTCGGCGGAGGTCGCCATGATTCCCGAATGCCGCGGGCTGTTTCCCGATTATGAACCGGCGGAAATCGTCGTCGATGAGGCCTCCGTGGAGGCGGAGAACGACGAAGAGACCGACGATTCGGATTCCGAGGCGACCGCGAGCGATGAGGAGGACGCCGACGAGTCAGCGCAAGACGCGCAGGCCCCTGCGGACGACACTCGGTCCGATCCACAGCCGCAGGTTGACGAACATTCCGGAATGAGCGATTCCCCCGCTTCTGAGACGAGCGAGCCGTCGAATTCGGAACCTGCCACAGAGACCGATTCCGATGTGTCGTCGGATACCGAGACTCAGGGCACCCAGCCGGAGACCGAGGATGATACCGGGGATGACCAGGAGCAAACGTTCAACTTCGGCGAGTCGGCGAATTCCGAGGATTTCGGGTCCGACGACGATTTTGCTAAGATGAGTGAGGAAGCGGCAGCGGTCGATCCGGACGCTCTGTCCGACGGAGCCTCCGGACTGCTCGCGATTGTCGCCATCGCCTGCCTGGTAGGAGTATCGGCAGCGGTGATGAGAATTGTTCTGAAGTCGAAGGTACGTTCAGTAGCATAACGCAGCGTGGCGGCGCGGCCAGGCTGTGGAAATAGCCCCCGGTCATGGCCCCGCCCCACGAACACCAGCGGTGCCCAGCCGACGGCGTATCAGTTAATCCACATCAACGGTTATGTGGCTGGGTAGGTGGAAATTGAGTCTACGATTCTTGACTCGACCGAATTTTTGGTTTTTCACGGCAACTCCGATTGTCCTGATACTGGTTGTGGCTACCGTAGTCGTCGCACTCAATCGGGATGCCGACGAGACCGACGGTCAGGGTGCCGAGGGCGGCGATGACCGCGAACGTCATTCCTCGCAGATGGACCCCGAGGATCTGTCGGGGTCGGATCTGATGCCGAACGAAGAAGACCGGCGTCAAGCCGTCAATGAGACCTTGTCCGATACCTTCTCCGAGGTCGTCGCGGATATGGACCTCGATGAGAACGTCTCGGTATCGGTAGCGGCGGGTGACGGTAAGTACGAACTGGACTTCAACGCCGACCAGACGCATTCGGCCGCCTCCATCGTCAAGCTGGAGGTATTGGCGATGCTGGTGGAGCACTACGGCTCGCCGGCGGAGATTCCCGGCTGGGTCGACGAACTCATCCACGACATGGTCGGCAAGTCCGACAATGAGGCCACCAACAGGCTGTTGTTCAACATCTTGGACGGCCATTCCGCTCTACGTGAGGCCCACGAACACTACGGGATGGACTCCACTCACGAGCACCCCGAACAGCGCTGGGGTTACACCGAGTCGACGGCGGGGGATCAGAAGCGCCTATTGGACGTCATGTTCTCTGAAGAGTCCGAATACTTCAACCCTGAACAGCGGGAATACTTCCGCAGTGTGCTCGCCGAGGTGGTACCCGAACAGCGGTGGGGTGTCAGTGCCGCCGTCGAGGACGGCGAATCCGGTTGGGTGAAGAACGGCTGGGACACCCGTTATGAATTCGGAGTGCCTTGGGTGGTGCATTCGTCCGGCGAGGTTACCGACGAAGCCGGGGAGCCGATTCGCCTGGTGATTATGACCAGTGGCTTCGACACTCAGGCTGAGGCGATTGACGTGATCGAGACGCTGGCTCCCGAAGCGCAAGACCTGATGGCCAGGGCCGAGGACGTATAGAGCGGTCAGTGGACCGTTTCGTGACCGTATCGATACCTAAACGATACTAATGGCTGTGCGCTGGGATAATAAGAATTCTTTGAGTGATCTGAGTAAAAGATGAGGGTGTAGTGCTTGCCCATTCACTACACCCTCGTTAAAGTGGAGGAGCTCCACTTTTCTATGGCACCGGTTGGGTTGTGCCCGATGACCCGAACCGGTTTTGTGCCCCCGGATTGTTCCTGTCTGTCGCGATATGCCTGTGTGGCAGGCTGTTCGCTGCTGTACACGTTAGCCCGACAAAACTGCCCGTGTTTCATCGAGTGAACTCTTCGAGTTCTGTGTCGGCGTGACCGGAACGATTATTATGTTGGTTCATGACTCTGGGCTGGCGCTGGGCTGTACCTGAGAGTTCCCTGAAAATTGATACCAAACTGTGATGCTCAGGCGGTAAAACCACTAAGTTTTTGCAGCTCAGAGTGGATATCGGGGCGTTGGGGCATGGGCCTGCCGTCGATTTCTGTGATAAATACCACACCTCTGACGGACGAGCTCAGCCACGCGGCGTCCACCTCGAAGAGATCGGTCAAACCGATGACGTCGCTCTTGGCGTCCAGGCCGATGCGCGCGGCTTGATTGAGAAGAAACGTGCTGGTCGTGCCCGGAAGTACCCCGGTTTCAGTGGAGGTCGTGTAGAGCGTGCCGTTCCGCAGCCACAACAGCGAGGACGTCGGCCCCTCCAAGGCATAGCCGTCGGACGACACCCACAGGGCATCGTCGGCACCCTGACCTTTGGCCCAGCGCAACACGCTCATCGTGGTCGCATAGGACACGGCCTTGACGCCGCCCAGAAGCCAGGGCGCGTCCTTTCGGGCCATGGCCGCCACCCCGAGCGACGCCGACCTGAGTGCGACCCCGGTCGTGCGGGGGCGCTTCGACAAATCGTCAACGCGGTCCACCGTGGCGAAAACCGTCGGCCCGCCGCCGCTCGGCCGTCCCCGCGTCACCACCAACCGCAAGGCCGCTTCCTCCGCCGAACGCGTGTTCCATTCCTCCACCGCCGATTCCACCAAACCGCGCAGTTCCCCCGAGCCGGGTGCGTCGATCTCCATCGCCTGGGCGGAATTTTGGATTCGCTCCAGATGTTCCTTCAGTAGGAAAGGAACGCCGTGTCGCACATTGATCGTTTCGAAGACGCCGTCGCCCCGCACCACACCCAGGTCGTCGGCGCACACGATCGGTTGGTCGGGCGGTACGAGGCCCCTACCCATAGCAACAGTCACTTCAGCCATGGCTCCATTGTGACGGTCGGGAAATTAGGATGGTGTACATGTCAGCCAACCACACCGTCGATCTCGCCGCAGTACTGCGTTCTCGAGGCATGCGAATGACACCGCAGCGGCAATTGGTGCTTGATGCCATCGCTGATCTCGGACACGCCACACCGGAGCACATCCACGACAGCGTCGCCGAACGGGTTGAAGGCATCAACATCACCACCATCTACCGGACCCTCGACCTCCTGGAAGAGTTGAACCTGGTGACGCATACGCACCTGTCGCACGGTGCCCCCACCTACCACTTGGCGGGAGATCGCGGCCACGCCCATCTGGTATGTCACCGTTGCGGAAAGACCGAAGAAGTCAGTCCCGCCGTTTTTTCCTCCGCCCGCGACGCGATCGCCTCGGACTCCGGGTTCGTACTCGATATCGGACACGTGGCCCTGTTCGGCACCTGCGCGCAATGTCTCGACAAGAAAGATGGAACTCATGGATAACAATCGTTCTCCCTACCTCGACCTACCTGGGGCAGTGCCCAATGCGTCCGGTGACCGAGCCTGGCATTTCGGCCAGCCGTTGAAGGAACAGCGGCAAGCGCTCGAGGACGGAGCGATCCTGGATCGCTCGAACCGCCACATCGTCACCGTAACGGGCGACGCCCGCCTGACCTGGCTGCACTCACTGATGACGCAGCACATCGAAAAACTTCCGGAGCACACCGGGACCGAGGTGATGGTTCTCTCGCCGACCGGACGGATCGAACATCACGCCGGGCTTTACGACGACGGCACCACCACGTGGCTGGACGTCGCCCCCGACTCGGTGGAGCCGTTCCTGACGTTCCTCCAGATGATGAAATTCCGCACCGAAGTCGACATCGTCGACGTCTCCGATCAGTACGCCCTGGTCACCTACACCCGAGGCCGTCGCGATCTGGACCTCGCCGCCCCCAGCGGACAGGATGTCCCGCCGGCGAAGTTCGCCTCCAAGGACCTGTTGGCCGAAACCACCCAGCGGTACCCGGGAACCGCCACCGAGACGGGATGGGCCCGCCGGACCGACCACCTCGTGGAACAGACCACCGACGTTCTCGTGCCGCGCAGTGCGATGCCCGACGACCAGCCGATCGCCGGGACCTGGACCGAAGACGCCCTCCGCGTGGCCGCCGGACGACCGGTCTTCGGAGTCGACACCGACCACAAGACCGTTCCCCACGAAGTCGGCGCCTGGCTGGACGCCGCCGTCCACCTGGACAAAGGCTGCTACCGAGGACAGGAAACCGTCTCACGGGTCCACCACCTCGGCAAGCCGCCTCGTCGATTGGTGAAACTACACCTGGACGGCTCGGACGAGAATCCACCCGAGCCCGGTACGCCGGTTTTCGCCGGCGAAAAACAGGTCGGAACGATTGGAACAGCTGTTCAGCACGTGGATGAAGGACAGATCGCGCTCGCGTTGCTGAAACGTAATGTGGTCGAACGCTCGGACGTAACTTACAAAGTCGGCGATCAGAGCGCGAGCGCGGAAACGGACCTTTAATCTGCCCAGTATGACAACTAAGCATTACTGTGGTGGCGAACTGGTCGCTGAAGTCGTTCGTTCCGGTTTTTCGGAGAGCTTCCATCGCGGCTCGGTCGCCGTCTTCAATGGCGAAGGCACGGTGGTCCACTCCGTGGGCGATATCGCATCGCCCGTCTTCCCGCGTTCCTCGGCCAAACCCTTTCAGGCTTTGGCCGCGCTGCGGGCGGGGTGGAAGCCGGCCACGGAGGCGAATCTGGCGATCGCCGCCGCCAGCCATCGAGGCGAGGAGTTCCACGTCGACGAGGTGGACAGCCTGTTGAGCAGCGCCGAGCTGGGCGAGGAGGCTCTGCAGTGTCCGCCGGACCTGCCGGGCGACCCGGCCGCTCGCCGCGCTGTGGTGGCGCATGGTGGGGCCGCGCGTCGGGTGTACATGAACTGTTCGGGTAAGCACTCGGCCATGGTGGCGGTGAGCAAGCTGAACGGATGGGATCCGGCGTCGTATCTGGATCCGGAGCACCCGCTGCAGCAGCAGGTCGCGGCGACGGTGGAGGAGATGACCGGTGAGGACATCGCCGCGACCGGGGTCGACGGTTGCGGTGCACCTCTGTTCGCCTACAGCCTGACCGGCCTGGGGCGCGCTTTCCATCGCTTGACTGCGGCGGTCGAGGGAACCGAGGAGCGTGCGATCGCCGATGCGATGCGGCATTACCCCAAACTGATCCAGGGCTCCGACGGGGTGGATTCCAAGGCCATGATCGCGATCGACGGCCTGGTATCGAAGGGCGGAGCCGAGGCGGTGCAGGCGCTGTCGATTCCGGGTGTCGGCACCGTGGTGGTCAAGATCGACGACGGGGGTCAACGTGCGGCGATGCCGGTGGCCTTGCGTGCTCTGGTGCAGCACACCGATTTCCTGCCGAGCCACGAAGCCCACAAGGTGATCGAGGAATTGTCGTGGCCGGAAATCTACGGTGGCGGCCAACCGGTGGGGCGTTTGCGTCCGTTGATTTAGAGGTTTCGGGTGCCGGTGCAGTGTGCGTCACGGCGGCGGTACCCCCGCGCCGGATTCCAATGAGGGCATCGGTTATGATGGTGGGGACCGCGCGGAAGAGCGTGGTCGGCAAATTGTATATGAGCGCGAGTGGCGGAATGGCAGACGCGCTGCCTTCAGGTGGCAGTGTCCGATAGGACGTGTGGGTTCAACTCCCACCTCGCGCACTGATTATGAACAGCGATTTCGGCGCCTACCTGGTAAAGCGGGTAGGCGCCGAAATGCATTTGAGCTGTGTGAAGTACCGGTTCAGAAATCGGCGGACTGCGTACCAGATCAGGCCGGGCCCGATCGGGAGCCCGTCAGAAATGACCGCTCATCTCAGCATCTACACCGATATAAACCCGCCCAACGGATCGGGCTCCTGCGGCTCCCTACCGTCCGAGCTCGCCCGGTTCTACGCACGCCTCGCCGCCACCGTGAACGTCATCGGATTGACGAGGGACATTAATGCTAGGGAATCCGCATTGCCCTCATTCCGCATGTTAAATGATAATTGCGCACTGAATATGATATTTAGTCTCTTGTGACTGATCAAATGCGAACGTGCCGGACTCTGCTTATCTTCGTGTTCGTGATAGCGACGATTGCTTCGCTGATGGCACTGCCGGCTCAGGCTCAAAGCGTCGGCCCGGTCATCACCGATGCGCCGACCAAACCGCTCGCCGAGTACACCGGAGGAGAAATTGCGTCCTCCCGGGCTCAGAACACTTTCTACGCCTACGTGCTGCCGGGAGAAACGCTTGATGTGGCCTTCACACGAGCCGAAGCTGATTCCACTGAACGTGACATCGATTCGGTTCTCACTGTCACCAGTCCAGATGGAACCGCCCTGCCCTCCTGCACCATTACCAAAGCCGACCCGGTAGGAAAGACCTGCTCATACTCCGGCCTGTCCTCAGCCACCGCGGGCACATGGCAGATCTCCTACCTCAACGGCACCTCCAGGAAAAGCCCGCCGGCGCACTGGGACATCAGCGTAACCGACAACGGAACCGCCGTACCCGGTCGCGTTTGGACTTCCGTATACGCTGTACAACAGCAGGAAGCGGACGATTTCAACCTCTATTATCTTTCCGAGTTCGGCTACCAGTATCGTGGCACGTATCGCGACTACGACGGCATCTGGTCCGACTTCCAATCCACTGCCACGGGTGTCACCATCGAAGACACGTGCGTACCGGTCAACGCCAGTGTTGAACACACCTCGAGCGTGATCGCGGACCGATCTGCCTGCGGACTGTACAAAATCTTCTTCGCACCTCCGGCAACCGATCTACCCGCCAATGTCACGCTGCCTGATGGAACCGGCGATTGGCTGCTCAACCCCATATCGGCTCCGTCGCTGGGAGAGCTCTCCTACCGGCCGACATCGCCCATAAGCAGCGAAGGTACGTTCCACCTCGAAGTCAGCAACTTCAATGGGACCGTACACATCCGACTGGACATAGACAACAATGGGACCTTCGACCCGGATACCGACCGGGAAATCTCATGGGGCGTTACCGTCAGTGAAACCAGCGACGTCGAAATCGCTTGGGACGGACTCGACGGCACTGGCCTGCCGGTAGAAAACTGCCGCGAGCTTTCGGCCGTCGCCCTCATCGACGAGGCGGCACCGATCTACTTCGTCAACCACGACGTCGAAGGGCGCGATGGTGGATTCGAACTGGAGCATCTCAACGGACCGCAGACCGGAGACGACACAGTGTACTGGAACGACACCGCACTATCCGACGATCGTTCCAACTCGACACCGGTAAAAGACGGCACCGAAGGTATCAATTCCACTGGGGGAGTTCACGGCTGGGACTATTCCAGGAACTCGTGGGGCAACAACAGGGATATCCAAGACTGGGCATTCAACAAAGCCAACATACGCTCTGCGGAAATTCCCATCCATCTGCCCTGCTCTGAAGTCACTATTGGTAAAACAGCCGACACCACCACTGCCGGCCCCGGAGACACGATTACCTACCAGGTCGAAATGACCAACACAGGAGAAGTGGACTACACCGAAAACCACCCCTTCACCATCACCGACGACCTCACCGAGGTTCTTCAGCATGCCACTTACAACAACGACGCCACAGCGACAACCGGATCGGTAACTTACGATGAACCGGTATTGACTTGGAGCGGGCCGATCTCTACGGGCAATACGGTATCCCTCACCTACTCAGTCACGGTCGCGCCCGACATCCAACCCGGCGTTCAACTGTCGAATGCCGTCGTGACCACCGCCCCCGGAGCGGTCTGCGAAGACAGCGCCGACAGTACATGCGAAATTGTCAGTCCACCGCAGCAACCGGACACACCTGACGGAGTCTGGAACCCGGAGAAAGAACCGCCGCCCAACTACCTTGTCCACGACACATCGGTGACACTGACGCTGCCGACGTTGTCCCAAACCGGATATGACCGAACACGCGTGATCACATTCGCCGTGACGGCCCTCGTAGTCGGCGCGGCGGCAATTCTCATCGCAACCGCGAAGCGGAAGCCGGCCGAATAAGGGGACTTTCGCCTGTCGCCCGAAGTACTCACTTCGGGCGACAGGCGTTACGGGGATGACGTCGAGTCCTACGATAGTCAGTCGAACAGGGATCTGCCGGTCGATGATGGCGCTTCTATCCCACCGCTCTGCGATCCCGACAGGTTAACCGAGTGCGCGATCTGTCAGTGAACACCGGATTCAGCTGTGATGACTGCGCGGACCGACTCCGGTCCCGCCGCTATTGCGAGCGAGTTTGACGTGACCTGCTAGGACCGGTTGACCTCCTCCCCACGGACAAATCCGGAGGTCTGCGCCGCTGGAATCTCCGATCAGCGATGGCACCGGCGGCCGGGTCGCAGTCGTGAGGTGTATCGCGTCATCCGTACGACGGAATTATGGGCTTTCCGCAGGCGAAACCAGCCGGGACACTTCCATTTCCTCCGAAAGCATCGTAAAATTCGTCTATCGGCCGAAACGGACTGATGGTGCTATACGCACCCTCGTCGCCGCCGTCCCCGCGGATTCGTTTCGACCCTGCCCGGTGCGACCGATGAATACCGTCTTGGTCGTTGAGCGATACGCATGTCACGCCCGCCCAGAGGTGCGTACACGTTCCAGCGATCCGGCCGGTGCCCACCCAGCGATCTGGAGAATCCACGATGTCCTGGCGACTTGCCACCAGTCTAGAAGTATTGAGAGATGAGATCGACGCTCTGGCCCCACACCGATCCCGTCGCAGTGACGGAACGATCGGTGACTCGGCCCATGCGGGGACGGCCAGCGATCACAACCCCAATTCGGCGGGGGTCGTCTGTGCCGCCGATTTCACCCACGACCCGGGGGCCGGGGCCGACATGGAGCGGTTGTCCGATGTGCTCGTCGACCCTTCCACCCGCAATCCAGCCCTCAAGTACTGCATCTTCAACCGTTGGATCGCCGGTATCCACACCAATTGGAACTGGTGGGCCTACCACGGAAGCAATCCCCATACCCGCCACATGCACGTGTCGGTGGGGCGCGGACCCGACGGGCGCTCGCGTCCCCCGTACGACGACACCGGATCGTGGGGCATCGCTCCCATATCACCGATAGGAGGAACGTCAGTGATCGGATTGAAAGAAGGCGACGAAGGAGAAGGCGTCAAGGGCGTCCAGGTCCTACTGCGTTACTCGGGGCACTCTCCGGGCGCCGTCGACGGAATCTGGGGACCGAAGACCTCGGCGGCCCTGCTGCGGGCCCGCAAATCGGTCGGGTCGGGCGTCGATTCCGCCACTGCCATGACCGGTTGGGCCTATGCCCAGCTCATGTGGGCTCTGATCGACGAGAAAGGCGGTGCGCGGGCACAGGAGTCGGCGACACGGACCGTTCCGGAGCAGGTGTCGGACTGAGAACACACGTCCCGGTGGATCGAAACAAAGGTCACAACCGGGAAGGAATGCCAGGTTGCCTGTCGTTACCGATTGGGAAGGTCACTAGAATTGAATCGGGCGACGCGGAGGGCCGTGGGCACGATCCCGCAGCCGTCGCGACACCGTCGCCCACCGATTCGATGCGAAATTCAACGACAGGGAGTAACCCAATGGCTGACAACACCCACCAGAGGAATCCCGAATCGGACGCCACCGATGAAAAAGACCGCACCGAGGACCAAGAAGGCGGCGCGGACGAGGAACTTCAGATTGTAGACGCCGAGGGCAATGTGGTGTCGTTGGAGGAAGCCAAAGCACGTCACGCCGAGGCCGCCGAGGAATCCGACGAGACCTTTGAACCCGACCCGTCGAAGCTGGTCGCCGAGCCCGCCAAGGTCATGCGGGTCGGTTCGATGGTCAAGCAACTGCTGGAGGAGGTGCGCTCCGCCGATTTGGACGACAAGGGTCGGCAGCGACTGCGCGACATCCACCAGCGCTCCATCGCCGAATTGGAGTCCGGCCTGGCCCCTGAACTCCGTGACGAGTTGGAGCGCCTGTCGTTGCCCTTCAGCGCGGAGGAGACCCCGTCCGAGCCGGAGCTGCGCATCGCTCAGGCGCAACTGGTCGGCTGGCTGGAAGGACTGTTCCACGGCATCCAAGCCGCCCTGGTCGCCCAGCAGATGGCCGCCCGGGTGCAGCTGGAACAAATGCGTACCGGAGACATGAAGGCACTTCCGCCAGGGGCGGAAGCGAATATGTCGCCCCAGCTGCGTGCCGTCATGGCCGAACGAGCCGCACGCGGTGAGGATCACGACTCACATCCTGGCCAATATCTCTAGGGCTGTTGTGATGTCATAGACTCGAATTTCCGAGAGGACATCCGGCCTTCCCCAATCCTGGGTGAGACTTCATGGAGAGTTGAGCGAGCGTGCTTTATAAGACTTTGCAGTGGACAGCTGTGCCAACGATCAACATGATCTGGCGTCCCTGGATTGACGGTAGGGAAAACATTCCGGCCACGGGCCCGGTCATCCTCGCCGCTAACCACCTGTCGGTGGCGGACCATTACTTCCTTGGGCTGACGACGAAGCGGCATATCGCCACCATGGCCAAAGTCGAGTACTTCACCGGAGCGGGAATCAAAGGGAAAATGGTGTCACGCACGGTCAAAGCACTGGGGCAAGTGGCCGTTGACCGATCGGGAGGGCGTCGCAGCGCCGACGCTCTGGAGCCGTCCCTGGAGGTTCTGGCGAAAGACCGCGTCTTCGCGATCTTTCCCGAAGGCACGCGTTCTCCGGACGGCCGTCTCTACCGCGGCAAGATCGGGGTGGCACGCTTGGCTCTCCAATCGGGCGCTCCGGTCGTTCCGGTCGGTCTGATCGGCACGGAGAAGGTTCTCCCCATCGGCGAGTCACGACCCCGCGTCGCACCCGTCGGGGTACGAGTCGGCAAACCTCTCGACTTCAGTCGATTCTCCGACATGGCCAACGACCGGGTGGTACTGCGTACCGTGACCGACGAGATCATGGATTCGATTCGACGTCTGACAGGTCAGGAATACGTGGACAAGTACGCCAAACGTAATGCCGCCAAGAAGCGTTCCAAGAAAAACTCCGAGCCGGAGGCGACGTCCGAGGACTGAGCCGGAGTTCTTAGCCGTCTTCACGGCGTCCCGTATCGGTGGTGTTCGAGGCATCGGCCCCCGGTACGGGTTCCGACGCGTCGTCGTCGGTCGGTTCCGGAGTGTCGGTCGATGCGCTGCTTTCGTCTCCGCCGGGTGCAGCGTCGCCGTTGGCCTCCACGTCCTGGAGATGTACTCCGGTGACGATGACCTGTTGCGGAGGATAACCCTCGTACAATTCGGACGGTGACGTGGCGGCGATGTCGTCCAAGGTACGGAAACCGTCGACGACCTGCCCTACGACGCTCAACTGCGAACTGGGGACGGCGCTTCCCCGCACTATGGTGAATTCACTACCGGCTTTCCCGGTGTCGTCCAAAGGCAGAGCGAGAACGTCTCCGACGAGGTTTCCGGAACCGTCCACCTCCGAACGGAAACGCCAGCCCGGCCCGAAGGTCGCTTCACCGTCGTCCGACCAGTCGTCCAACTCCTCGAGATGCGCCGAGGCGCGTCCGGGTTCGCCACAGTTCACGGTGGAGGTGGGCTGTTCGGGTTGCACGGTCATCCCGTGGCACGCGTGATTGTTGTAGAAGCCCGCTTCGGCCAGTTCGCTGAATCCCGCTACGCCGCACGGCGCCAAATCCCCGAACAACAACACTTCCAAGGGCCCGAAGTTCGTGTTCACCACGGCGATCGATCGGTCCGGAGGTGGTGACAGATCCGGCTCGGACGCCAGCGGTTCGGTGTCATCGGCCGTCACGGCTCCACAGGAACCGGTGGTCGCAATGGGTGTGGCCGCGTCAGAGGACTCGTCGTCGCCCACCGCGTACCAGGCCAGATAGACGACACCGGCGATGCTACCCAACGCCAGGATCAAGACGGTCAGCCCCGCGAGCGCGCCTTTCCAACCGGCGTTTTCGCGTTGCCATGGAGGAGTGGTACGAAAGGGGTTGGACGCTACCGGCTCCTCTTCCGGGGAGCGTCCGGGGCGTTCAGAGCGCTTTGCTGTGGTGCTCATGATGAGTATCGTACGGGGGTGCGTTTCGGGAGGCGTAGCCGTACCCCACTACGGTTATCAAGTACGCCAGCGCGACCCCTGCCAGCGTGCGAGGGGTGTAGCCGTCGCCCGGGACGAAGAGGGCCCCCAGAAACAGCCCACCGAGATAGCCGACGTTGTAAATCGTGTCGTTCAGGCTGAACACTCGACCTCGATAGGAATCGGCGACTTCGGTCTGGATGGAGGTGTCGACGGTGATCTTGATGCCCTGCGAGGCGATGTTGATGAAGATGACGGCGATGGCGAACATGGCGGGAAGCATGGTTCCCGCCAGGGCGGCGGCCATGATCGAGCAGGTAAGCGCCAATCCGAGCACCCACTGTCGGGGCCCGAACCATCGGGTAGCGCGGGGAGTGGTCAAGGCGGCCAATGCGACGCCGAGATTGCCCAGAACGGCGAGTATCAGCAACCACCGCAGGGAGTCCTCGCCGTTGGGGTGCAGATTGGGATTGTGGAAGAAACCGAAGAACAATACGATCGCCACAATGAAAACGATGCCGTAGAGCATGCGATGCACGCCCTGCAGAACCATGACCCAACCCGGTTTCGCGGCGTGCCGCAGGTAGCGCAGTCCTTCAATCAATCCCCGTGTCGTGTCCCGCACGCCTTGCCATATTCCGGAGGAGGGGCGCTCGCCTCCTTCGGGACCTAGAGCGGCGGGACGGAACGAGCGGGAGGCGACGGCGGCGGAGACGGCATAGCCGATCGCGGCCAGAAAGGCGAGGAAGGCATAGGAGAGTCCGCTGTGGAACAGCTGCGCGGCACCAGCGGAGGCGATGCCGAGTCCGAAGGCCACTGCCCCAAGGGTGGAGGCGGCCGAGTTGGCGGTGACCAGTTCCGGTTCGGCCACTACGTGAGGTTGCGCGGCGGTGAGACCGGCGAGGACGAAGCGGTTGAGGGCGAGAACCCCCATGGCGCAGACGACCCAGAACCATTCGAAGCCGATGGGCAACACCATCACCACCATCAGGGTGAGGGCCGCGCGGGTGAGGTTGGCGGCGATGGTGAGGTTGCGTCGGCTGAACCGATCGAGGACCACCCCGACGTACGGGCCGAGGAGAGAATAGGGTCCCACCAGAATGGTGAACGCGACGGCGTAGGAGAGCGGATCGGCCTGGATGTCGGGGTTGAAGAAGACGCTGAGAGCCAGGGAGGCTTGAAAAAGGCCGTCGGAGGCCTGGCTGGTGAGACGAACGGCCAGCAGGCGACGAAAAAGTGGCTGGGATATGGCTTTACGTAGATGGCCCTCGGTTCTCACAGGGCGAGGATAGTCGGTGACGTCCGACCGTGTACAGACTACGCGAGATTGTGCCTCGTCGGATGGGGTGACGGGCGGGGGCGGGTTTTGGTTTCACAAGTAACGTTCTCCGGTCGTGACGGTCGATGTGCCTTCACGACCGGAGTGGATTGAATTGCTCCTCCACCGATCGGCTGTGGTGAGGTGACAGCGTTGGTACCGGCGCGGTGACCGATGGCCTCCGAAGGCACCTGACCAGTGTGTCGATCTAGTCGGCGACGTTGGCTTTGACGCCGATGAACTCCTCCACGGCCGCGTGGGCCTCATTGTCGCTGTACTGTTCGGGCGGGCTCTTCATGAAGTACGAAGAGGCGCTGAGGACGGGGCCGGCATGGCCACGGTCTTTGGCGATCTTGGCCGCACGTAGCGCGTCGATGATGACGCCGGCGGAGTTCGGGGAGTCCCACACCTCCAGCTTGAGTTCGGCGTTAAGCGGAACATCACCGAAAGTGGTTCCCTCCAAACGGATATAGGCCCATTTTCGGTCGCTCAGCCATGGCACGTGATCCGACGGTCCGATGTGTACATCGGCGCCGCGCATTTCGTGCGGGATCTGGCTGGTGACCGACTGGGTCTTGGAGATCTTTTTGCTCTGCAGTCGCGTGCGCTCCAGCATGTTCATGAAGTCCATGTTTCCGCCGAAGTTCAGCTGATAGGTCTGATCCAGGCGGACTCCACGGTCTTCGAACAGCTTCGCCAGTACGCGGTGCACGATCGTGGCTCCGACTTGGGATTTGATGTCGTCACCGACGATGGGCAGTTCGGCGTCGGTGAACTTCTGGGCCCATTCGGGGTCGGAGGCGATGAATACCGGAAGCGCGTTGACGAAGGCGGCCCCGGCGTCGATGGCGGCCTGGGCGTAGAACTTCGCGGCTTCCTCGCTGCCGACGGGAAGGTAGCAGACCACCACGTCCACTTGGGCGTCACGCAGTTCCTGCGCCACGTCAACCGGTTGTTCGGTGGACTCCTCCATCATGTCGGTGTAGTACTGTCCGAGTCCGTCCATGGTGGGGCCGCGTTGTACGGTCACGCCGGTGGGTGGTACCTCGGCAAAGGTGACGGTGTTGTTTTCCGAAGCCACAATCGCGTCGGAGAGGTCGTGCCCGACTTTCTTGGCATCGACGTCGAAGGCGGCGACGAACTCGACGTCATTGACGTGATAGTCACCGAATTGGACGTGCATGAGGCCGGGGATGCGGTCGCCCGGATCAGCGTCCTTGTAGTACTCGACGCCTTGCACCAGTGACGAGGCACAGTTACCGACGCCAACAATGGCCACGCGAATTTTACTCATCGCGTTTGTCTCCTTTACTGATGTTTCTGCTTCCTTCAGTATCGTCCAGGTGTTCAGACTCGTAATGACGCGGACTGATCAGCCGGTCGCCGAGGTCACTGTGACCGAGGTTGTGATTCTCCTCTGACGCAATGAGCTCGTTGAGCCAACGCACCTCCCGTTCGGCCGTTTCCAAGCCGTAGCGTTGGAGAGCCAAACCGTAGGCGTCGAAACGCTCGGCCTTGCCTTTAAGGACGGAACTGAGCCGTTCCAGACGTTCCTGGACACGCTGACGACGCGCCTCCAGAATGCGAAGGCGGTTCGCCGGATCCGTCCGTGAGAAGAACGCCAAATGAACCCCGAACATTGCCTCATCGGCACTTTCCGGACCGGAATCACACATGAGTTCTTCAAAGTGCTCTTTACCGGCAGCGGTCAGACGATAGACCTTTCGGGCCCGGCGGCCGGTCAGAATACCCGCCTCGGCCTCCTGTTTCCGTGGCGTTTCCTCCTCAATCCAGCCTCGCTGACGCATGCGGCGAAGGGTCGGATACAGAGATCCATAGCTGATGGCGGCCCGAATCGCCCCCAGAAGCGACAGAAGTCGTTTCCGGAGCTCGTATCCATGCATGGGCGACTCGTGAAGAAGGCCCAGGATCGCCAACTCCAACATCCGTCCTCCTCAGGAGCTCTCCATGGCATGTCTGTCTACGTCGCCGGTCGGAACGCGATGCCCGACCGACCGGGCCGACCGAGGGAATCAGCGATGCCTTCGGACCGGCTTCGTTCGACGCTCAACCGATCGTCCGCTGGGGTCCTTGCCTGTTCGGTACTGGCAGGTCGGCTTGCCATGAGGCGGTGGTGGGTGTCTCAGAGCAAGTAACGCGTCCCGTAAGTCACACGACGCCGTGTCCGGAGGACGACGGGCCGTGCTCGCCGAGACGAGGTTCCCATATCGGTCTGATGTATCGAAGCGATATAACAATTGTACGGTACAAGCGCGTTTCGCGGCTGTCAACCGAATGTCGTCGCAACTTTGCATAAAACGAAAAATTTTAAGGTCGTCTATGGCTTGTAGTAGTCTGGAAGTTCCCCATGCCGCGTATGCCGTGTTTGGCGGCCTGAGTCGGATATAACAATTAGATAAGAAGTGCAACCTTCAGTCGCCGCCAGGCGTGGTAAATACAGGCGCGAATTCTGTGTCGATGACGCCACCGGACGGCGACGAGCCTGGAAGGCGAAGGGGTCACGGACTCAGTGGCCTGTCAGTTGGTTTTCAGGCTGCCTATGGCACACTGCTGTAAATTGACCGAAATTAGAATCCGCCGCTCCTGACTTCCCAGGGAGTGTTTACTACCCCGATGGAGTCCGGGCCGATCCCGGGCACCATGATTCGACCGGCGCAACCGACATCGTGACGGTTACGACGACCTATGTGGATGGTAAAACGTTATGACTGATTATGGTTACCGCCCTGACACCGGAGGCGACTCCAGCGGAGGCTCTCATCCGCGGGGCTCCTACGGTTGGGGTCAGGGTAGCGACCGCCCGGACACGGGACGGCACAGTACACCGCAGAACAATCCCGGTCCCGCACGCGGCGGGGCCGCGGTTCCACCGGCCGGTGGCAATGCCTCCGTGCCGCCCGGCAACCCGAACCCGTCGCCGGGCCGGGCCTCGGCAAGCGTCAACCCCAATCAGAGCGGCCGCGTCAGTGTCGGATCAGCAGGTGGTAGTTCTTCTGTGCCGCCTGGAGGCGGCCATGCTTCCGTACCACCGCCAGGAGGTGGCGGTGGTTCTGTACCGCCAAGTGGCGGCAGTGGCAATGGACCATCGGGTGCGGCGTCGTCGGGGCCGGAAGGGCCGGCGGGTTCCGGAAGCGGACGTGCCTCGGTAGGGTCCAAGCGTCCCGGTGCCATGAGTGAAGACGACCTCAAAGGCAAGAAAAAGAAGAAGCGCAAGAAAGTGCGTCGCCGCATCTATGCGGTGCTGATTGCCGTGTCGATCCTGCTTTTGGGCGCGGGAACCGTAGTCGGTGCGATGTTCTTCCAGAACGTGGAGACACCCGACGACACTCCGTACGGGGAGAACACGACGTTCTACTATGCCGGATACGAGGGAGAAGTCGGCGGTTACGGCGACGAGTTCCGTATTCTGGTCGACGACTACGACGAACTGCCCGATACCGTCATCTGGGCCATGTTGGCCTCGGAAGACAAGAAGTTTTTCGAACACGACGGTGTCGACATGAAAGGTACGTTTCGGGCGTTCATCAACAACGTGACCGGCGGGGAACAACAGGGTGCCTCGACCATCAGTCAGCAGTACGCCGGTGCGCTGGCCGATTTCCGCGACGACATCTCCTACGGCCGTAAAGCTCAAGAAGCGGTCATGGCGATGAAGTTGGAGAAGGAATACGGCAAGAAGGAAATCCTGCGCCACTACCTCAACATCGCTCCCTTCGGACGTGGCGCCATTGGTATCGGCGCCGCTTCCCAAGCCTATTTCGACAAGGACTACCAGGAACTGACCTGGGAGGAAGCGGCCTTTATCGTCATGCAGGTCAAAGCCCCCAGCGGGACCTATGATCCGAAGCTGAAGGACGAGGACGGCACCGTATCGGCCGAACGGTGGCAATACGTCATGGACAACCTCTGGGAGATCCGCGACGACAGTGGCATCACCAAGGAGGAATACGAAAACGCGGAGGTCCCGGAAACCGTCGAAATCGAGGGGCACGGCCCGACCTGGGGTGGAGACTCCCCAACCGGGTTCATCACCAACGAGGTTGACGGCTACGTCTTCGACGAACTGGAAGAACATTACGGGCTGACGAAGTCCGATCTGTACGGCGGCGAGAACGGCCCGGGCGGTTATGACATCTCTCTGACTCTCGACCCGGAAATCCAGAAATTGACTGAGGAGACGGCCAGCCGAGGCGACTTGATCAAAAAGAAGAATGAAGACGACGAATGGATCGGCTTTGACGGTGAAGTCGTCGATTCGAAGGCTGCCGCCGCTCCGAAATACTTCGAAAGCGACAAACTGACGTTCAACGACGAACCGCTTGAAATGCCGCGGTTCGAGAACGACAATGAGAAAGCGGCTCTGTATGACCGGCATCCGTCCATGGCCGACGCAGTGGTCGTCGTCGAACCAGGCACGGGCCGTGTGCTGGGGTATTACGGTGGCGACGACGGTATGGGTATCGACCGAGCGGGTATAGAAGGTGCGCAGCCGCCTTCATCGTCGTTCAAGATGATCACCGCTTCTTTGGCGATCCTTAATGAGTCGTCGATCGATTCCTGGTGGGACGGCAGTTCTCCTCGCGAATTCGAAGGGCGTACCGAGGACGACCCGGCTGGGCCAGTGCACAATGCGGGGGACGATGAACCCGACCGGGACCTCACATTGCAAAACGCTGTTAAATGGTCCTTGAACACCCCCATGTACGCCATCGCGGACGAATTCGGTGCCACGAACCTCCTCAAGGTCGCCATCGATATGGGTGTCGAGCACATGGAGCGTCCGGTCAAGGCAGCTTGGGAAGACGGTCAGGATATTACCGCCACCTTTGAATTCAGCGAGGACGGTACGCAATATGCCCTGCGCGGTGAAGCCAAAACAGCCGACGGCGAATGGAGCCTGACCGACAACGAAACCATCGACTCCATGGCCTACCTGGAATGGGCCGATCCGGATAATTCCAACGCGGGTGTGTACGCCACCGATGACGGTGAACCGGTCTGGTACGACCTGGACATGTCTCGGCAGAAATTCCCTTTCGACCGGGAAATTGCCTTCGGACAGTACGGAGTCAGCGTTCGTGACATGTCGGCGGTGTTCGCCACTCTCGCCGCCGACGGCGAGTACAACGAGACACATTATGTCGAAGAGGTCCGCGACCGTGACGGCAACGTGGTCAAACCCATCGACGACTATCGGAAAGACCAGGTACTCGACCCCGGTATCGCCCAGGACCTGCAAGAAGTCGGTTCCGAAATCGGTGGTGCCGGTGGAAATATCGGACGTCCCAAGACCGGTAAGACGGGTACCTGGGAAGCGCATGACGATTTCGGCTCCGACGCCAACGCCCACGCGTGGTACGCCGGTGCGATTCCACAGCTGTCCATCGCCGCCTGGGTCGGAAACGTAGGGTCGGACGTATTCCCGATGCTTAACAAGGACGGTTGGGCCATGGGGAGTTCATACGGTTCTGAACTGGCTCAACCAGTATGGTACGACCTCATGACTAAGGTCATCGATGCCAAGTCCTATGAAGTCGTCGATTGGAAACAGGCACCCCGAGTCGGGGACGTGACGGCCTTCGACATTGAGAACGAAGACGGCACCATCGACGCCGACAGTCCTTATTGTAGGACAGAGCAAGGCTCCCAGGATGAACGCTGTGTGAGCGAAGACGATGATGACGACGAATGTTCTGCGGTGGACGAATTCTTTGACCAATGCGATGAAGACGGTGAGAACGAAGGCGAAGAAGGGGACGGTCCCGGAAACGGTAACGGCCCTGGAGAGGAAGACGGCGGCAACGAGGAAGAAGATTGTGGATTCCTCTGTGACGGAGACGGAGACGGTGGCCAAGGCGGCGGTGAAGACGATCTTCCCGGTGGCGGCGAAGATAACCGCCAAGACGGACCCGGCGTCTTCGATGAGACGGAGCCTCGCTCTTCGCGAGAACTTCTGAACAACTGAACCAGCTGAAGTAAAGGGTCGCAATCGACATCGATTGCGGCCCTTTAAATTTGCGTAAAGAGCAAATCGAAGTGACACGTTTTGAGGGATATGCGGTTTTAATAATGGACCGTACATCGAATTCGTAGGGCTATGTGCAAATGAGTCTTGTCTGGAATATTAAACGGTCTTGGGTCCGATATCGGAGACATTACTGGCTTTATACGATCGGTATGCTATTCATACTGTATCTAGTTCGTCTATATTATCTATGGAAATATGGTGGATACTCGGCCCATGACCAGTGTAGGCGCTTTGGTGCCTCTTTGGATCCTGACTATTGGTGGGAACATTTCGATACCCAGGAAATTGGTCTACCCTGTAATGCGGAAGAGCACATAGGTCCCGTATTTTTGAATGAGTTGCTTCCCGTGCTGCTTGGTATTGGAATCGCAATGGTGTTCGGTCGGTGCCTATATCTATTGTTTCGAGTGGTATGGACGAGGTTTGAGTATAGAAATAGGGTTTACGACTCATAATATTGATCCGTCGCTTTAAGATTTCTGAGTAGTTTTACGTGGCATTAGTGCTGATGAGTTGAAGTCCGACATAAGAATCCTGTCCCTTATAAGGAGGGCCCTGCGTGAATATTGAGTAGGGGCGATTCGCGCAGGGGTTTCGGATGTAGAGATCGTTGAGCTGTTCGGAGTTTACACGAAATTGATTGACAACCGGCGGACCACGATCGAGAAAGACGGCGTGGAGATTCTCGATTCGGGGAAACCGGGCCGGCCGCTGGAAGCTGGGCAGTCTGCCTGGGATCGAGGTTCACCGATTGTGCTGATGGCCACGAATGCAGTGGTGTAGGAGGCCATCACGATATACCGGTACCTAGGCTCCACGTTCGGGCCTAGTAGGCATTGTCTCTGGACTTCATCGGATGCCGCAGCGCGTCCCGGCGACGGACATCAGTGTGAATATGGTCGGCCCTGCCGGAACAGACGCACAAGTAGTACGCGACTTCATGCGCCATCCACCCGAAGTACTTTTCAAAACGCCACATTCAGGAAGTCACTTGGTCGGCTGCGATGTCTTCGACATCCATTACCGTATACACCACGTCGTGACAATACGGACTGATTTGAATGAACGCCACTCTCAAACGGTTCCCATCAGAAGATGAACCATGCTGGGGCATAAGAGAACAACAACGAAGTCGTCAATACTCCACAGTTGCCTTAAATAGTCGCGCCGGCCTCTTCCCGATTCTGGACTAGGGCAAAGGCAGTATTTTTCACATTGTCGCAGCGGGATACGATGGTATTACCGTGCGCCTTACACGAAAGGACCAGTGTGAGTTATCCTCCCGCCCCACCGCCCCAACCTATGCCGCCGCAGCCAGGACCGGCGGGTGCGTACGGAACGTCGACGACCGGACCGGCTGGGCAACCGGTTCCCGGACAAGGGCCCGATCCGAGACTGCGCGACGAAAAACCGGGAACGATCAAAGCCCTCGTCGTGATGCTCTACATTTCAGCGGTCTTCTACCTGCTGATTGAGCTATACAATATATCGGTACTCATTCAATATCCCAATCCGCTTGGATTCGTCAGCGCCGCGATCGGGCTTTACGGTGTCGTGCAAGGATTGATCAACCCCGTTTATATCTCCCGAGGACGACGGTGGGCCTGGATTTGGTCGTTGATCGGGTCGATCATGGGCACACTAATCGGTTTGGTGGGCATCGTAGCCAGCCTGGCCATGCCTTCGGGATCGAACGGGCCGTTGGTTTTCGCCGTCGCGCTCGCCTATACCGCCTACTTTGGTACGTTCTTCGGCCTCTTGGTCAGCTCTTCGGCGCGCGAATACATTCTGATGCAACGCATGCGGCGTAGTGGCCTGACGGTGCCTTCCGGTGAGGCGACGGGGACGGACGGAAATGGAGAACCACAACGCCCGGAAAAGCGGCCCGGCGCAATCACTTTTGTCCTGCTTGCGATGACGTCGTTGATTCTCATCTCCATCGCGGTGTCCGTGTTCATGCGTCTTGCATACGCCGCCACCGGATACCGGGCCGAGGGTACGTGGTCGGACGCGATAGACACATGGCTGGAGGATGTGGCCGAGTTCAACGACTTCGTCATCGTTTCGGTCATCGTGATGGCCGTGATGATCGCGCTTCTGGTCCCGGCCATGATCGGATTGGCGAAAGGTAAGTTCTGGGGACGTGTCTATTCGGCCATCGCCCTCGGTATCTTGGTTCTCCCTTTCATTCAGCAGGTACTCTTCACTCTCTCGGAGAGACAGGACGAAGTCGATGCCGGCTCCTCTACCAGTGCGAGCGGCCAACCCTCAGACGGTGCCGAAGTCGCCACGCAGGCATTCACCGTCAATGTAGTCCTCCTAGGCATCGGTTTCCTATTGATTGTCCTGAGCTTTATCTTTCTATTCGGACGGTCTGGTCGAGCCTGGACTCCGGCCAAGCCGTCACCGTTCAAACAAATGCTTCTGGCACAGTCACAGCAGCAGGCAGGTCCTGGGGGAGCGTCGCAAGGAACCTATGGTGGTCCACAGCAAGCTCAGCCGCAGTATGGGCCTGCACCACAGGCTCCACCGCCGCAGTACGGTCCCACGAACGGGGGAACGCCACCGGCTCCTCCACCAAACCCCGGACCGCAACAGCCGCCGCATCAAGGGCACAATCAATATCCCTTCCCACCTCAAGGGTGACGGGAAGCTACTCCGTTAAGCTCGACGATGATGGATAAACAGAGGGCTTACCTTGAGGCGCCGACAGGCGATCGCAATCGACCCGTCGCGCCCTCCCGAACCGATCGTTTTGTGCGTTTCGCATCGCAACTCATCGGGGGGCCATTGGGAGCCCACGCGGTCGATCCGCCACGACGGCGTTTCTGGAGCCCGTTTTACGTGACCATGGCCGTTGCCATCGGGGTATTGGCCCTGGCCTGGCTACAGAAATCGCCGTGTGTCGACGGCGGGTGGACCGACAATATCCAGTACAGTTCCGGCTGTTACAGCGACGTCCGTGCCCTCTGGGGAGCCGAACGGTTCCATGAAGGCGCCGTACCCTATAAAGACCATCCGGTCGAATATCCGGTGCTCACCGGGTGGTTCATGGGCCTGTGGGGCCAGATCGCCTTCCAAGCGGAAACGATATTCGGAGTCAACGGCGGTGCCCTGTTTTTCAATCTCAACGCCATAGTGCTGGGAGCTTTGGCGTTGCTGACGATCACGATGATTTATTTGATGCGGACCCGGTACCGTCGCGACGGAGAAGCGTCCCGGCCTTGGGACGCAATGATGCTCGTCGCGACGCCGGTCATGATCGTGACCGCGTATGTCAATTGGGATCTCCTCGCCGTAGCGGGTGTGGTGGCGTTCTTTTTCTTCTGGCAGAGAGAAAAACACGTCACGTCAGGGCTTTTTCTGGGCTTGGCGGTGACCGCCAAGTTCTACCCCTTGCTGTTCGCCGGGCCGATGCTCGTATTGGCGCTCAGACGGGAGGGATTCTCTCAGGTTCGCTTGCGGCACACCCTGACGACACTCACCGTTGCCGCGTTCACCTGGACGTTGGTCAACGGCCCGGTGGCATGGCTGTGGCCCGAATCGTGGATGCGATTTTTTGAACTGAACTCCGAGCGCTACATTGACTGGGGCACTCTCTGGTACGTCCTCAAGGAAGTGACTCCGGTCGAGCAGTTCCACGACGTGGAGTGGGTCAATACGGCCTACTTCGTGGTCTTTGCCTTGTGCTGCCTTGGGATTGCCGCTCTAGCCTATTTCGCGCCGCGCAGGCCGGAGCTGGCGCAGTTGTGCTTCCTGGTTGTCGCCGCTTTTGTTCTCACCGGAAAGGTCTGGTCGCAGCAGTACGTTCTGTGGTTGCTGCCTCTGCTGGTACTGGCGCGACCTCGCTGGACGCTCTTTGTATTTTGGCAGGTCTGCGAACTGGTCTACTTCTTCGCCTTCTACGGCAAGATGTTGCAGGTGAGCACTGATGCGGAGCGCGGTATTAGTGAAGCGACGTTCTTGGCGGCGGCTGGACTGCGGTGGGTCGCATTGGCGGTGGTCTGTGGGTTTGTTGTCAGAGACGTACTTTCGAACTCCTATCGTGCGACTGGTAAAGGCGGATCTGAACCAACCCCCACCGACGCTGAAACGCCAAGCGAGACACCTCCTGATGCTGACTCCAAAGCGAAGGTCTAATAGCGGACAGCAATACGTTTGTCGATATTTATTGCGTGCTTTTCTCCCTGGCCGGGGTTGTAATAATGCTTGTGGGGCATTCGTAGAATGGAGCCGAATGCCATGGCGGCCATTGATGCTTGCGAGTACGATTCCCGTTGTTCAAATGGTCGGTCGCTATGAGCAACGCTTACTTGATGTAAGTGCCTTGTATCTATAGACGACTTGCTGGTGAATGCTCTTCAGCGCGAGAAGGGATTCAGCGAGTTGGTTGAACGCCCCTATTCGGAAGACCACCAAGGAAACTGAAACATGACCGCTAGTGAGGAAAGGCAGGCCCGGCGGTGAGTAGCGGTGAACGAAAACTTGACCCCGAAGCTTTGGAAGAATTTATTACCAAGGCACGCGAACAGATAGACGTTATTGAAGATGAGCTGGTCAAAAAGCTCCGTCCTGGTGAAGTGCTGGGAAAGCAACCGGCATTCGGGCACCTGGGTTCCTCGGATTCGGCACAGGAGACGTATGAAGGGTTTCATCGTTCGACCTGGGACAACCTACAGAACTTCAGGCTCAATCTCTACGGTCTGATCGATATTGCAGAGAAGGCTATTGAGAGTTCAAGGACCGATGAGGATGCGAGCCAATACGGCTTCAACAAAGCCGCTGACGACCTTACCTAATGGGGACAATGCTCTAGGAGGGGTTGTCGGCCAACCCTTTGCCGTTTGCTATGCCGCGAAACCTGCTTGTCGCCTACGCGACAAGTACCTAAGCCGTGAGCGATAACGGGTTGCCACATTGGGAGGACTGGGCTGCAATGGAATTTGTGGAGTGTTCGTAAAATGGGTGTGAGCGCCCTTGAGGCGAGTGACTCCTCCTAGGCACCAGGAGCGTTATCAGAAGGGACTGTCAATATAATAGTGATTGACATATACTCTGAGTATTTGCGCTGCAAGGTGTATGTACCGGTTGCGAGCGGTAACTTGGCGCTCGTGTCGGATCGGCGTGACGGTTGTGCGGGAACGTCTGCTTGAGCGCCAAGAAAACTCAATCACGATCCTCAGTGAGGAAAGGAACGGCCATGGCGGGCAGTGGTGAGAGAAAGTTTGACGAAGAGTATCTGCGTGAGTGGATTGAACTCCTGGACGGTCAGCGCGAGAAGCTGGAGAACGAGCTTCAGCCTATGATGCAGGACGGCGGAGACTTGCACAAGGAACCCGCATTCGGGTACATGGACGGTTCGAACACCGCTCGAACCAATTACGGTGAGTTCCATTCAACGGTTTGGTCGAACCTGGAGAAGATCCGCAAGACGATTTACGGACTGCAGGAATCGCTCCAGAAGTCGATCGACAACTCTGGAAGCGCCGAAGACGCCAATACGACTGGACTGGACAACGCCGCGCAGTAGGCGCGGTCGTGATGAAGGAGTGTTGAAGTGACTGTGAATAAGTTCGGTCGCACCGGGTTGGCCGCTATCGGTGCGGCTTCGTTGGTGTTGCTGTCGGCGTGTAATTCGGAGGACGGGTCGGACTCCTCAGGTGGCAGTGACGGCGATTCGGTTCGACAAGTTGTGAAATCGTGGGCGGATCCATGCAAGACGTATGACAATTTGCAGCCACTGGTCGATTTCATTGACATTGATGGAATCAACGACGGCTCCGATGCGTGGGAGAGTAGCCCGATTGACGGGGAACTGGGCGCGCGCTGCAGTGGATCACCTCTAATTGAGCACAATGAGGAACTTGGTCCGGAACGGGGATACGGTGCGCGCGGCAAATTCTATGTAGACGTATCGGCGTATGAAAGCGATCGGACCGATCTTGCAGAACGTGATCACGAGAAGTTGTTGGATCAGATCGATAATTTCCGTTCTGATGACAACTACACCAGCACCGATCTCAGCTCGTCTCTAGGAGACGATAGTGCGGTTGTCATTATAGAACAGGATGATGACTCCAGGCGAGGATATGTATTCGCTGGTTTCCGTGACGGACCTACTTATTACAAGGTCACTGTCGAACTTGATAAGGACCAAGGTTACACGCAAGCTCAAACTGCTGCCGAATACCCGGATCTTCCAGAATATTCCTGGTATGACCCGAATAAGAGTCCCGAAGAGTATGCCTATTACGACTTTACGTATGACGAGCTAGGCACCTTCGTCTTGGAGGATTACCTCCCCGGTTTGAGAGACATTGTGAACGAGGAGATGGAGAGCTGATCCATGGCAGAGTATCAAGCAGAAGAATACGGCGGAATTACAGAATCGGCCAACTATTACAATGACCTGTCTTCCCGTCTTTTGAATATCGGGTCGTGTAAGAACGGTGACTGCGAGAATATAGAGGACTCTGAAGCAGAAGACGCGTGGCTGCGCCTCATGTCTGCGATTCCGGTTAAAAACCAGGAAATTCAAATGCGGAGCTCGGAAATGAAAATGCCGAGCGGCTGGACTGTGACGGAATTCGTCAATCAATTGCGCCCTGCCGAGCAGAACGATTACTCTATAGAACATATTCGGGAAAAATGGGGAGATTTCTTCGATACCCTGAGCCCTTCGGAATCGGAACTCAAACAAAAGCTAAAAGATATAGATGACAACTGGACGGGTGATGATGCCGATGCGTTCGCCGACCAGGTGGAAGGTCTAGTAGATGATCTGAAACGGCTAACTGCTGAGATCGGCGGTGAAAATAAGGATGACGGTATGATCGAAAATCTCCGTCAGCGGGAAACCACTATCGCCAGCATGCAAGGGGGAGAAGGATCCGAGGGAACTCCCTACCCGGCTGTGCACATTACGACCGTTGGAGACCGCTGGTGGTGGTGGGACGAGATCCATGTTCGTCCACCGTACATCGCCGAATGTCAGGATGAGACCTGTGACAAAGCCGATGATGTGGCCGAGTTGGCGGGATTCGACACCAGCACGGTTACAGAGGTTCAGGACTGGACGGCCGATCGTGCTGAATATTTGCACGAGTACAAGAATCGTCCCGAGGTGGCCGAATCCGAAGGCAAAGAACCCGGTTGGTTCACCATGGACATGGCGACCGAACAGGCCAAAGATGAGCTAGACCAGCAGTCTCGGTCGGAAAGTGACTACGATCCGAAGGACGATTATGAGGCTCGCGCGACCGATTTGAACCGCAACATCGTAGAGCGCATGAATATCGCCAGCGATGATGCCGGGCAGGTTGAAAACGATGTCAGCCCCTCCAACGACACGGATATGAACCCCGAGGACTATGGCCCCAAGCCGTATTCTCCTCCGGCTGGAGGCGCACCCGCTGGAGGCGGAGGTGCGCCGGGAACCGGCGATTACGAGTCACCCACTGCACCAGGGCAGACACCCAGCATGCCGGGAGGCGGCGGCTCCGGTGGTGGACCGGGCAGCCCGAGCTATCCGGGTCCTGGTGGCCCAGGGACCGGTCCGGCACCTGGCGAATACGACCCCGACGACCCCGAAGGCTGGGAATGGGATGAGAACGGCAACCCTGTACCGGCGGGGTCCGGGTCCGGCGGAGCCGGTCTGGCCAGCGCCGGCGGACCCGGTGCTCCTCCCGGAATCGGTGGACCCGGCGGCGGCGTGCCTGGTGTAGGCGGCGGTCCCGGTGCCGGTGGTTCGGGTATGGCCGGTGCAGGCCCCGGTATGGGCGGTGCCGGTGCGGCCGGTGCTGGTGCCGGTGGCGGCGGCCGTGGCGGCATGATGATGGGCGGCGGCGGTGGCGGCGGCGGTATGCGCGGCATGAACGACGGCGACAAGGAGAGCAAAGGCGAAGCCGACGCTTGGCTTGTCGAAGACGACGATGTCTGGGGCGTTACCGACGAGGACGACGACCCGTACGCGTAGACACCGCTAGGGCGTTCTCAGTGGAGCGCCTTACGCTTCCTTAAAGGGATCCTGCCTGGGAACACGTTTAGTGTTCTTCGGGGCGGATCCCTTCTTTTTCGGCCCATTCAGTCAGGTGCGCTCGGGCTTCTTCTCGGCTCATGGGTCCGTGCTCTAGGCGCAGCTCCTTGAGGTGTTTCCAGGCTTTGCCGATTTGGGGTCCTGGTCCGATACCCAGTAGCTCCATGATTTCATTGCCGTTGAGATCGGGTCGTACGGCGGCCAAATCCTCTTTTTCGCGGATTTCGGCGATGCGTTCCTCAAAGGAGTCGTAGTCGGCTTTGAGGCGGGCCGCTTTGCGTTTGTTCCGCGTCGTGACGTCGGAACGTACCAGAAGATGGAGCCGATCGAGATCGTCTCCGGCGTCGTTGACGTAGCGGCGCACCGCCGAATCGGTCCAGCCGTCCTGACCGTAGCCGTAGAAGCGCAGGTGCAGGAAGATGAGGTGGGCGACCGTTTCGATCTCGGACTTGGGGAATTTGAGCGCGCGCATGCGTTTCCGGGCCATTTTGGCCCCGACGACGTCGTGGTGGTAGAAGGTGACGCCGCCACCTGCCAGTACGCGTTTGGTATCCGGTTTGCCGATGTCGTGGAGTAGGGCCGCGATGCGCAGGATGGTGTCGGGCCCGGTGTCGTCGTATCGGTTTTCGAGCTCGATGGCGTTCTGGAGCACTTGGAGGGAGTGCTCGTATACGTCTTTGTGCTGGGCGTGCTCGTCGATCTCCATACGCAGCGCACTGAGTTCGGGAAGGAACCTGTCGGCGAGGCCGGTATTGACCAGTGCCTTCAGGCCGCGTACGGGGTCGGGCGTGGCGATGAGTTTGACGAATTCGTCGCGGATACGCTCAGCCGTGATGCGTTGAAGTTCGTCGGCGAGGTTGTGCATCGCTTCGAACGTTGAGGATTCAATGTCGAATCCCAGTTGAGAGGAGAATCGGGCGGCTCGCAACATGCGCAGGGGATCGTCGCGGAACGACGTCTCGGCCGATCCCGGTGTCTGAATCGTCCCTTGGACCAGGTCGGTGATACCGCCGTGAGGATCGACGAATTTGTGGTCGGGGAGTGAGACGGCCATGGCGTTGATGGTGAAGTCGCGCCGCTTTAGGTCGTCGGTTATATTGTCTCCGAACGCGACTATGGGGTTGCGGGTGATACCGTCGTAGGCATCTGCCCGGAAAGTCGTAACCTCTACCTGTTCGCCACGAAAGACGCCGCCGATGGTTCCAAACTCTGCGCCGGTGGTCCAGGTCGCGGTGCAAGCCGCTTTGAGGAGGCGCAGTGTCTCATCGGGACGGGCGTCGGTGGTGAAGTCCAAGTCGTGGACTCCTCGACGCAGGATGGCGTCACGTACCGGCCCACCGACCAGATAGAGCTGATGACCGGCAGCGGTGAACAGCTCGCCAAGGTCGTCGGCTAGGGGCGGAACGGTAATTGCATTATGGTTAGATTCAGACATCGCCCCATAAGCTTACAGACCCTCCTTTTCAGGTGCGGACGTGAATGTCAAGGGTGTGAAGAGCCAGTTTCGCGAAGAAAGGACTGTAGTGAGCGCAACCGCTACAGAAGGTGTTGGTAAGTCAAGCGTCATAATGGGGTTGGGCTCACTGGTGAGTCGCATCACCGGATTCGGGCGTACCGTCGTTATTTCGGCGGCGATCGGCGCGGGGTTGCTGGGTAACTCCTATACCACCTCGCAATTCTTCCCTCAGATGATCTTTGAGCTGGTCATGGGGGGTATTTTCACCGGTATCATCCTGCCCCTGTTCGTCAAGGCCCGCAAGAACGACCCGGACGACGGTGCGGCGTTCACACAGCGACTGTTGACCCTGGCGTTCCTGCTGCTGGCTCTGGCAACCGTCGCCGCTACCCTGGCCTCACCTCTGATCGCGCGCGCCATGTCCGAAAACGCGGAACAGGCGGTCCTGGTCACCAAGCTGACCTATTGGATGATGCCCGCGCTCATGTTCTACGGTCTCGCCGCCATTCTGGGCGGTGTCTTGAATTCGCGAGAGCGTTTCGCGGCTCCCATGTGGGTACCGATCATCAACAACATCGTCGTTATCTCGGTCGGTGTGGCCTTCTACGTCTTGTTCACCGGCTCCAGTCAAATCGAGTCGCCCGACGAAGTGACGCCGGGGATGATCATGCTGCTGGGTGCGGGTACGACGGCCGGTATCGTCATTCAGGTCATGGCGCTCTTCCCGGCCCTGCGGAAGGCCGGTTTCCACTGGAAGTGGCGCTTTGACTTCCGGGCTCTGCCGCTGCGGGAGATCGCGCACATGGCGACGTGGTCGATGGTGTTCGTCGTGTTGAACCAGGCGTCGGTGGCGGCCGTGCTGCGGTTCGCGAACGGCGCCGCAGGAAGTGCCGATGACGACGGACCGTTCGTCGCCGGTGCGACCGTCTACAACAACTCGTATTTGATCATGATGATGGTCTACGGCATCATCGGAGTTTCCATCGTGACCGCCCTCATGCCGCGTATGACGCGTGCGGCCGACGATTCCAATTGGGAGGATCTGAAGGCGCATCTACGTGGCGGACTCCGCATGATGTCGTTCCTGGTCATTCCCGCCGCCGCGATACTGGTCGCCCTCAACCAGCCCGCCGCCTTCGCGGTATTCCAGTGGGGGATATACACCCCCGCCCAAGCCGAAGCCACCGGTTACGTACTGGTCGCGGCCGCGCTGTCGTTGCTTCCGTTCGGGATCAGCCAAATGCAGCTGTACGCCTTCTTCGCGCAGACCGACACCCGTATGGTCGCCCTGATCAACATTCCGGTCATCGCCATTCGCGTCGGCTGCTACATTTTCGCCTTCGTGCTACTGCCACTGGAATGGATCGTGGTCGGTTTGTTCGCCGCCAACGGAGTTTCCTATCTGGTGTCGGTATTCCTGGCGTTTGTGATTCTGCGGCGCCGCATGGGACTGCTGGGCATGTTCGGGGTCCTGAAGGGGCAGGCGGTCATGGCCTTCGCCGCCGTCTGTGCGGCGGGAGTGGCGTGGCTGGTCTACCAAGTCTGGCCGAGTCCGCTAGACGACAAGTTCAGCCAAATCCTCAGCACGGCCGTGCCCGGTATGGTGGCATTGCTGGTATACGTCCTGATTTGCATGGCATTGCGGGTGAACGAGGTGCGTGATCTTCACACCCTGGTGCGCTCTAAACTGGGGCGCTAAACAGTAGAATGTCAGTGGAGTGTGATGAGGCGACGTGGGCCCGGACTATAGGATGAGGGGTTTGGATGACTGTCAGCGCTGACCTGCCAGAGGTCGGGGAGCTTCTCGCCCAACGCTATCGTCTGGACGAGCACATCGGAGGCGATGGCGGGGCACGGAACCTGTGGCGTGGTACCGATATCATCCTGAATCGAACCGTGGCCGTCGTCGTTCGGATCCCCGGCGGAGAAGAGGCGTCCGCGACCATGAACGCCGCCGTCGCGGCCTCCCGAGTGATCACCGACTCGATGGTGTCGGTCTACGACGCCGTCGACGAACACCGGTTCGCCTACGTCGTACGCGAATGGGTGGAGGGCGAACCTCTGACCAAGGTCCTCCGGCACGGAACCCTGCCGGAATCGGACGCGCTCGAAATCACCGCTTCCATCGCCGACGCCGTGCAAACCGTTCATGACGCGGGAATCGCTCACGGCCATCTGCACACCAATTCTCTGCTGTTGTCCGAAGACGACCGCATCATGGTGACCGAACCGTATGGGGAGACCGGACACAGTCAATCCGACGACGTACGAGCGCTCGGGTCGATTCTCTACGCGGCACTGACCGGATCCTGGCCCGGCGACGTACCGGTCAACGTCAACCTGCCTGCTGCCCCGCCGGATGAACAGGGCCGACCCCAAGACGTACGCGAACTGAACCCCGAGGTCGGGGCAGAGGTATCCAGTGTCGTCGCTGGGCTCGTAGATCCTTCCGCCGAACCGCCGTCGGCGGGTCGTCTCGCCGAGCGTCTGCGTGACCTGGCAAGTGATGAGCAGGAACGCGGTCTGGCTATGGTGACGCCGGCCGCGGTTGAGGAACCGACTCGGGTGGACGTTTCTGGAGAACACGACGTCGCTGCGGCCGAGCTCGGAGGTCACGCGGGTTCTGACACCGCCACCGGAAGCTCCGAGGTCTCCATTGGAACAGACCGACCGCCCCGGTCGATGAAACGTACGGCCCTGATCGCGGCCGGTGCCGCCTGTTTGGCATTGGTGGTCGTCATCGGCGGTTTGGTGTTCTTCGAAGAGGAACCCGAGACCGCCCAGTCCGCCAGCGAGAACGAACAATCCGACAGGGAAGGCTCCGGCGAGGAAGGTTCCGACGAGCCCGCCGCTCCCGAAGCGATCGACCTCAGCGCCGATATGGTGCGTATCGTCGATCCGCCGAAAGGAACACGTACCGAACTCGGGGGAACCGACCTCCTCTTCGACGGCGACGAAGCGACCGGCTGGACGACCGACACCTACAAACGCGACCCCAACTTTGGAAACCTGAAACCCGGAATGGGGATACTGGTCGACCTGGGGGAAAAACAGGACATTTCCTCCGTACGCGTCACCATGACCTCGCCCGGTGCCACGGTCGGACTGCTGACGGGAAGCGACGATCCAGGTGACAGCACCTCAGGTGACCAGGAGATCGTCGACGCCTTTGACACCGTCGTCGAACCGTTGGACAATGTCAATTCCAACCTGGAACTGCGCCCGGACGGTGATTTGGAGGCGCGGTATATAGTGGTATGGATAACCCACCTGCCCCAGGTGCCCAGCGGATACAAGGTGACAGTGAGCTCGATTGATGTGTACGTACGCGAATAACGACGCGATGGCGGTGTCCCACCCCGACCCTGCGCATTCGCACTGCACCGAAGCCTCCCACCACAGCGACGGGGTCACCTAAGGGTGGTGATGCCATGACCCAGTCCTCCACACCCCGGCCCCCGGATCCGGACCTCCCCGACGCCCAACTACTCGACCGACACGTCAACGGCGACCGGGAGGCCTTCGGCGAACTCTTTCGACGCCACCGCAATCGGCTCTGGGCCGTCGCCGTGCGCACTCTCGGCAACCCCGACGACGCCGCCGAAGCGCTACAGGACTCAATGATCAAGGCCTACCAATCCGCGCGGGGGTTCAAAGGGAAGTCGGCCGTCTCCACCTGGCTGCACCGCATCGTGGTCAACTCCTGCCTCGACCGCATCCGCTCCAACCAGCGCCGCCGCGCACTCGCCGAACGCAATATCCGCGAAAACCCCGAGGAAGCCTACGTCAACCACGAAGACGTCAGCCTGTCGGTGACGGTACGCCAAGCACTCCAGGAACTTCCCGCCAATCAACGCACCATTCTCGTCTACGTGGACATGCTGGGCTACCCGGTCGACGAAGTCGCCGAAATACTGTCGATCCGCCCGGGCACGGTCAAATCCCGTGCCGCACGCGGCAGAAAGAAGATGGCGTCCCATCTACGTTCGGTCGGATGGGACGGGAACCCACCCGAGCAGCGAGACGTCTCAGAGAAGAGACCACCGCACCCCACAGCCGCGCCGCCACAGCCACCAGAAAGGAGGAGGGCCTGAATGACGTCCCCCAGCCAGTCACCCTGGAGCCAAGACGACATTGCCTCCGTCCTTCGCCGCAGCAGCGCAGACTACGACGATATTCCCCAATCGGTGGAGCGGCAACTGGACCGCGTGCTGGACAACCTTCCCGACTCGCAGAAACTCCGCCCGGTCTCCAAAACCGCCCGATGGACCGACCGCCTCCGCGCCACCCGACCGCGCCTCGCGGTCGCCACCGTGGCGTTTTCAGCGCTTGCGATCCTGGTAGTGGGAGTGGTGGCGACACCGATTCTATTGAATTCGCGGCCACAGGAAGCTCCCAACAGCGCAGTCGGTTCGCAGGACGACGAAGACGACGCCACCGCGACCGAGGAGGCGAACGGAGACTCGGAGTCCGGCCCTGAATTCTCCGGCCCCGACGCCACCGATGAGGACGACCTAGGCGCGATGGGAGACGGAGAGAACGGCGACACGACCGGCGAAACCGACGAGAGCGGCGGCACCATTCAGCGTGTGACCAGCGGTACGGAATACGATTCCAGCGATAACGTCCTAGAGATGCTCCGCACTCTGGAGAACGACCCCGCCGCGGAGGTCAGCGAGGCACCGAAAGACCTGCGCGAAATGATCGCGGATTCATCCTCCTGGCGGGATTGCCAGAAAGCGATCCTGGAAACCTACGCCCTCCCACTCGTGGCTGATTTCGCCACCTTCGACGGCGAACCGGCCGTGGTGTTCCTACTGGCCTCGGATTCGGGAGACACCGCAGTAGCGGTAGGTCCCGAATGCAGCGACGGCATCATCAACGAGCTCTACATCTCCGACTGAACACACCGACGGGAGCGGACCGACAGCGGCCGGACGTGCCCGGTGCGTGACTGGCGGCACATGTCAGCCTAGAGGGGAATAGGCCAACCGGCACTGGCGTTAGCTAATTGAAACAGACTTAAGCCCCAGGAGATTGCTGTGAGCGAGACTGAAGAAGTACGAGACGTGATCATCGTCGGTTCGGGACCGGCAGGCTACACCGCTGCGGTCTACACCGCACGTGCGGACCTCAAACCGCTGGTGTTTGAAGGCTCGCAGTTCGGTGGGGCGCTGATGGACACCACCGACGTGGAGAACTACCCGGGGTTTGTGGACGGCATCATGGGACCCGATCTCATGGATGAAATGCGGAAACAAGCCAAACGCTTCGGTGCCGAGCTCGTTCCCGAAGACGTCAGCCGCATGGAGTTGGAAGACACCATCAAGCGCGTCTGGGTCGGCGACCAGGAATACCGTGCCCGTACGGTCATTCTGTCCACCGGCTCGGCCTTCCGTAAACTCGGCGTCCCCGGCGAGGACGAATACATGGGGCACGGAGTGTCGGCCTGCGCCACCTGCGACGGCTTCTTCTTCCGCGACCAGCACATCGTCGTGGTCGGTGGCGGTGACACCGCCATGGAGGAAGCCACGTTCCTCACCAAGTTCGCTGAAAAGGTGACGATCGTACACCGCCGTGACACCTTCCGGGCCTCACGCATCATGGCCGAGCGGGCCATGGACAACCCGAAGATCGACGTTCGCTGGAACAGCGTCGTTACCGAGATTCTGGGCGAAGACAAGAAGGTCTCCGGCCTTCAGATCAAAGACACCGTGACCGGTGAGGAAAGCGTGATGGACGATGTGACCGGGGTGTTCCTGGCAATCGGCCACGACCCGCGTTCCGACCTGTTCAAAGGCCAGGTCGACCTCGACGACAACGGCTACGTCGTCACGCAGCCGGGCTCGACTCGCACGAACCTGCCGGGCGTCTTCGCCGCCGGCGACCTGACCGACCCGTTCTATCAACAAGCGGTGACGGCAGCCGGAACCGGTTGCATGGCAGCGCTCGACGTTGACAACTACTTGTAGTACCTTCCCGATCGCAAGGAGAGAAATCATGGCTGACACGAAATCCGGAGCCGCCGGTAAGGCCGTACCCGTAACCACCGACGAATTCGAAGCCGAAGTGCTGCAGTCGGACAAACCGGTTCTGGTCGACTTCTGGGCGACCTGGTGCGGCCCGTGCCGCAAAGTCGCGCCGGTCCTGGACGAACTGGCCAACGAAACCGACGAGGTCGACATCCGCAAGTTGGACGTAGACGCCAACCCGGACATTGCCCGTCAGTTCAGCGTCATGAGCATTCCGACCATGATCCTGTTCAAGGACGGCAAAGCCGCCGACCAAATGGTAGGAGCCAACTCCAAACCGGTCATCAAAAAGTTCGCTGGTTTGAAGTAAGGTGACCGCTCAGCTTGCCCCAGGCACTCCATATTTACGCTGTGGGGGATTCTCACGACCTGAAGGTCGCGACGAATCCTCCTCGCGCAAATCTGCAGCACCTGGAACAACCTGAGCTCCCCTCCAGCTCTACCGCTTCTGCGCTTCGCTGGAAGCTCGCCAGTTTCGTCGGGGTATTCATGGTGGTTGAGCTCTGTAGGGAACACAGCCAGCTCTACCGCTTCTGCGCTTCGCTGGAAGCTCGCCAGTGACGTAAAGGACTTGTGTGGTAGTCGAGGCTTCGCTGGAAGCTTCCTAGGTCTTGGTGGAGCGGTTCCATAGATTTAAAGCCGCGAGCGCTAATGGCGCTCGCGGCTTTTGCGTGCCCTGTCGGTGTCGATGAGACCGAGCGATGAGCTCTGACTACGAGGACTCGTATTCGCGAATCATGTCGATGTGCCCGGTATCGAGTAGCAGTAGGTCGAATTCGGATTCCATGTCGTTCTCGTTGGCCGCTTCGGCGTCGCTGGCGATGGCGCTGTGCATCTCCAGGCGCAATCGGGGGTAGCCGTGGTCGGGAGTGACGGTTTTGAACCCTACCGAGCGGAAGAAGTCGGCCGGAGCCACGCAGGCTTCCCCTTCTCCCCGTGCGTCGCCGAAAGCCTCCAATGCGTACAGTCCTTTGCGCCGCACGTCGGTGGCCGCCGCTTGAATCAGTTGTCGCCCGAGACCCCGTCCTGTCAGTTCCGGTGCCACGTAGGCGGTCATGATGAGCGCGGCGTCGGTGGATACCGGTCCGGACGGGAATTCCTCGGCACGCGGGACGAACTTGGGGGAGGCGTACATGATGAATCCGGCGAGTTTTTTACCCTGGAAGGCGAGTCGTCCGCATGATCCCCATTGGAGGAGCGTCTGTGAAATCCAGGCTTCCTTCTCCAGTGAGGGGTCTCCGACCTCAGCGGCGGCATCGGCACAGACGGGGGAGAGCTCCCAGAATATGCAGTGCCGGCATTTGCGTGGTAGCCGATCCAGGGAGTCCAAGGTGAGGTTCTCAATACGCCTCTGTTCCACCTGTCAAGGTTACTTCGATTTACCGAGAGATGGTCGCCGAACACGCCCGCACCCTGTCAGGTTTACGACTCTTGAGGGTTAGTGCCGTCCTGTTGCCATCAGCTCGGTTGTCATATGCCACCTGGTGTTCTGTTCGAAACATTTTCTCGTCGCGGAGGATTTTGAGAGTTAGATTCGAAAAACAACCGCACGCTGGGTACCGTCACGAGCACACTGGGGTTCACGCCGGTGAGACGACCTGGAGGTGAACGTGATTATTGCCCGACGACATTACGCCGATCCTGACCACGTCGTTCCGTTATGGAGGATCTGTGTGAGTAAGCGGTTGTGACCGGTATTTGGACAGCGAGGAGAGCTCCCCATGCGTCATTCCGAACCCGCCGGAGTCGCCGACTCCGGGCGTAACAACGCGGTGCCCGCTGCGAACGACCGTCGCTTTCTCGGGCATCCGGGCGGCCTGGCGGTCCTGTTCGGTACGGAAATGTGGGAACGGTTCAGTTTCTACGGGCTGCAAGGGATCCTCGTTCTTTATCTGACCGCCACCTTGGCCAATAACGGTCTCGGTCTCGACGACACCGTGGCGGTGCCGATCGCCTCCATCTACGCCGGAATGGTGTACCTGACCGCGCTTCCCGGAGGATGGCTCGCCGACCGAGTACTGGGATCACGGCGTGCGGTACTCATCGGCGGGATCGTCATCATGCTCGGCCACATCTCCATGGCCCTGCCCGTAACGGGGCCGGCGTTCGTATTCGCCGGACTGGCTCTGGTCATCATCGGAACCGGGCTGTTGAAACCCAATATTTCCGTGATGGTCGGGAATCTTTATCCCGAAGATCAGGACGCCCGCCGCGACTCGGGGTTCTCCCTTTTCTACATCGGCATCAACATCGGGGCGCTCCTCGGTCTGATCGTTACCCCGTTCCTTGCCGGCGATGATCGTTGGCACCTCGGGTTTTCGGCGGCAGCGGTGGGAATGGCCATCGGTCTGCTGTGGTACATGCGAGGGTGGAGTAGCATTTCCGGCCCTGGCAACGGCCCCAGCCGCCCGCTCGACCCGCGTGAGCGCTCATTGGCTCTGCGCTCTATCCTGATCGGTCTGGCGATGGTTTCCGTCGTCATGGTCGTCTGGGTGGCGAGCGGAACGTTTAACTTGGTCACCGTACCCACAGTCATCACCGTGCTTGGCGTGCTGGTGGTCGTCGGTTACTTCGTCTACATCTTTGCGCAGAAACACCAGATGACGCCTGCGGAGTTCACCGGTATGCAGGTCTACGTGGGCCTGTTCCTCGCTGCCGTCGTGTTCTTCATGCTTTTCCAGCAGATCGGCAGTGTGTTGACCGTCTTCGCGAATGAGGAGGTCAACCTGGATCTGTTTGGCTGGGAGATCCCCGCCGGAGCAACACAGAACTTCAATACGCTTTTCATCCTGTTGTTCGGTGGGGTGGCCGCGGGGCTGTGGGTCAAACTGGGCGACCGTTTCAACACGGTCAAGAAGTTCACCGTCGGGCTTGTGTTGATCGCAGCGGCCTTTGCCCTGTTGGGTTCGCTGCAGATCATCGCCGATGGGGGCGCGACGATCGCGCTGTTGTGGTTCGGTGTAGTGTATCTGCTGATGACGTGGAGCGAGCTCACCATTTCGCCGGTTGGTTTGAGCGTGACGTCGGCACTGGCTCCGCAGAAGCTGCGTGGGCAGATGATGGGGGTGTGGTTCTTGGCTCCGGCGGTCGGCACTCCGGTGGGTGGGCAGTTGTACGCCCTGCTGGTACCGCACATCGGTAAGTCGGGTTTCTTCTTCGCGATGGCCGCGATTTCAGGTGTGGCGGGTTTGCTCATGCTGGTGTCGGTCCCGAAACTGAGTCGCCTGCTGGTGTCCGCCGGGCATCATTAGCGACAACAACGCCTTGGACGCCCGCTCAATCGAGCGCCCAAGGCGGTATTAGGACCAATGGGGTGGTCGTTCGTTGAGGATGTCGAGGTCGTGTGCCGATAGCTTGGGGCCCTTACGGGCGCTGCGGGAACTCATCCGTTCCGGAGGTTCACCCCAGCCGATGTCGGTATCGTCCGAGGTCTGGTCAGGAATGACGGAGAGGTCATCATCGCCGAATTCAACAGGGCGGTCATCGTCGGATTGAGCCATGATTCAGAGGATAGCGCTGCCAGGTGACGGGACACAATCGGATTGCGGCGGTGTCGTGGTTAGTGTGCTCCCAATTCCACGAGCACCACACCGGCACTGACGGTCGCGATGCCCAAGGCCATACGCATCGTCAGCGGATCTTTCCAAATGGCCCGTGCCAAGAGCGCTACCAGCGCGATCCCGGTCGCCGTCCAGATGCCGTAGGCCACTCCGATCGCCATGCCTTCGTCCAGCGCGAGTGCGAGGAAGAAGAAGGCGATGAGGTAGCCGCCGATGACCGGCGCGATCCAGATACGCTTCCTGAGTCCGTCGGAGACGCGCAGCCCCAGGGTGGCGATGATTTCGCACGCGATGGCGGCAATCAGCCAGATCCAGCTCATGACAGGGACTCCTTAGACACGCGAGTGGCGGCGGAATGCGATCCGCTTTCGATCATGATGACGCCGGCGGCGATGAGCGCGATTCCCGCGATGGAGACGGGCTGTAGCAGCTCGTTGAACAGAAGTGCCGCGAGGAGTGCTGTTAGTGCGACACCACTGGCGCCCCAGATGCTGTAGGTCACGCCGATGGTGAGTCCGGACCGCAGTGTCAACCCCAGCAGGACGAACGCCGCGATATAACTGGTTGCCACAGCAGGTGCCCATATTGCGTTGTCGACCACGGCACGCAGGGACATCGTGCCCACTACTTCGGCGACGATCGCCGCGCTCAGCAAAAGCCATTTCTTCACGGCAACACCTCCGCGTCGTCGATGAGTCGGCAAGCAGACGTGCGCACCGACTCCAGGTTGTGTGCGGGAAAGACGCCGGTCGCATTCGCCATCCAAGCGCCGTCGGCGGCGAATCGTGCGGTATCGAGCAGTGCCGTGGCCTGCTCTGACAGTCCTTCGGTGGTGAGCCACGTACCGAGGTGTCGTTGCCAGGGTTCGGCCAGGACGGGAAGGAAATGTGTATCGGTGCAGATCCAGTAGTCTCCGCGCGACAATTCGTTGGCCGTGGCGACTTCGACGTACGCCCGATGTTTGTCGAAGGGCGTGAGCTCGTCGGGACCCGCGCCCGCTGCTTTACGCAGCATTTCGGCCCATCGCTCTGCGGTGTGGTCGACGAGCCCGAGCATAAGCTCCTCCTTGGTGCCGTAGTAATACAGCAACCCGGCCTTGGTCAAGCCCGCCCGCTGCGCGACGGAATTCAACGAGATCGTCACGCCGTTGACCGACTGATCTTCTTCCGCGAGGCTGCGTGCGGCCGTCATGATGCGATCCCTGGTATCGGTGCTCATAAAATTACTTTACCATCCGGTTGGTAAAGTGTCGAGGATTCACGTCGCCCTCAATCGGCTCGCGACATAATAAAAGCGGGTTGGTGAACAGCGCATACGCTGAAACCAACCCGCTTGGTGAGGTATGGGACTTAGCAGCAGCCGCAGCCGCCACCCTCCTTGGTGTCGTTGAGTTCGGCCGCGACCTTCCCGGTGAGTTCGTAACCGGCCTCGTCCACGGCCTCGCGTACCTTGTCGAGGGCCAACTCGGCGTCACTGGCGACGGTGACGGTGCCCGATTCAAGGTTGACGTCCACGCCGGTGACTCCCGAAACGCCCTTCAACTCATCGGTGACACTGTTGACGCAGTGCTGGCAGCTCATTCCTTCGACTTTATAGGTGCTCTGCATGATGTATCTCCTGTTTCCAATGGTGGTCGGCGGGAGGGAGTGTCGTCGTCGAATACCACGATTCCGCGCTGGTGGACACGCCGTGTCGGCGTTAGCCGCGCAGCAGGCGGGCGACGGCGGCGCTGGCTTCCTTGACTTTGGTTTCGGCCTCCTGCGCGTCACCCGAGGTTTGGGCGTCGGCCACGCAGTGAGCCAAATGTCCTTCGAGGAGGGTCACCGCAGTGGACTGCAGGCTCTTATTGACCGCTGATATCTGGGTCAGAATATCGATACAGTACTTATCGTCATCGACCATGCGTTGCAGGCCCCGAACTTGACCTTCAATACGCTTCAGACGGCGTACGATCGCGTCCTTGTCATCGTGATACCAGTAGTGTTCGCCAGTCTCTTCGTGACTGAGCGTTTCCTGCGGTTGTTCCATCGCGACCTCCTCATCGTTCATTATATACCCCTAGGGGGTATCATGCAAATCGCGGCCCGTAACACACCCCGACCCGTCCGTATTAAATTGTGCCAGTTATTGAGAATTCCTCTCCTAGCCCTTGTCAAGCGTGACACCCCGGACTAACGTCAGAATGGTTCATTTCTCCCGGCGCGGAGTCCGACGTAACCCCGACCCGATGAACCGGACCCGCGTATTCAGAAGAAAGGAGCACAGTGCGTGCTTGACGGTGAACCAATGACCGATTCGCGCCCCCACTCCACTTCAGGGACTGCCCCGCCCCGGACATCATCGCAGTCTGAAGGACGCTCCTCCTGGCAACGTATCCTCAGCGTCGGCACGGCAGGCGTGTTGGCGGGACTCGTACTCTTCGGTTCAGGCGTCGCCCAAGCCGAACCCAGCGAAGAAGAGCTACGCGAGGAAATCGAAGACCGCAACGACGAGCTCGAAGAGGTCATCGAAGAATACAACGGGAAACGTGAAGAGCTCAAGGACGCCGAAGACCTGATCGACCAGATCAACGAAGACCTGCCCGAGTCTGAAGCGGCCGTTGAAGAAGCCCGCGATCAAATCGCCGACCTCGTCACCAACGCCCACATCAACGGCGACACGGCGTTCGTCAACGCGGTGCTCAGTGGAAATTCCGGCAACATCGCCGACCGGATGAGCTACCTCGAGACCTTGACGGCCAACGAACAGGCCGACCTCCAAGAGTTCGTCGACAATGTGCAGGAACTCGAGCAGAAGAAAAAGGAGCTCGAAACCCTGCAGGAAGACGCCGATGAGATCATCAGCGACTTGGAAGAGCAAAAAGAAGAGATCGAAGCCGACGTCGCCGACCTGGAATACCTGCTGGACCAGGTGACGGCCCCGGAGGTCCCTGACGCGCGCCAACCCAACTACAACGGAGACAACTCCGAGGTAGTCAACTTCGCGCTCAACCAACAGGGAGAACCGTACGTGTGGGGCTCGGCAGGGCCCGACAGTTGGGACTGCTCGGGATTGGTCCTCGGGTCCTGGAAACAAGCGGGCGTTAGCCTGCCGCACAACGTCAACATGCAGTGGAACCAGGTTGCCAAAGTATCCCGAAGTGAACTGCAGCCCGGTGACATCGTCTTCTACTCCGGACTGAGCCACAATGCCCTCTACATTGGAAACGGCGAAGTAGTACACGCACCGCAAACCGGTGACGTAGTCCGAGTGGCCGATATGGACATGATGGGCATAGCCGGCTTTGGTCGTCCGTGACCGCTGGGATGGGCTGAGGCACTACGCCTTCGCGCTGCGGGGGATTCTCACGACCTGAAGGTCGTTACGAATCCTCCTCGCACGAATTCGCAGCACCTCAGCCCATCCCAGCTCTACCGCCGCTGCACACGCGCTGCGCGCGTTGTTAGCGGCTCGCCAGTTACGTAAGGGTTTGCGGGACATCGAGTCTTGCTGTGAAAGCACAGGCAGTTCTGCCGTTTCTGTGTTTCGCTGGCAGCTCGCCGGTTGTTTTCTCCGTAAGGCGGCCGGGCAGCCGCCCTTGTCGCCGCCTCTGCACGGATACGTGGTCTATCGTGGATCGTTGTATCGCCGCCTTTCGAACATGTGAGAGAGCTGTGGTGTCCGACCTATAAGGAGGTCGGACACCACAGCTCTCTCACATGACGTCTTGGTGGTGCTTCAGGTGGTTAACCAGCTGCGGGGTACGGGTGCGCCTTCGCTGAATCCGGCGGCGCTTTGAATACCCACTTGAGCACGTTCGTGGAATTCCTCCAGGTTCCCCGCTCCGGCATAGGTTGCCGCCGAGCGGACTCCGGCCACGATGGAGTCCAGCAGATCTTCCAAACCGGGCCGAGTCGGGTCTAGATACATGCGCCCGGTGGAGATTCCTTCTTCGAATAGGGCCTTACGGGCCTGCTGAAAGGGGTTGTCCCCTGTATTGCGGAGCCGTACCGCCCGAGCCGACGCCATGCCGAAGTTCTCCTTGTAGGCTTTCCCTTCGGAATCGTAGTGCAGGTCGCCGGGGGACTCGTAGGTTCCCGCCAGCCAGGAGCCCACCATGACGTTGGAGGCACCAGCCGCCAGCGCCAAGGCCACGTCGCGCGGGTGGCGAATTCCGCCGTCGGCCCATGCGCTCTTACCCAGCTCGCGAGCCGCTGCGGCACATTCCAGGACGGCGGAGAACTGCGGACGTCCCACGCCGGTCATCATGCGGGTGGTGCACATGGCTCCGGGGCCGACGCCGACTTTGACGATGTCGGCACCGGCTTCGATCAGCTCGCGTGTACCTTCGGCCGTCACCACGTTTCCGGCGGCGATGGACAGGTGCGGGGCGGTCTTCTTGGCGATGGCGATCGCATCGATCATGCGTCCCTGGTGCCCGTGGGCGGTGTCCATGACGATCAGGTCGGCGCCCGCGTCGGCCAGGGCCGACACCTTGGCGGCGACGTCGCCGTTGATGCCGACGGCCACGGCGATGCGCAGTCGTCCCTGATGGTCGGTATTAGGGGTGTAGAGGGTGTTGCGTAGGGCCGCCGGTTTGGTCAGCATGCCGACCAGCTGACCGTTGACGTTCACCACGGGAGCCAGTTTGATCTTGGCGTCGTTGAGCCGGTTGAACGCCTCCTCATCGCTGATGCCCTCCGGCAAGGTGATGACGTTGGTCGAGGCGATCTCGGCCAAGGGCGTGAAGCGATCGACCCCTTCACAGTCGCCGGCGGTGACGATTCCGACCGGACGGTTGCCGTTGTCGATGAGAATCACGGCACCGTGGGCACGCTTGGGAATGAGGTTCAGCGCTTCGCCGGCGGTAGCGGTGGGAGACAGCGTAATTGGAGTATCGCAGGTGATGGGGCGCTTTTTCACCGTGTGGATCGTATCGGCGACGACGTCGAGAGGGATGTCCTGTGGGATCACGGCCAAGCCTCCGCGCCGTGCGATGGTCTCGGCCATGCGCTGGCCGGACACGGCGGTCATATTGGCGGCGATGATCGGAATGGTGTTTCCCGTGCCGTCGGAGGTGGAGAGATCGACGGACAGGCGTGAACCCACGTCGGAGCGGGCCGGGACCATGAATACGTCGGAATAGGTGAGGTCGTGTTGGGTGACCGGGTCCGGTCCCTGAATGAAACGCATGGTTGTTCCTAACATGTATGCGAGAGCCGACTCTGCCACGATAACCGGTGCCGTCCGGCCCTTACGGTCATCGCTGGAACCGCTGTCGAATGAAACAGCGGTGTCTTACATTGTTTGAAATCGGAGACTTGCCAGATGCCAGGACCGCACGCCGAGCGTGATGTTGTTCCGGGCGGCAAGAGGCCTTCCGCAAGAGCAATGCGGCAGTAAACCAAGCCATCACCTGACCAGTCAAAGCGGCCTGATGCGGGAACCGACCGGCTGCACACCAGGACACACAAATATGCGCAGCCCCCGAACGGGGTGGGCTGCGCATATTTATGAGATTACGGGCTCGTTAGGAAATCTCGCAGATGGAATCACCTGCGGCAATGGTGTCACCGATCGACAGGTCCAATTTCGCGATCGTACCCGACTTGTGGGCTTCAATCGGCTGTTCCATCTTCATTGCCTCGAGCACTACGACGGTATCACCAGCGGTAACGGTTTGTCCATCCTCTACCGCGAGCTTCACGATCGTACCCTGCATCGGGCTGTCCAAGGTGTCACTGCCACCGGACGCGGCGGGTGACGCCTTGTCCTTGGACTTGGAACGCTTACGAGGTTTGGAGTTGCCCGCCGGTTTCACCAGGTTCGCGGGCATGGAGACCTCTACGCGCTTGCCGTTGACCTCCATGAGGACCGTGGTGCGTTCCTCGGATTCGGTGTCGGGAGCGTGAGTGGGGGCCGGTTCCAGGTTATTGGCCCATTCGGTCTCGATCCAGCGGGTGAAGACGGTGAAGTCTTCCGTGAAGGCCTTGTCGCGGACGATCTCACGGTGAAAGTCGATCACCGTCGGCAATCCTTCGACGTGCAGCTCGTCCAGCGCCCGACGCGAGCGCTCCAGCGCCTGCTGCCGGTCGGCACCGGTAATGATGAGCTTGGCCAGCATCGAATCGAAGTTGCCGTCGATGACCGTGCCCGGTTCGACACCGGTGTCGATGCGTACGCCCGGTCCGAAGGGCCAACTGACCTTCTCGACCGTGCCGGGAGCCGGGAGGAAGTTGCGGGCGGGGTCCTCGCCGTTGATGCGGAATTCGATGGAGTGGCCGCGCGGCTCGGGGTCGGCCGTCAGGGGCAGTTTTTCCCCGTCGGCGATCATGAACTGGTAGCGGACCAGGTCCATGCCGGTGGTCTCTTCACTGACCGGGTGTTCGACCTGAAGGCGGGTATTGACTTCCAGGAAGGAGATGGTTCCGTCCTGGCCGACCAGGAATTCGACCGTTCCCGCGCCGAAGTAACCGGCTTCTTTGCAGATGCTGCGGGCGGCTTCGTGGATATTTGAACGCTGTTTTTTGTTGAGGAAGGGCGCGGGTGCCTCTTCCACCAGCTTCTGGTGGCGACGCTGCAGGGAGCAGTCACGGGTTCCCACGACGACGACGTTGCCGTGCTGGTCGGCGATGACTTGCGCTTCGACGTGACGAGGTTTGTCGAGGTAGCGCTCCACAAAGCATTCTCCGCGTCCGAAGGCGGATTCGGCTTCACGGACGGCCGATTCGTACAGATCGGCGACTTCTTCGCGCTCGCGGGCGACTTTGAGTCCGCGTCCGCCACCACCGAAGGCCGCTTTAATGGCTACGGGCAGGCCGTGTTCGTCGGCGAAGGCCAGTACCTCGTCGGCGGTGTCGACGGGGTCTTTGGTGCCGGGTACCAATGGCGCACCGGCTCGTTCGGCGATTTTTCGCGCCGTCACCTTGTCGCCGAGGTCGCGAATGGCCTGTGGGTTGGGGCCGATCCAGGTGACTCCGGCGTCGATGACCGCCTGGGCGAAGTCGGCGTTTTCCGACAGGAAGCCGTAGCCGGGGTGGATGGCATCGGATTCGGAGCGCTTGGCTACCTTTAGGATTTTGTCCATATCGAGGTAGCTTTGGGCCGCCGTGGTTCCGTCTAGGGAGTACGCCTCATCGGCCAGCAGGACGTGAGGAGCGTCCCGGTCGCCATCGGCGTACACTGCGACGGATTCGAGGCCCGCGTCTTTGCAAGCTCGGATTACTCTCACCGCGATTTCGCCGCGGTTGGCGATCAATACCTTACGCACGTTAGGCAGTGTAATGGGTGGCCTTCACCCGGTTGCTACGGCTAGAGCAATTTAGTGAAGTTATTTCGGTATAAACCGGGCATAATTTGTAGGGTTCACACAGATTCGTTTGTGGATTTTTTCTGATAGTCGTGCTGAATCGCTTCGCGCCATTGTTGCGACATGTCAGAGTTCATGTCCGTCCCCAGATCGATCTCCCCATTGGCGATGCGATCGGCGGTCTCTTCACACCAGGTGGCGTCCACGGCCAGCATTTCGGCCCGACGTCGCATCATCGCACGAGCATGGTCGGGCATGAAATCGAGGTCCTGAGATTCCCATTCACCCGTGGTATTCGCCAAGCACTGAGTGAGCTGTTCGATGTGCCCGTAGAGCGCGTCGGCGCGCTCACGGAGCACGGCGATGGCTTCCTTGGTTCCCAGGGCCGGGGCGAACGCCCAGACGGCTTCGAAGGGGTCGGTGGCCGGGGTGAACTCCCACAGCTGCCGACGCAGCTCGGTGTGGAAGGCGCGCTCGCCTGCGGTGGTGATGCGGTAGCTGGTGCGGGCCGGACGGTCGTTGACCGATTCGGTGGAGACGATCTCGACAAGGCCGTCGGAGGTCAACTTTTTCAGCGCGTGATAGATCGACCCGGCCTTGAGCTTGTTCGGGCTCTCGGGTGGGCTCCATCGTTCGAGTTCGTGGCGAATGAGGTAGCCGTGAACCGGACCGAGCCAACGCACCAGTCCCAAAACCGTCAGTCGAGTGCTCCACATGGTTCTAGAATATACCAGCCTTGACTATCATGTGTATCACCAGAAATTCGTTGGACTACTGGTTATGGTCGCGCCTATAGTCAAAGTTGAACAAAAGGCGAGCATATATTAGACTTCATTATGACATCATAATAGTGTCATCATGCAAACAAGGGAACATCATCATGTTGATCGAAACCAAGGGGTTCAAAAAGACCTTCAAAGCCCGCGGCGAGACGGTGGAAGCCGTAAAAGGCGTGGACCTGTCGGTCGCCGAAGGTGAGATCTTTGGCCTCCTCGGTCCAAACGGAGCCGGAAAAACCACCACCATGCGGATGCTGTCCACTCTCCTCGAGCCCAGCGCGGGTGAAGCGAAGGTAGTCGGACACGATTTGCGCAAGAACGCCGAAGCGGTACGTCGCGATATTGGGTATGTGGGCCAGCACGGCGGAACCTGGGGTGACGTCAGTGCCCGCGACGAACTGATCATGCAGGCCCGCATTTACGGCATGTCAAAGGCCCAGGCGCGCGAGCGCGCGGCCGAACTACTCGATCTGTTTCAACTGAGCGAATACGGCGACCGCCGCACCAAGACGTACTCGGGCGGCCAGCGTCGCCGCCTCGACATCGCTCTCGGCGTCGTGCATCGCCCCAAACTGCTGTTTCTGGACGAACCGACGACCGGTCTCGACCCGCAGAGCCGTGCGCACATGTGGGACGAAGTCCAAGGGCTGCGCGAGGGCGGCACCGGTATTTTCATCACGACCCACTACCTCGACGAGGCCGATGTGCTGTGTGACCGCATGGCCATTGTGGATCACGGCGAGATCGTCGTGGAGGGAACACCACGCAGCCTCAAGCACGATGTGGCCGGAGACGTCGTCTCCGTCGGCGTCAACGGTCAAGCCGCCGAAGCCGAAGACATCCTGACCGGCCAGGAATTCGTGCGGGAGGTGGAGCGCAAGGAGGCCGACCCGACCACGGGGATCTCCGAGATCCGTCTCTACGTCGAAGACGGCGCCGAAGCGGTTCCGACCATGTTGCGGTTGCTTGACAAGGCCGATATCGCTCCGGCCTCGATTGAGCTGCACCGCCCCAGCCTCGACGACGTCTTCCTCAAACAAACCGGTCGCAGCCTCCGAGAAGGGAAATAGAACACCATGAAATTCTTGCGCGATACCTGGCTGGTATATCAGCGCTCCATGCTGCTGAACCTCAAACAGCCGGTATGGCTGGTCGTCATGCTGGTTCAACCACTGTACTTCCTCATTCTCTTCGCGCCCTTGCTGAACGGCTTCGAATCCATGCCCGGATTCGAAAACGGTGCGATGGAGACGTTCGTGCCCGGACTGATCATCATGATGGCGCTGTTCGGTTCCACCTTCGTCGGCTTCGGCCTGATCGCGGAGCTGAAGGAAGGCATCATCGAACGTATGCGGGTGACACCTGTCAGCCGGGCCGCATTGTCGGCGGGACGTGTCCTGCAGACCGTTTCCACCACCGTGGTGCAAGCCCTGGTCTTGGTGTTGCTGTCCGCACCCATCGCGGGCCTGACCATCCACTGGAAGGGCCTGGGAATGATGCTGTTGATCGTGGTGCTGGTGGCATTCCTTCTGGGAAGCGTCTCCTATGCGCTGGCAATCATTCTGCGTAGTGAAGATGCCTTGGCTCCTGTGGTAAACACTGTGGTTCAGCCGGTCATGCTGCTGTCGGGAATCATGCTGCCCATGGCCTTGGCTCCCAACTGGCTGCAGACGGTCGCCGATTTCAACCCGTTCTACTACGCGGTGGAAGCGGCACGGTCCCTCTTCGCGGGAGACCTGTCGGATCCGACGATTTGGCAGGCCGGAGTATTCCTAGGTGGACTCATGCTCCTGGCCATGTTCTGGTCGACCCGAAAGTTCTCCAAAGCAGCTGCGTAGTGGGTGACCGCTGGGATCGGCTGAGGCACTACGCCTTCGCGCTGCGGGGGCCTCTCACGACCTGAAGGTCGCTACGAGTCCTCCTCACGCGAATTCGCAGCACCTCAGCCGATCCCAGCTCCTCTCCAGCTCTACCGCTTCTGCGCTTCGCTGGAAGCTCGCCAGTTGGTATATCTGTGGGGAATGTGCGGTGGTGGGGCATTTTAAGAATGCCAGGCACTCTACCGGCGCGTCATCCGTCCTAAAGCCTAGAGAAAACTTGAAAGAGAGAATAGGAATGAAGACGGCGTACCGTCATCATTCCTATTCTCGTCTCTAAAAGCGGCGGTGAAAATGAACTGCGAACGTTGGGCTTGTTTGTCGGGCTGGAGCAACCGGGTCGAGTGGATTCTAGCTTTGGTCATCGTGCTACTTATCCTCACCGCGTCATCATGAAGTTGTAGCACTGTGGACGTGAGAACCTCTGTGAGTATACAGCGTTTCACCAGGGTACCTATCGTTCGAGGCGGTTTCATGCCGAAGGGTGTCTGATCGTGCCAGCGACCGTATCGTCATGACCTTGGTATTCGACCGTTTCACCAACGACAGACACAGTGGACGCTGACGATGCGGATTTGGTCGACCCACAGGACAATGGACTGTCCGGCCATCACAACGGATGAGCGGAACATCGCTGACCGTTGGCGAGATACAACAGTGGGGCAGTGTGAAGGTTACGACTATCGATATGATGATTTTCTGGAAGGGTACGGAGTTTCACAGAGAAATCTTCATTCCCCACTTCAACTCCATCCTGATCCGAAAAGAAAGTGCATTGTGCCAGTCATTTGCCACACCGGAACCATCATGTCTCACGGATAATCCAGGGGGAGCCAATCGAATCCGAAGTGAACACGAGAACTCGAGCTGAAGTCACAACATGGTTTGCAGTGACCGCAATTTCCAACTGTCTGCTTGTCGGTACCGGCGTGGTCGGGGCCCTCGTTCTGGCGTTTACACGCCTGCGCGACTGCTCGACGGCTGTCAGGGGTGGCATTGTCGCGGTCAACCTTGCCGTTGTCGTTATTCTGATCATCGGGCTTCTCTCCGGCGCAACATCTTATACCCTCTCGCCTGGGACTGCAGTCTAAACGCAGTGCGAGAGTGGGCGGAATCAGCATCGTTCGATACCCCACTCTGTGCTGCCAGGCTTGTTGGAAAGAGCGTCGCACCTGTGGCAAGGTGCCTACTTTCGGCAAGAAACGCTGATTATTCCGAATACTTGTTCGGTCTGAGGAGTGGTGCTGGCTTGACAAGTTGTACAGCCTCTACTTTGTATGTATGGATATGTACTCGGAATATGAGGTGCAGGTGAGCGAGCTCCGCTCGCGCCCGGTGGGCGTGCTCGAAACGGCCTCGCAGGGAGAGCGCATTTTTGTTATTCGCGCAGGGCGGCGCATCGCGGCACTCGTCCCGGTAGAAGATGTCGGCCTAATAGAGGAGGTGGAGGACGCGTACTGGGCTGAACGCGCCAAGCCTGCTCTCTCCGCACAGGGCGATAAGCCGGGTACATCGTTGGAAGCACTGATGACCGAGGTAGGGCACCGTCGCGAGATCTATCGCCGTTATTGACGAGGACGAGCGTACTTTTCGCAGGTGTCCTTCTCGACCCCCGAACTACGATTGATCAAAGGCTGATCTACCGCCGCGTCGTGCTCTGCAATTGCGGCTCGGTGGACTGTGTGATTGTTGTGCGCCAGTCGGTTTCTCGCACTCGGAGCTTTGAGGTGCGTGTGGCGGTTACTGTTTGCCCGCAATGGAAGGGGCCGTCGAGAACCTCCACTTCGTACGTTAGACTGGGACCGAACGCACAGCGGCTCGCTTTTTGGCGAGCCGCTTTTTTATTGCCTGTGGGTATTTAAGCGTCGGATTTGTGGATCGTCGGGAAGGACGCTGATTCGACCGCGTGAGGTCTGTGCACCGGAATCGTCCCGTATGTTGGACCGTTTAACCGGGTTTCTCGATCGTGTTACAGAAACGTATCAACACCAGTTAAGAATGATAAAGATTACGCCCCCGCTATGGCGTGCGCTACGTGATCACGGGTACGTTCAAAAACAGAAAGTTTTCTTTCTCATTTATTTGAATGCCAATAGCGAGTACGAAGGGGTGCCAACGTGGCAACAGACACCACGTCCTCGGACCCAGCGGTGGAGGGGTCTCCGCCGTCCCCGAAGGAGCACAAGCCGTCGCTGTGGAGACGCCTACGGCGCAGCTATGTACTGAAGCGCGTGATCCATTCGCTCTTTACCATCTACCTGGTTATTACCGGGACCTTCTTTCTCCTGCGGGCAATGCCCCGCGACCCCGTCGAGGAAATGGCCAACTCCCTCATCGCTAACGGCACGCACCCCGATCAGGCCTATTCCGTCGCTCGTGCCCGTATCTCCTACGACCCCGACGCCCCACTGATACAGCAGTACTTCGAATACCTCGCCAACGCGCTACGCGGCGACTTCGGAACCACCCTGACCGGCCGGACCGAACCGGTCCTCGACCGCATCATGGAATACCTCCCCTGGACGCTTTTCAGCGTCGGCGCGGGTATCACCATCGCCGTCGTCTTCGGACTCTTCGTCGGTATGGTTCTCGCCTACCGCCGTAACGGTCTCCTCGATCAGATCGTCAGTCCCATCGCCGGAGTCATGGCCGGAATCCCCAACTACCTGTTTCTCGCGGTACTGATCCTCGTCGGTTCGGTCTGGCTCGGCTTTTTCGATTACGCACCCATGCAGGGGCGATTGTCGCCCTATGTGGAAGTCGGGTTTACCTTCGAATTCATCGGAGACGCCCTGTACCACGCCATGCTTCCCATCATCGCCTACGCCGTCACCGTCACCGGTGGCTGGATGCTCACCATGAAGTCCACGACCGCAGAAGTACTCGGAGAGGAGTACGTGACCGTCGCTCGCGCTCGCGGGCTCAAAGAAGGGCGCATTCGCACCCAGTACGTCGGTCGCAATGCCATCCTCCCGGTCGTTCCTCAAATCGCGCTCGCCTTGGGAACCATCATCGGCGGTGCCATCGTGGTCGAGCAGATCATGCAGTACAAGGGCTTGGGCCTCATGTTGTTCGAAGCCACCTGGCGACACGATTATCCGGTCGTACAGGCGATGACGATCTTCTTGACGTCGGCGGTGGTGTTCGCGAACCTGCTCGTCGACATCATCAACTCCCGTCTCGACCCCCGGATCCGCCTCAACAGCAAGGAGGGAGCCTGATGAGTGCCACCCCGACGGTCGTTGACGACGAACCAGGTGTATTCAAGCGGTTCCTGCACGGAATGACCCGATCGAAGTCCGGCTTTGTGGGCGGGTTGATCGTCCTGTTCATTCTCGCCATCACCTATTTGGGACCGTTGATCATGGGCAGCGATAATGCTCAGGATCTACGCAATCCCTGGCAGGATCCTTCCGGAGACCACTGGCTGGGTACCAACAAATTCGGCCAGGACATCTTTCAACAGACGATGCTCGGTGGGGTGCAGCCCATCTCCGTCGGCTTCCTGGCGGGGTTCATCGCCGTCATAGTCGCCATCGTCTTGGGTGCCTTGGCGGGTTACCTGCGCGGCTGGATCGATACGGTGGTCCTTTACGTCACCGACGTGGTGGTCACCATTCCGGCTCTGGTCCTGATGATCATGCTGATATCGGTACTGGACACCTTGAACTCCTGGCAGGTGGCGCTGATCATCGGTCTCACCGCTTGGCCCTACCTGACCCGTTCGATCCGGGCGCAGGTGATGTCGCTGAAGGAACGTGAATTCGTGGAGGCGGCCCGGCTGCAGGATCTGGGCAAGGGACGGATCATCTTCGTGGAGATCCTGCCCAACATGGTCGGCTTCATCATCATCAGTTTCATCATCGCGGTCAACAACGCCATTTACGCGCTGGTGGGTATGTACGTCCTCGGTCTGCTCCCGTACACCGAGAACAACTGGGGAGTCATGGTCAACTCCGGCTGGGAGGACAATGCCTTCTACACCACCGCCGGGTTGCTGTACATCGTCGTCCCCTTGGCCCTCATCATCCTGTTCACCATCGGCCTGATCACCCTGCAACGGTCGCTGGAACAGATCTTCAACCCCAGGCTGCGCGAGAGGTGATATGACCATGGACGTCAACAAACCGATACTTTCCGTCCGCGACCTGCAGATCGCGTATCAAACCGGTAAGAACAGCCGGGTCGTCGCGGCCGATGACATCAATTTCGACCTCTATCCCGGTCAGTCGATGGCCTTGGTGGGCGAGTCCGGTTGCGGTAAAACCACTTTGGGGCTCGGTCTGCTGCGGCTGCTTCCCAAGCTGGGACGGATTCCGCGCGGCGAGATCATCTACCAGTGCAAGGACGGTCGTGAAGTCGACCTTCTCAAGCTCAGCGCCAAGGAAATGCGCAAGTTTCGCTGGGAAGAGGCGGCGATGGTGTTCCAAGGAGCCATGAACGCCTTCAACCCGGTGCTGAAGATGAAGGCGCATTTCGCCGAGACCATGCGAGACCACGCGGAGAAGCATTTGTCGAAGAAGGAGGTCGAGCGGCGTTCGACCGAACTTCTGGAGCGGGTCCGCTTGGATCCCGATCGCGTACTCGATTCGTACCCGCACGAACTGTCCGGCGGTATGAAGCAACGTGCCCTCATCGCCCTGTCGTTGGCGTTGGAGCCGCAGGTGCTGGTCCTCGATGAACCGACCACGGCCTTGGATCTGTTGACACAGCGAGGAATCGTCAAGCAGCTGCATGAACTGCGGGAAGAGTACGGCTTCACGATGATCTTCGTGACCCACGACCTCGGTCTGGCCGCCGAGTTGGCCGATCGAGTCTCTACTATGTACGCCGGTCGGATCATCGAGTCCGGAAACGCCGACGACATCTTCTACAACCCCAAACATCCCTACACCGCGGGACTGATCAACGCGGTTCTGCCGGTGAAAGGCGGGATAAGAGACCTCTCGTCCATTTCGGGTTCTCCTCCCGGTTTGGACAGTCTCCCCTCGGGTTGTTCATTTAACCCGCGCTGCGGATACGCCACCGAGGAGTGCGTTTCTCAGATGCCGGGGTTGGAGGTGCTCCGAGAGCGGGGTGAAGGCATGTCTCACGCCGTGCAATGTCGACACCATGACCAAGTTGAATTCCAGGGAAGGGCGGACACTCATGTCTGAGGCAATACTGCGATTGAAAAGCCTGGAACAGACCTTCCGCACCAAGTCCGGAGCGGTGCCCGCGGTGGGCGGGATCGATGTGGACGTCGTGCCTGGAAAGGTCGTCTGCCTGGTGGGAGAGTCCGGCTGCGGTAAGACGACGACGGCTCGCGCGGCGGCCGGCCTGACGAAGCCGACCGGGGGAAGCGTGGAGTACCTGGGTCGCGACATCCACTCCTTGTCGAAGCGTGACTTCCGCAGGTTCCGCCTGGACGTGCAGTACATTCACCAGGATCCGTACGCGGCGCTCAACCCGATCCGCACCGTGGTGTCCACTTTGACGGCGGCCGTGCGGAAACACCGAGTGGTGACCACTCAGAGGCAGGCGCGCCAAAAGGCCCGGGAGCTGCTGGAGTTGGTGGATCTGACTCCGCCGGAGACGTACCTCGACAAGTACCCGCACCAGATGTCGGGCGGTCAACGGCAGCGGGTGAACGTGGCGCGATCACTGGCCCTCGACCCCAAGGTCCTGATCGCCGACGAGTCGACCTCGATGCTGGACGTGTCGATTCGCGTGAGCATGCTCAACACGCTCGGCAAACTACGCGATGAACTCGGCGTGGGATTCCTGTTCATCACCCACGATCTCGCCGTAGCGAAATACTTTGCCTGGGACGGTGAAATCGCCGTCATGTACCTGGGGAAGGTGGTCGAACAGGCACCCACTCCCGAGGTGATCAACAACCCGCAGCACCCCTACACGAAGGCTCTCATCGACGCGGTCTGCGAACCGGATCCGCGTCTGGCCAAGAGCGGAGACAAATCAGGTGGTTTGCGCAGCGCCGAGATCCCGAACTTGACGGATCTTCCCTCCGGCTGCACCTTCCATCCGCGCTGTCCGCTGTTTGAAAGCGGAACCTGCGACACTATGACGCCCTCTCTGACCGAGATTGAGGAGAGTCGGCGTCTGGCTTGCACTGTGGTGAGTCGAAACCACACGGCGGCTTTGGAAAAGGTAGAGACATGATCTATCTGATGGCGCGCTTCGGGCTGGGCTTCGGGATGCTGTTGATCATTCTGGGCGGGCTGTCGGCGTGCTATCACCCTACCGGAACGGCTGAGTTCACATTGAGTGTAATGAATATAGGGCTCGGGGTGTTTCTCAGCGCCATCAGTACCGTTACGATCCTGATTGAAAGGAAGAGGCAATGACCTCTCAGCGAATGGAAATGTCACGTAGGCGCCTCATGCAGGCTACCGGCCTCGGCGCGGCCGGAGTAGCGGGCGCCGGATTGTTGAGCGCCTGTAAGGCCGATGGCACGAGTGGCGGAGACGGCGAGCGCCGCGGACGCTTCGTCGCGACCGCCGACATGAACCCCGTGGAAAACCACAAGAACCCGCCCTTCAGCGATGGTGCCCTGCTCATCGGTCAGGCCGTTGCTCCTCTCTTCTACCCCAAGGTGGCCAACTACAACTGGGGCAGCCAGGAATACATCCCTATGCTGGCGGAGTCGCTGGACGTCGACCTGGACGGAAAGCTTATTACCGTCAAGCTGCGCGAAGGCGTCAAGTGGACCGACGGTAATGAAGTAACCGCCAAGGATCTGGCGGGAAGCTATCGAATGGCCTATGCCGGGGCGAATGCCGCCAACACCCTGTGGCCGTATGTGGACGAGATCAACGAGACGGACGACTACACCGTCGAACTGGTTCTGAACCACTCCTATGAGGGAATCGGCTATATAGCCGGGGAAACTCAGGTTCACTCGTCGGCGCGGTACGGCGACTTCATGGAGCGCGCCAAGGGACTCATGGAGCAGGGCACCGACGTGTGGGGCAGTGGCGACCAGGAGTCGTTCAACTCTGATCTCGCCGACCTGGATTTCGATGACTGGATCAGTTGTGGGCCGTACAAGTTCGAGGAGCAGACCGACAACCAGGTCATCTTCAAACACCACGAGGGTGGTCTGTTCGCCGACGAGGTTCTGTTCGACGAGGTCATCGCCCGTGCAGCCGGTAACTCGGACGTTGTGCCGTTCATGAAATCCGGCGAGGTCGACTACTCCACTCACGTGTTGAACCCCAACGACCGGGACGTGATTCTGGAGGACATCGACGGTTCCGAGCAGCTGCAGCACGGTTCGCTCAGCGGTGGGGGCATCGCGTTGAACAACAACCGCCACCCCGAACTGGCCGACTACCGGGTTCGCAAGGCGATCCTGCACGCGCTGGACCGGGAGGCGATCGGTGTCGCCGCGCGTGGTGAAGGCGGTTTCCTGAACAACACTTACGACTCCGGCTGCGCCATCCTGGTAACCGAGGACCTGCTCGACGACCCCGAGAGCAAGCTGACCCACTACGACTACGATGTGGACAAAGCCGCCGAACTCATGGAAGAGGCCGGCTGGTCCAAGCAGGACGGCAAGTGGGCTCCCGAGGGTGAGGACCCGAAGTCGTACACCCTCGTCGCTCCAGACGGCTGGGACGACTGGACCGACACGGCCATCGCCGTTGCCGATCAGCTGCAGGAGTTCGGTCTGGACGTCGAGTTCCAGACGGTCCCCGAAAGCAGCGTCTGGGCCATGTGGCCGAGTGGTGAGTACGACATGACCATTCGCCACTGGGGCAACCCGCTGCGTCCGCAGTACTCGGGTGCGGCACAGTTCAACTTCTTCTGGGAGAACGACCGTACCGACGAATCGCCGGGTATGGGTGTGGAGACCAAGGACATCGAGACCGAGGCCTACGGGACGGTCAACGTCGACGACATCTACGACGATGCCGTTTCAGCATCCGACCCGGAAAAGTTGCGGGAGGCGAATGCGAAGCTCGCAGTCATCTTCAATGAGACGCTGCCCCGCCTACCTATCTGGGAGGAGCAGCACACCTCGCACTACGTGGTGGGCGACCGTCTCGGCGAGGTCACGGTGAACTCGGCCTATGACGAGAACAACCCCACGAAGGACAACCCGTTGATTCTGGGAATCCTGACCGGTGACGTGAAACCGGCCTGATAACCACGGTCCAACCTCCGGAGTCCAGTGGACCGAGGGCGCGGCGGCGGGCATCGAAGTGCCTGCGCCGCGCCCTCGGTTCGTCTAGAGTCGTGAGACGCCTTCCTGAGAGTTGACGACGCCTCGGGTGTCCAGCAGTGGACGGCAGTCGTGCAGCTGAGAGTCGACGTATTCGCGGTGGTGGGTGAGGAGCACATAGAGGTCGGCCCGGGCATCGTTCAGTTCAGCGACCTTCTCGACGGGGCCGGACCCGACGTCCCAGTCGTCGACGTACGGGTCGTGGAACGCCACTTCGGCGCCCGAAGCGATCAGTTTGCGGGCCACCGCGACCGCTGGACTCTCCCGTTGATCGGCGATGTCGGGTTTGTAGGTGACGCCCAGGAGGACCACTCGAGATCCGGACAGCGCTTTGCGATCGTTGTTGAGTATCTCCATCGCGCGCTGGGCGACGTACTCGGGCATGCGATTGTTGATTTCACCGGCGAGTTCTACGAAACGGAACGGATAACCGAGGGTGCGTACCTTATAGGAAAGGTAGTTGGGGTCGATGGGGATACAGTGTCCACCCACACCGGGGCCGGGGTAGAAAGCCTGGTACCCGAAGGGTTTGGTGGAGGCGAGTCGAATGGTCTCCCAGAGGTCGATGCCGAGTTCGTGGCAGAAGACGGCCATCTCGTTGACCAGCGCGATATTGACGTGCCGGTAGGTGTTTTCCAACAGCTTCGCCATTTCGGCCTCTTTGGGGCTGCGAGCCCCGTGCACGGTGTCGATGAAACGGCGATAGAAATCGGCCGCTCGACCGGTCGAGGTGGCGTTGATGCCCCCGACGACCTTGGGGGTATTGGTGATACCCCAGACGGCGTTCCCCGGATCGACGCGTTCGGGGGAGAAGGCCAGGTCAAAATCGTGTCCGGCGCGCAATCCGCTCTTCTCGAGACGGGGAAGCAGGATTTCCTCGGTGGTACCGGGGTAGGTGGTCGATTCCAGGATGACCAGGCTACCGGAACGGATATGGTCGGCAAGCAGGTCGGCGGCACCGTTGACGGCGGTCAGATCGGGTCCGCCGGTTTCCGACAGTGGAGTGGGGACGCAGATGATGACGGTGTCGGCTCGGCCGATGACACCCGGGTCGGTGGTGGCATGGAAACCGTGGTCGCGGAGGGATTGCACCGCGCCGTCCGAAAGGTCGTCGATATGACTGTGACCGTGGTTGAGTCCTTGTGTCACGTCATCGTCGAGGTCGAAACCGGCCACGCGTAGCCCGGAGTGTCCGGCAGCGTGAGCCAGGGGGAGGCCGACGTATCCGAGGCCGATGACGACGAGGTCCAATGTGGTGTTTTTACTGTCGGACATATGACTTGGCTTTCTTGGCTGGGTAGTGGTGAAGGGTATTCTTAACAGCGACGTTAACACTCGGTGAGCGCTGGTGAAGTGAGTACGCGAAGGTTGTGACCTTGGTATTCGTTTGGTGTTTGAGGAAGTTCCACTGAATGGTCAATATCAATTCATCGGGGGATCAACTGAGATCGACACGATGGAACCCATGATACAGCGGAATGTCGGTTTCAGGTGAGTCGGATTCGTGATATAGCCGGGATGGGAGAATATTCCACTGTCGAAAAAATTGAACCGGCGTACCCTATGGAGAGACTATGCGAAAATTCTTCTGTGTCACTGTTGTTCGCTAGTACTGCCACGGAAAGATAATGTTGAAAAATGGCTGAATTGAGTGTTGTTGTGCCCGTATTCAAGGCGGAACAATACTTGGCTGATTGCCTACGCTCCGTATTGCAGTCTCCTACGGAACGTATGGAAGTGGTCGTGGTAGACGACTGCAGCCCGGATGATTCGGGTCGCATCGCCGCCGAATTCGCCCGGCGGGATTCGCGGGTTCGATTGAGTCGCACCGAAGCGAACGGTGGATCGGGTGCCGCACGCAACCAGGGCCTCCGGCAGGCCACAGGAGAGTACGTGTGGTTCGTCGACGCCGATGACCGCGTGGCTCCCGGAGCGGTCGAGCGGATCGTGGAACGTATCGGTGCCGATCGGTGTCCGGATCTTTTGTTGATTCAGCATTCCCGTATTTCCTCTGACGGTGTCCAGCGCCCCGCTTTTCTACCGCGTCTCGCTGAGGAGTCGCCTGTCGACACCGACTTCTTTGCACTCCAGCAATGGACCGGGATCATTCCCTATACGCATACGCCGTGGACGAAAATTGCCCGTCGAGAACTGCTGGCCGACGGTGGACTGGAATTTCCCAGTGGTTGGTATACCGACATTCCCTGGACTTACGGGTTGTTGCGTCGCGTGAATTCAATCGGACTGGTGCTGGAAGAGAGTTATCTGTGGCATCAACGTCCACAGAGCTCGATTACCCTGACGCAGGACCGTAAGCATTTTGACGTATTCGTCCAATGGGAACGTACTTGGCGTGACTGGGACGCCGTGGAGGACGACGGGCTGCGAACGGCACTCTTCGAGCACATGGTGTGGCACTTGTTGATCGTCATGGGAAACACCGACCGCATCGTGCCCTCGCATCGCCGTGAGTTCTTCCTTGCCGCCCACGACATATGTGCACGGTATCGACCGCCGTCGTGGAAACCGAAGGGATTGAAACAGCGCTTGCTTCTGGCCCGGTCCTTTCGCAGCTACATGTTCTTCCGGTGGGTGTGGCGCTTGGTCCGTCTCGTGCGGGGCCGACGTCGACCCCGTTCCGAACCGCCGACCCCGCCGCAGCGTCGTACCAGCCGGTCGCCGGCCTCCTCGATCGAGGCGTAAAAACGCACCGTTATCGGTTACGCGACGACGACGCGTACCCCGGCGGCCTCGAAGTCGCGCAACTGCTCCTGTGGGGCGGTGGTGTCGGTGACCAGGGTATGGATACGGTCGCTGGAGCAGATGCGGGCAAAGGCGTGTCCGGAGACTTTGGAGCCGTCGGCGATGATGACGACCTTCCGTGCCCGGGCGGCCATGAGAGCGTTGATCGCCGCTTCGCCCTCGTGATGGCAGGTGGCCCCGAGCTTGAAGTCCACCGCGTCGACGCCGAGGAAGGCGATGTCCAAGGTGATCTCCCTGAGAATCGGCGCCGCGAGCGGGCCGATGAGCTCATAGGACTGCGGGCGAACGACGCCGCCGGCGACGACCACCTTCAAATGCGGGCGGACGATCAGTTCGTTGGCGATGTTGAGCGCGTTGGTGACTATGGTCAATCCGGTCGATCCGGGCGTGGCAACCAAATCGGTGCGCGTCGCCAGAGCGCGGGCGACCTCGGTGATCGTCGTGCCGCCGTTGAGTGCGATCACCTGTCCCGGTTGCACCAGGCGACCGGCGGCCTGCCCTATCCGATTCTTTTCCTGCACGTGTTTGGCGGTCTTATAGCGCAAGGGCAGATCATAGGAAATCCCTCCCGCCACCGCGCCGCCGCGCGTGCGGGTGATCATTTGCTGTTGTGACAATTGATCAAAATCCCGCCTGATGGTGGCCTGGGAGACTTCGAGTTTCGTGGCCGCCTCCTCAACGGTGATGCGCCCCTGTTCTGCGAGGATTTCCAGCAGGGTATTCCATCGTGCGTAACGGTCCATCTTTCTCCTAACCCATGTCCACGCTCAATTATCGCGCGTTATTGTTCATAGTGGGACACCTGGGTGCTCAAATAATGCACATTAGGGCTCGATTATGTCAGTTGGCGTGAAGTGCAACACGCCTCCTTGCTTGCTTAGGAGCTAATTGTGAACGAATTGCCCGCACATGCGCATGTTGTGACAGGCGAAGGCGTGATGAACGGCACCGTGATCGTCGATGGTGATCGAATAGCCGGGATTGAGGAGACGTCGGGAGAGCCGGACGGTTGGGTCATACCCGGATTCATCGACACCCACACTCACGGGGGCGGCGGGTATTCGTTCACCGGTGGAAACGCCGAACAGGCGCGCCAAGCGGCGGCTTTTCACGCGAGCCGGGGAACGACGACCGTCATGGCGTCGCTGGTATCGGGTTCCCAGGACTTTCTGCTGGAGGCCACCAAAAATCTTAAACCGCTGTATGACGACGGCACGATCATGGGTGTGCATTACGAAGGTCCGTACATTTCACCTGAACGGCGCGGAGCCCATGACCCCTCGGTTTTGCGCGACCCCTCCGTGGAAGAGGCCAAGCAGCTCATGGCCGCCGCCGACGGCAGCGCCAAGATGATGACCGTCGCGCCGGAACTGAACGGTGCCGTGGAGACGATCGAATATCTGGCCTCCCAAGGTGTGGTGGTGGCCTTGGGCCACACGGACGCCACGTGGGAACAGACCGTGGACGGCATGGACGCGGGAGCGATCGTCGCCACCCACCTGTGCAATGCGATGCGCCCGTTCAAACACCGCGATCCGGGCCCGATCCCCGCTTTGCTGGATGACGAACGGACCATCTCGGAAGTCATCGCCGATCCCGTCCATCTGCACCACGGTACGATGCAGTTCATCTTCGACACCGCCCTGCCTACCTGGGTGCACCTCGTGTCGGATGCGATGGACGCCGCCGGTCTGGACGACGGATCGTATAAGCTCGGCAATCTCGACGTCGACGTCGAGGACGGAACCGCCCGCACGAAGGACGGCGCGATCGCCGGATCCACCATTACCCTGCTGGACGCCTTCCGCAACGCCGTCCACCTCGGTAAGCAGTCGGTCCCGGCGGCCTCGGCCATGGCCTCGGAAGTGCCCGCCGAGACCTTCGGACTCACCGACGTCGGCACGATCGATCCTGGTAAGCGTGCCGATCTGCTGGTACTGGACAATGATCTGGAGCTGAAGGGCGTCATGCGGGCCGGCGAGTGGCTGGACGCCGCCTAAACCTCCATCGGAGTGATGTCGGGCGCGGGCGAGGTGCGCTTGTCCCGCGCCGACGGAGGCAGTACAAAGCGGTAGCCCACCTGCCGCACGGTACCGATCAGGCTTTCGTGCTCGGCACCCAACTTGGCGCGTAGACGACGGATATGCACGTCGACCGTGCGGGTGCCGCCGAAGTAGTCGTAGCCCCACACCTCGCGCAGCAGCTGTTCGCGACTGAACACCCGACCGGGGTGTTCGGACAGGTACCGCAGCAGCTCGAACTCCTTGTAGGTCAGATCAATGGGGCTGCCTTTGATCTTGACGGCGTACATGTCGGGGTCGATGGTCAAATCCCCGATTTTCACCATGCGGGAGTTTTCCAGTTTGCGGGAGTCCTCTCGCCCGACGGCGAGTCGCAGACGAGCTTCGACCTCGGCGGGACCGGCGCCGGACAGGAGGAAGTCGTCCACCTTCCAATCGGCCTGCAGAGTGATCAGCCCGGACTCACCGATGATGAGGAAAACGGGAACACTCACTCCGGTCGTCCGCAGCATACGGCAGGTCGAACGGGCGTCGGCGAGATCGTCGCGGGCGTCGACGGCGATCAAATCGGGTGACGGCCCGTCCAACAGAGAACGGGCGTCACGGGGTTCATAGCGCACGTTGTGGGGCAGCAAGGTGATGGCGGGAAGAATGTTTTCAGGAAACTGAGGAACCGGATACCCGGTCAGAACCAGAATTTCCACAGGCGGCCTCCGAAAGACAGGCTTGTCGTTGAACGAACCCGGTAGGTAGGGGGCGACCACTCGGCTTGCCACAGGAACCCCGTCAGGACGGGGAGGTCATGACACCACCTCCGTGCGTCAACCGGATGTTCCTGGAACAACCTGAGCTCCTCTCCAGCCGTCACATCATCTCGCGCTGATGCGCCGGTGACTCCGCTATGGCGTCGTTGCCGGGGTGGATTGATGAGGTGGAGCGGGTCTCACCGGCTCAAACCCGACGTGTCTCATGCCGTCGGTGCGAACCCGTGAGCGGTCTGTCCAAATCGTGCGCCTCATTGCGCCTGCGGTGTCGGCGGCCCTGCCGAGCCGACCAAACACCGTCGCGATAAGCGACAGTATAGCCGACTCCACGCCCCTACGGCAGGTGTGTATTGGAATACAGCGACATTTTTCACTTGAACCGGTGGCCTTGGCGCGCCATGCCGACCTCTGAGCAAGTACTCAGCCGACGGCTGTTTAATCTGTACACGTGGGTAAACATTCAAGTGGCGACAGCGATCGACCCCGGCAGGAAGGTCCTTGGGCCCCATCGGCGGACCAATCCGATTGGCCCGAGCCGAAGCGGCCCGAATCAGGCCGTCTGTGGACGGGGCCGGCAACCGCGACACCACCCGCCGACGACAACGAGTGGGGGCAGCCGTATCAACAACCGGTCCCACCGCAGGCCGCCGCTCGCGTACCGTCGCAAGCCGAAGTCCCCAACGCACCCCGCCCGCGGCCGACCGCAGGGCTCGCCCCGCCGACCTTCACGAGCGCCCCGCCTCGCCCCGGCCCTGACGGCGAACCGAGCGACGTCGCCACCGACGGCTCGATCCACCACAACCCACCCACCACCCCTGAAGTCCGTCGGCCCGACCACACCAACCCACCACCCACGCCCGAATGGTTCCACCGTCTACCGCCCATCTGCCTGACGGTGGCCATCACCGGAAGCATCATCCTCGGCACTCAGACCGAACGCTGGTTCTACGCCCTCGGCATCGGTGTCCTCCAAACGGCCGCGGTCGTGTGCCTGACGTGGGTCCGATCCGTCCCACACCCCTGGATCGTCTGGGCCTCCAGCATGCTCAGCATCGTCGCCGGGAACGCCCTCGTCGTCCAGTGGCCACGACCCTCCATCACGCCCCTCCTGGTGTTTTTGGCGTTCGCCGTCCAGGCCGCACTGCTCATGCAAGTGCTCAACCCACGCCGCCGCGACACCACCAACGTCACCGGAACCGCCTCCCTGGCGATCGTCGCCGTCTTCGGTTACGGGTGCTACCTCGTGCTCTCCCGACTCGGAGCGGCACCCCCCGCCATGTACTCCGCGCTACTGGCCGCCGGATGTGCCATCGTCACCGCGCGCGCGGTGGACCTCAGTCTGCCCGACCCCCGCATCAACCGCCAAATACCCCGTGGTGCGTTCGGCGTCGTCCTCGGCACCATGGCCGGGACCGCCGCCGCGGCCTACGCCGGAATGGTCATCGAGGGACCCGAACCCGCCACGGCGGCCATCGGCGGCCTCATCATCGCCCTGACGGCCATCCTCTCCGACATCGCCGTCGCCTATCTGGTCGCCTCCCGCCGTATCGACGGCGACGGCGGCGCCCCCTGGCCGGTAACCGGGATCGCCGGGCCTCTCTTCGCCTTCGGAATGACCGGGCCGGTCGTGTACCTACTCAGCGCGTATTACATCATCGCCTAAACCGATAAGGAAACCACCATGGCGAAAATTCTGGTCCGAATCGTCATCGGACTCATCATCGCGGCACTCCTCCTACTCTTGGCCGACCGCATCGTCGCCAACGTCTTCGAGAGCAAGGCGGCCGACCAAGTCGCCGAGGAGGCCGCCGAAGAGGGCGCATGGTCGAGCCAACGCGTCGACGTCGACGTCGCGGGCTTCCCGTTCCTCACCCAAGTCACCCGGAACGACATCGACACCATGGACATCGAGCTCAGCGAGGTCACCTATAATTCACTGACGTTCGAGGAGTTCAACCTCACCGCACGTCACCTCGAAGCCGACACGCTTACCTATCTCGGAGCCGACGGAGACATCACCGCGCAACGCGTCAGCGGAACCGCCGTCCTACCGCTCGACGGGCTGGACGACGTGTTGCTCGACGACAGCGATATCTCGTTCGAGCAGTCCGGCGACGACCTGACCGCCCACATCACCACCGAGTTGCTGGGTCGGGAACTGAACTTCACCAGCGACGTCGACATCACTCAGGTGTCGAACGGCATCGAATTCTCCGCGCGAAACGTGCGCTCGGCCGACGACACCGACCTACCGTCCGGCGTAGAGGAACTCATCAACCGCATCGCCGACCGTCTCAACACCGTCGTGGAACTACCCGAGCTCCCGTACGGAACGACCTTGGACGACTTGCGAGTCGACGGCACCAAACTGCATCTGGACATGTCGGCCGACGACGTCCAACTGCGCTGAACACGGCCAAGCCCAGCGCCGGGAACGCGGAACGTAGGTGGAGTTCGTTTCCAAATACCGGGAACGTCTATGGCAAAGGCGAGGATTGTCTGTTACGTTATAGGTCATGCGCTCGCCTTTGTTGACCAGGCGGCGTGCGATCGACTTCTGTTACGTCGCCGCCACACTGTGTCGAATGTTTTAGGCGGCTGGCACGAGCCAGTCGCCGGATGACGGCTTGCATTCTGCCGCTCACGCGGCTCAACTCATCGATTTTTCCATTCGGGGAGAGAACTGTATTCCAGACCTTCCTCGGTGCGAAGCGCATGGTGGGCAGCCGTTTTCATCACTTCATTTCCCACTCGGGACATCTGAATTCCATTATATCCAAATCAATGAATACAAATGACCGTCAGTGATACACCCGCGCCACTTGGCCGGGGAATCGCGGGCGTTCGAACGACCAAACCGTTCGGTTTGCCGCCGGTCACGAGTACTTGCGATGTGATCGCACTCGTGTGGTGGTTCGAACGGTCCAATAATTAAAAATCTACACTTTTAGGAGTGCCAACATGGCTCGTGAAGACGTACTCGTCACCGTTGACTGGGCAGAGGACAATCTCGACAAGGACGGTGTCGTATTCGTCGAGGTGGACGAGGACACCGCCGCCTACGACTCCGGACACCTCAAAGGTGCCGTCAAACTCGACTGGAAGAAGGACCTCCAGGACCCCGTTCGCCGCGACTTCGTGAACACCGAACAGTTCTCCACGCTGCTCAGTGAACGCGGAATCTCCAATGACGACACGGTAGTGCTATACGGCGGCAACAACAACTGGTTCGCCGCTTACGCTTACTGGTACTTCAAACTGTACGGACATCAGGACGTTCGTCTGCTCGACGGCGGACGGAAGAAGTGGGAACTGGACGCCCGGGAGCTGGTGACCGAGGTTCCCAACCGTCCTGCCACCGACTACGTGGCCAAGGCCCCCGACACCTCGATCCGCGCCTTCCGTGACGACGCCGTCGCCGCGATCGGACAGGCCAATCTGGTGGACGTGCGTTCTCCCGACGAGTACGCCGGTCGCCTTCTCGCGCCCGCACACCTGCCTCAAGAACAGTCGCAGCGTGCGGGCCACATTCCCACGGCCATCAATGTGCCGTGGAGTCAGGCGGCCAACGAGGACGGCACGTTCAAGTCCAACGAGCAGTTGGCCGACCTCTACAAGGCGGCCGGGCTGGACGACAGCAAGGACATCGTGGCGTACTGCCGTATCGGCGAGCGCTCCTCGCACACCTGGTTCGCCCTGCGGGAGCTGCTCGGGTTCAACAACGTGAAGAACTATGACGGTTCGTGGACCGAATACGGCTCGCTGGTCGGTGTGCCGGTGGCCCTCGGCGATGAGCCGGGCGAGAAGTAAGCATTCGGATGGGACTGTAGCGATCGACGGAAAGAGGTAATGGTCATGGCGACGGCACAAGCGAACGCCGGGTGCGGTGCGCCCGCTCAGGGAGGCTCGATTTCGAGTGCGGTGGATTTGGAGACGGAGACGGTTTTGACCGGCACGGTCGTCAATCCCGAAGGCGAGGAAGTGGACGGTGCGTACGTGCGGCTTCTGGACGCTTCGGGTGAGTTCACCGCCGAGGTGGTGACCGGTGGCGGGGGACGTTTCCGGTTCTTCGCGGCACCGGGGGCGTGGACTCTGCGCTCCCTGTCCCGTTATGGAGACTCAACCAATGAGGTTGAAGCAGAACAGGGTTTGAACGAGTACACAGTGGAGGTGAGCCGCTAGAGAGGGATTGCCAAGCACGTTAGGTATCGTTCGTCTCGTTTCGGTGGGACGAACCGGGTGGCAACCGATGGTTGCCACCCCTTTTTCATTGCCTGGCAGGCGAAATAGTCATTCAGTCGGGTGGACGAGCGGGAGGAACCTCCGCCGGTGCGCTCCGCGCGTGTCAATCAGTCGTTCTGCAGGTATTGCTGCATGAGCTGTCCGGCGATGTCGGTGGCGGTCGCCGAGCCGCCGCTGCCGTAGGAGTCCAGTAGTACGGCGACGGCCACTTCGGGTTCCCCGTCGTCGGGACCGGCCCACCCGATGAACCAGCCGTGGTCGGGGAGGGGGTCGCCGCTAGAGTCCCAGTGCTCGGCGGTACCGGTTTTACCTCCGGAGTCGTAGCCGGATATCTGGGCGTTCCCGCCGGTGCCCCGATCCACCGTCGCCCGCATAAGCTGTCGCAATTCCGCGGCGGTGTCGCTGGACACGGCCCGGCCGTTGTCCGATTCACCGACCTTCTTGATGGTTTCACCCTCGGAATTGGTGACCTTGTCGATCAACTGCGGGTCCATGCGGACGCCGTCGTTGGCAACGGTGGCGGCGATGATGGAGTTCTGCAGGACCGTTTCGGTGACGTCGTTCTGTCCGATGCAGGCCTGCGCCCGAATCCCGGGGTCGTCCATATTGGCGGGGGTCCGGGAGTCGGCCGGGGTCGTCAAGGGGGTGCGGAAGGACTCGCCGAAGCCGAACTGTTCGGCGATCTCGGTCACTTCTCCTGGTTCGAGGACCTCATTGCAGATTTTGGAAAACGTGGTGTTGCACGACCGGGCGAACGCCTCTTCCAGCGTCAATTCGGATTGGGGACACTGATCTGTGGAATTGGTGATGTCGCGTTCGGTATTGGGCGGATCGTAGCGGTTACCGGCCGGAACCATACTGTCGGCGTCTCCGTGACCGTTTTCGATAAAGGCGGCGGCCACCACGGTCTTAAACGTCGAACCAGGTGCGTAGTGTTCCTGAACGGTCTTGTCCACCATGGGCTTGGACTCGTCGTCATTGAGCTCGTCGTAGGCGACTCCGGCGGCATCGGTGTCGGCGTTGGAAATCCGGTTGGGGTCCCAGCCGGGAACCGACACCTGGGCCAGAATGCGCCCGGTGGACGGTTCGATGGCAACGGCCGCACCGCTGTCGGAGACGGCGGCCAGTGCGTCGTAGGCGGTGCGCTGTAGGCCGGCGTCCAGCGAGGTAACGACGTTGCCGCGCATCTGTTCGTCCTCCTTGAACGAGGCGAGGATCTTGTCGGTGAAGAAGACGTCGTCGCTGCCGTCGAGATAACCGGCCGTCTCACATTCCAACTTGTTGGCCCCGTAAAGGATGGAGGCAAAACCGGTGATGTTTCCAAAGTATTCGCCGTCGGGGTAGCTACGCGTGTAATCGAGGTACGAGTCGTCTTCCGTCTCCATCGACTCGGCGATGGGGGTGTCGCCCGCCAGGATTGAGCCGCGCGGGTGCTCGTAGTCGTCGTCTTCCACTGTGCACCAGCCGTTGTCGTCTTGGGCGTAGAGCCCGAAGAACTGAATCCGGTTGATGTGGATGAACAGCGCGGCGAACAGGACCAGGCTGAGGATGGCGGTGCGGCGCAATGTCGGGTTCACGCTTCGTCCTCTCGTTCCGAACGGGGTTGTGCTCCTGGACCGTAGGGTCGGGATTGCGGTGGTGGTTGTGGCGGTGCGTTACCGCCGTGCAGGGGTGGAGAAGGGTCTCCCGAGGGGTGTTGCCGTCCACGCAGCTGGTTGAGATCGACTACCTGCGTTGATTCCCCCTCGGCTTGGGCGGCGGCACGACGTTCCTCGAATTGGCGTTCGTTTTCTTTCTGCTGCAACCATTCCGGCGGAGGCGTAACTTTTTCCAGCCGATTGCTGCCGCGGTGCGGTTTCCGGGCCTCATTGGAGACCCGCACCAGGAGGGCGATGAGAATCCAGGTGGCCAATACGGACGAACCACCCGCCGCCAAGAACGGCGTCGTCGCTCCGGTCATGGGAATGAGGGCGGTGGCGCCGCCGATGACGACGAAGACCTGGAAGGCGATGAGGAACGACAATCCGGCGGTCAGTAGTTTCCCGAAGTTGTCGCGCACCAACATGGCCGTTTTGAATCCGCGTCCCACCATGATCAGATACAGCAGTAGCAGCGCCGTCAGAGCGAAAAGTCCGATTTCATAGCCCAGGGTCGGGAACATGAAGTCGGATTCGGCCAGTGGAATCGAATTGGCCTTGCCCTGCCCGGGCCCTGCTCCGAGGAGCCCGCCCTCGGTGAGCCCGTCCAAGGCTTTGACCAGCTGATAGGACTGCCCGTTGACGTAGTCGGGGTTGTAGGGGTCGAGGAAAATCCGCACGCGCACCTGTAGGTGCGAAAAGAGAGGATAGACCGCGACGCAGGCGGCCGCGAAGGACAGGACTCCGATGAACAGCCACGAGATGCGCCGTGTCGCCATGTACAGCATGGCGAGGAAGACCGCGAAGATCATCAGCGACTGGCCCAGACTGCGGGCGAATACCAGTACGAACAGCGATGTGACCAGAACGATGATGACGGGAACCAGATCCTGGAGACGGGGAAACTGAAACCCCAGGAAACGGCGACCGGCGACGGTCAGGACGTCGCGTTTGCTGATCAGATAGTGCGCGAAGAATACGATGAGGCCGATATTGGCGAACTCACTGGGCTGGATCGAAATCGGCCCCAGTCGAAGCCATAGCTTGGCTCCTCCCGCCTCGGAGATGGAGGCCGGCAGGAGCGGCGGCAGGATAATGCCGATCAGCGATACCGCCGCGATGATGTAGGCGAACTTGCGTAGATCACGGTGGTCTTTCAACACCCCCAGGATGATCGCGAACGCCAGCACCCCGATGAAGGAGT